>NZ_JBEYYR010000006.1:0-326316 GCF_040645635.1 Streptomyces sp. NPDC046727
GTAAGGCTCCCAGTAGACGACTGGGTTGATAGGCCGGATCTGGAAGCCAGGTAACTGGTGGAGGTGACCGGTACTAATAGGCCGAGGGCTTGTCCTCAGTTGCTCGCGTCCACTGTGTTGGTTCTGAAACCACGAACAGCCAACGGTTGTTGATTGTTTCATAGTGTTTCGGTGGTCATAGCGTGAGGGAAACGCCCGGTTACATACCGAACCCGGAAGCTAAGCCTCACAGCGCCGATGGTACTGCAGGGGGGACCCTGTGGGAGAGTAGGACGCCGCCGAACAAATATTGAGAAAACCCCCGCATCGAAAGATGCGGGGGTTTTCTGCGTTCAGAACCCGACGGGATCCCCGGAGGGACGGCGGCGGATCGCAGCTGGTTTTTCAGAGCCGACCCGCTGCTTTCAGAGCCAGATAGGCGTCCGCCAGTGCCGGCGCCAGATCCTCAGGAGTCGCATCCACCACTGTGACCCCATGCCGACGGAGCTGTTCGGCGGTGCGCCGGCGCTCGTTCTGTGCCTGAGCCGCTGCCGCCGCCTCATATACGGCCTCTGTGTTCCCACGAGCCTGCGCCATTCGGGCAATGTGCGGATCCGCCACCGACGCGACCAGAACCGTGTGGCGCTGAGTGAGCTGTGGAAGCACAGGAAGCAGACCCTGTTCCACCGGTGCCGCGTCCAACGTCGTGAGGAGCACGATCAAGGAACGGCGAGGAGCGGTCCTCAGAGCGGTGGCGGTGAGTCCACGCGCGTTGGTCTCGACGAGTTCCGGTTCGAGTGTGGCCATCGCCTTGACCAGAGAAGGGAGCACGTCACCTGCCGAGCGCCCCTGGACCAGGGCGCGTACCCGGCGGTCGTAGGCCAGTAGTGCTACGCGGTCGCCGGCGCGGGAGGCCAGGGCCGCGAGCAGCAGGGCCGCGTCCATGGAAGCGTCCAGGCGCGGGGCGTCGCCCACCCGGCCGGCCGACGTCCGGCCGGTGTCCAGGACGAGCAGGATGTGCCGGTCGCGTTCGGGGCGCCAGGTGCGGACGGCGACGGCGGACTGCCGGGCCGTGGCTCGCCAGTCGATCGAGCGGGTGTCGTCTCCGGGGACGTACTCGCGCAGGCTGTCGAACTCCGTACCCTCGCCACGGGTCAGCACGCTTGTGCGGCCGTCGAGTTCACGCAGTCGGGCGAGCTTCGACGGCAGATGCTTGCGGCTGGTGAACGGGGGCAGGACGCGTACCGTCCAGGGCACCTTGTGGGCGCCCTGGCGGGCGAAGAGGCCGAGAGGGCCGTAGGAGCGGATCGTCACACGGTCGGCCTGGTGGTCGCCGCGGCGGGTGGGACGCAGTCGGGTCGTCACGCGTCGGCGTTCGCCCGCCGGCACGGTCAGCCGGTGCCGGGAGGCCTCGATCTCGGTGCCCGGCTGCCAGCTGCTGGGTGGCCATGCGTCCCGCAGCTGGGCCCGCAGCGGACGGCGGGACGGATTCGTGATCGTGAGCGTGACATCGGCGGTGTCGCCGAGGCGGGCGGCGGTGTCGCCGGAGCGGGTCAGCAGCAGACGGCGTACCGGCGCGGCCAATGCGTAGTCGCAGGCACAGGCCAGGGCCAGGGGGCCGTTGACCGCGAGGATCCCCGTCCAGCCTGGTTCCAGGATGCCGACGGGGATCGAGCCGAGGGCCGCGAGGAGGGCGGCGCGTCCGGTGAGTGCCATCAGCGCGGGACCGGGACGTGGGCGAGGATGGCGTTGATGACCGAGTCGGCGGTCACGCCTTCCATCTCGGCCTCGGGGCGCAGCTGGATGCGGTGGCGCAGGGTGGGCAGGGCGAGGGCCTTCACGTCATCGGGGATGACGTAGTCGCGGCCCGTCAGCCACGCCCAGGCGCGTGAGGTCGCGAGCAGGGCGGTGGCGCCGCGGGGGGAGACGCCCAGGGTGAGGGACGGCGACTCGCGGGTGGCGCGGCAGATGTCCACGACGTAAGCGGTGATCTCGGGGGACACGGTCGTCGTGGCGACTGCTGCGCGGGCCGCCTCCAGGTCGGCGCGGCCGGCGACCGGGCGTACGCCGGCGGCGCGCAGGTCGCGTGGGTTGAAGCCCGAGGCGTGCCGGGTGAGGACGTCGATCTCGTCCTGGCGGGAGGGCAGAGGGATCGTCAGTTTGAGGAGGAAACGGTCCAGTTGGGCTTCGGGGAGGGGGTAGGTGCCCTCGTACTCGACCGGATTCTGGGTCGCGGCGACCAGGAACGGTTCGGGGAGTGGGCGCGGGGTGCCGTCGACCGTGACCTGACGCTCCTCCATGGCCTCCAGGAGCGACGACTGGGTCTTGGGCGGGGTGCGGTTGATCTCGTCCGCGAGGAGAAGGTTGGTGAAGACCGGGCCGGGCTGGAAGGAGAACTCGGCGGTGCGGGTGTCGTAGACGAGAGAACCGGTGACGTCGCTCGGCATCAGGTCCGGGGTGAACTGGACGCGCTTGGTGTCGAGTTCGAGTGCGGACGCGAGGGTGCGGACGAGCAACGTTTTGGCGACTCCAGGGACTCCTTCCAGTAGTACATGTCCGCGGCAGAGAAGGGCGACGACGAGGCCGGTCACGGCGGGGTCCTGGCCGACCACGGCTTTGGCGATCTCGGCACGCAGGGCTTCCAGGGAGGCCCGGGCGGTGTCCGGGTCCCCGCTCTGCCCGGCGTTGTCAGTGGTCGGGTCCATCATGAACGGCGTACCTCTCTTTCGAGGGCGTCGAGTTGGTCGGTGAGTGCGAGGAGGGCCGCGTCGTCGCCGGGCGGCGGTCCGAACAGGAGGGCGTGCAAGGCCTGTCCGTCGCCGACGAGATGGGCGGACAGGGCGGGAAGCAGGGCCTCGGGCGTGTGCGCCTGGGCGACGGGGACGCCGACGAGGGGGGCGAGGCGGGTGCGTGTGGTGGCGCGAAGAGCATCGGCAGCGCGGTCGCGGGCGTTGGCCTTGGCGTAGAGGCGGGCGCGGCCTTCGGCGGTCTCGGAGGCGCGGATCACCACGGGGAGTTTCTCGGGCACGAGCGGGCCGAAGCGGCGTGCCCGCCAGAAGGCGGCGAGAGCCGCCGCGATGAAGAGCTGCAGCGTGGCCCAGAGCCATCCCGAGGGAAGCAGGTCGAGGAAGTCCTTCTGCTCGCCGGTTCCGGTGGCGGAGGCGTCGGACAGCGAGGGGAGGTACCAGACCAGATGGGGGCGGGAGCCGAGGAGTTGAAGGGCGAGCGAGGCGTTGCCCTGCTCGTCGAGGCGGTCGTTGTAGAGGATGTCGGGCGCGCCGAGCACGACGGTGTCGCCGCCCCCGGATGCCGCGGGGATGCGCAGCAGGGTGGCGAGGCGTGCGCTGGGGTAGCAGGAGTCGGCGTCGAGGTGGGTGGTGGTGTACCGGATGCCGCCGGTGTCGGCGGTGCCCGCGCGCCGGGCCTCGGGCAGCGTGCAGTCCGGGGCGAGTGTGGAGCCGCCGCTGGTGGCAGGGTCCGCGGTGACCCCGGGGGCGAGCCGTTCGACGGACCAGCTGCCGGCCGCGACCAGGACGGTCCGGCCGCCGGAGGACGCTGTTGCCGTGTGCAGTCGGGTCTGTTGACCGTGCGTCAGCCGGTCGGGTGCGGCGACCAGGAGAGTGGTGTCCGGGCCGGCGGCGGCGCGTGCCGCGCCGAGCGTGGTGACCACGCGGGTGGAGACGCCCCGCTCGGCGAGGAGTTCGGCGACGGCGCGGCCGCCGTACGGGTCGGCGGAGCGCGGATCCAGGTCGCCGTGCCGGGCGGTGGAGCGTACGGCGGCCATGGCGACGGCCGCGCCCAGGATCAGCACGACGGCGAGCGCGATGCCTCGTGTCCGGGTCCACACCTGGCGGCCGGTGGGTGCGGTGGAGGTGGTGGTCGACGTGGCCTCGGTGGTCACTCGGCTGCCCCCTGGCGGGTGCTGTGGGCCGTGCTGGTGGTGCTGTCGGCGAGGCTCGGCCTGGTGCGTTCCAGGTCGCGGTCGAGTTCGGCGAGGCGGTGGTACGACTGCTCGGTCGCTCTGCGCCCGCCGTATGTGACGTCGTCGAACTCGCGGGCCGCGGCGTGCAGTCGGTCAATGTGCGCGGGCAGGACGCGGCCTGCCTCGTCGGCCGCCTCGTCGGCGGTGCGGCCGGGGCGTACGTCGAGGAGTGCCCGTTCCTCCAGGGAGCGGACGAGGGCCCGCATGCGCTCCTGGACGGCTTGGTTCCAGTGGCCCTGGGCCGCGTGTGCCTCGCTGGCGGCGCGGTGTTCGGCGGCGCTGCGGGGGCGCTCGTCGAACAGGGCTGCGGCGGAGGAGGGTTGGCGGCGGGGGATGCCGAGCCGCCACCACAGGGCGGCCAGGACAGCGATGACGAACAGGACCACGACGATCAGGCCGACCGTGCCGCCAGGGGTGGCTGAGGCGGCCGTGCTGAACAGCCGGTCGAGCCAGTCCCAGAACGCGTTCAGGGCGCGCTGGAGCAGGCTGGGGTCGTTCTCGTGGTACATCCCCTTGGTCAGTTCGCGCCGGGCAGCCTCCCGGGCGGGGTCACGCGGGATGGTCACCGGCGGCTCGTCACCCGAGCCGCCGGCCGCCAGGACCGCCCGGTCCGTCGCGCGCAACAGCTGTCGTACGGCCGTGGCGGCGGCTCCGGACGGGGCCGCCGCCGTGAGAACTTCCCCCGCGAGGCTCACCGCATCAGCTCCTGGGGACGGGGCCGGGGGTGCCGGTGCCGTGGTCCTGGACACCGGCGGCGCGGGCCAGTTCGAGGTCGAGGGCCTCACGGCGGATGCGCTGGTCGATGTAGAGGAGCACGGTGACGCCGGCGCTGATCGGAAGGGTGAGCGTGGTGCCGATCAGGGAGCCGATCCCTCGGATGATCAGGAACGCCCAGCCGACGTGTCCGCCGTTGGGGCCGAGGAAGTTGTCCATGCTGTCGCCGCTGACGGCGGATCCGATGAGGGCGAACGGGATGGTGACGATCGCCGAGACGATGTTGGCGATGAGCCAGGCGAGCAGCTGGATGCCGAGGACGCGCCACCAGGAGCCGCGCACCAGCTTGGCGGAGCGGCCCATGGCCTTCGTGATGCCCTGGCGTTCCAGCATCAGGGCGGGCGCGGCCAGGTAGTAGCGGATCGCCAGCCACACCGCGACGACGACTCCGCCGAGGATGCCCAGGGCGAACAGCCCGGCTCCGCCGGTGTCGCTGCCGCCGCCGGCGAGGATCAGGATGCCGGGCAGCGAGCCGGCGACGATCACGCCGACGGTGATCAGGCCGAGCAGGATGAGCAGACCGGCCAGCTTCGGGATCTGTGGGCGGGCCTCACGCCAGGCCTCACCGGTGCTGACCGGCTTGCCGAGTACGGCGCGGCTGGTGATGGTCGTGAGCAGGGCGGTGGCGACGATGACGGCGGCTGCGGAGATCACCGTGACGATGCCGGTGCCGAGCAGGGACTCGCGCAGGGCGCGGTAGACGTCGTCGGGGGTGGCGGTCCTGCTGTCGAGCGAGGTGCGGGCGAGGGCGTCGTTGAGGACGAAGCCCTGGACGAGGACCAGGCAGGCGTCCGTGACGACGGCGACGGCCAGCGCGATGCCGAGAACCGTGCGCCAGTAGGTGCGCATGGTGGACACGGCGCCGTCGAGGATTTCGCCGACGCCGAGCGGGCGCAGCGGGATGACACCCGGCTTGGCCGCGGGCGGCGGACCGCCCCAGCCGCCGCCCCAGGCGGGGTAGCCGCCCGGGGTGCCGTAACCGCCGTGGCCGGGGGGAGGGCCTCCGTACCCGCCGCCGTAGCCGCCGGGTGGGCCCGCGTATCCGCCGCCGTAGCCGCCGGGGCCAGGGCCGCCGGGATGCCCGCCGCCCCAGCCAGGGCCGGGCGGCGGTGGCGGTGGGGCCTGGTTCGGGCTGGGGGCACCGGTGGGCGCCGACCACTGGCCGGGTGGCGGCTGCTCCTTGGACCACTTCCCGCCTGGGCCCTGCGCGTCCGCGCCCGGCTGCGGCGCGGGCTCGGTGGGGCCGGGGCGGTCTGCGGGTTCGGCGCTGCCGGACGCACCGGGTTCCCGGCCCTCGGACGACGGGTCGGATCCGGGCGGGGCCCAGCCCGGAGTGTCTGTCATCGAAGCTCCTTCTCGGTGCCCTGCCGCGGTCGCGGCGGCAGGTTGGCAGCCATCGTGCCATGGGCCGGTGACCAGGGGCCCGGCCGCGGTGGGGGCTTGATGCCTTCAATTGTCCGCCGGATCCGGGGCAGACTGACGGCATGGCTGATCAGCAGGCGCGAACCGGCGGGGACAAGCGGTCCACCGAGATACCGGCGATCCGATGGGAGGAACCACCAGAAGGTCCCGTACTGGTCCTTCTTGATCAGACGAGGCTCCCGGCCGAAGAGGCCGAGTTGGTGTGCACGGACGCGTCGGCGCTGGTGGAGGCGATCCGTTCGCTCGCCGTGCGCGGGGCGCCGCTGCTCGGGATCGCGGGGGCGTACGGCGTCGCGCTCGCCGCCGCGCGGGGCTTCGACGTGGCCGAGGCGGCACGAGCGCTCGCGGAGGCCAGGCCCACCGCGGTGAATCTGTCCGTCGGGGTGCGCCGGGCCCAGGGCGCGTACCAGGCGGCGCTGGCCAGGACCGGCGATTCCACTGCCGCGGCGGTGGCGGCGCTGGCCGCGGCGCGGGCGCTGCACCAGGAGGACGCCGAGGCCAGCGCCCGGATGGCGGCTCACGGCCTGGCGCTGCTGGACGAGCTGCTGCCCGGTGGCGGGCACCGGATCCTGACCCACTGCAACACCGGATCACTGGTGTCCGGCGGGGAGGGCACGGCCTTCGCGGTGGCCCTGGCGGCGCATCGCGAGGGACGGTTGCGGCGGCTGTGGGTGGACGAAACGCGTCCGTTGCTGCAAGGTGCTCGCCTGACGGCGTACGAAGCGGCCCGCAGTGGCATGGCGTACACCCTGCTCACCGACAACGCGGCGGGTTCCCTGTTCGCGGCGGGTGAGGTGGACGCGGTGCTGATCGGTGCGGACCGGATCGCGGCCGACGGTTCGGTGGCGAACAAGGTGGGGAGCTATCCGCTCGCCGTGCTCGCCCGGTACCACCATGTGCCGTTCATCGTGGTGGCGCCGGTGACGACGGTCGACCCGGACACCCCTGACGGGGCGTCCATCGAGGTCGAGCAGCGCCCCGGCTTTGAGGTGACCGAGGTCACAGCACCCCAGGTGCCGGTGACGGGAGCAGGAGGCGGGATTCCGGTGGCACCCCTGGGGACCCAGGCGTACAACCCGGCGTTCGACGTGACGCCGCCCGAGCTGGTGACGGCCATCGTCACCGAGGAGGGAGCCGTTTCACCCGTGACGGCCGAGGCTCTTGCGGAGCTGTGTGCCAGGTCACGCCAGGTAACGATTAGCTAATGGGATGATGTCGTTTATGAAGGGACGAGTCCTTGTCGTCGACGACGACACCGCACTGGCCGAGATGCTCGGCATCGTGCTGCGTGGTGAAGGTTTTGAGCCGTCTTTCGTAGCCGACGGCGACAAGGCGCTGGCCGCTTTCCGTGAGACCAAGCCCGACCTGGTGCTGCTGGACCTGATGCTGCCCGGACGGGACGGCATCGAGGTGTGCCGGCTGATCCGGGCCGAGTCCGGTGTGCCGATCGTGATGCTCACGGCCAAGAGCGACACCGTCGACGTCGTCGTGGGCCTGGAGTCGGGCGCCGACGACTACATCGTGAAGCCGTTCAAGCCGAAGGAGCTGGTGGCCCGGATCCGGGCGCGGCTGCGGAGGTCCGAGGAGCCGGCGCCGGAGCAGCTCACCATCGGTGACCTGGTCATCGATGTCGCCGGGCACTCGGTGAAGCGGGACGGGCAGTCGATCGCGCTGACGCCGCTGGAGTTCGACCTGCTGGTCGCGCTCGCGCGCAAGCCGTGGCAGGTGTTCACGCGTGAGGTGCTGCTGGAGCAGGTGTGGGGCTACCGGCACGCGGCCGACACGCGGCTCGTCAACGTGCACGTCCAGCGGCTGCGCTCCAAGGTCGAGAAGGACCCGGAGCGGCCGGAGATCGTGGTGACCGTCCGTGGTGTCGGTTACAAGGCGGGACCGAGCTGACATGTCCGGGGACAGCGCCGCTTCGGCTCCCGGCGGGTCCGGGACCCGTCCGGGGCGGCCTGTCGGCCGGACGGCGGCGGGTACGCGTTTCAGGAGCCTGTTCGAGGGCGGGCTGCTGCAGGGCGGGGTGCAGGGCAGCCCGGTCCTGCGGCTGTTCCTGCGCTGGGTGCGCCGTCCGCTGCTGCCGGTGATGCGGCTGTGGCGGCGCAACATCCAGCTCCGGGTGGTCGCCACCACCCTCCTGATGTCGCTGGGTGTCGTCCTGCTGCTGGGCTTCGTCGTGATCGGGCAGGTGCGCAACGGCCTGCTGGACGCGAAGGTGAAGGCGTCGCAGAGCCAGGCCACGGGCGGGTTCGCGGTGGCCAAGCAGAAGGCCGACGAGGCGGCCAGTGGCACCGGCGCGGCCACCGGTGACGGCACGACGACCGCGGACGGTCGGCAGGCGCAGAACGTCATCCCCTGGATGAGCGACCTCGTGGAGTCGCTGTCCAGCGGTGGCGCGGGCGCCTTCGACGTGGTGACGCTGCCCGTGGGCGACGACAGCGGCGGCGGGCGCAGCCCGCGCGGCTCCGGGAACGTCAACCCGACGTCCAGCGTGCCCGCGGCCCTGCGCGAGCGGGTCAACAGCGGTACGACGGCCGTCCAGAGCAACACACGGATCATCTACGACGGCGGCAGGGAATCGCAGCCGGGCCTGGTCATCGGCAAGCAGGTCAACGACCCGAACGGCCGCCCGTACGAGCTGTACTACCTCTTCCCGCTCACGCAGGAGGAGAAGTCCCTCAGCCTGGTCAAGGGCACGCTCGCCACCGCCGGGCTGTTCGTCGTCGTCCTGCTCGGCGCCATCGCCTGGCTGGTGGTGCGGCAGGTCGTCACGCCGGTGCGGATGGCGGCCGGCATCGCGGAGCGGCTGTCCGCCGGACGGCTGCAGGAGCGGATGAAGGTCACCGGCGAGGACGACATCGCCCGCCTGGGCGAGGCCTTCAACAAGATGGCGCAGAACCTCCAGGTCAAGATCCAGCAGCTGGAGGACCTGTCGCGGATGCAGCGGCGGTTCGTCTCCGACGTCTCGCACGAGCTGCGCACCCCGCTGACCACCGTCCGGATGGCCGCCGACGTCATCCACGAGGCGCGTGAGGACTTCGACCCGGTGACCGCGAGGTCGGCCGAGCTGCTCGCCGACCAGCTGGACCGGTTCGAGTCGCTGCTCGCGGACCTGCTGGAGATCAGCCGTTTCGACGCGGGCGCCGCGGCGCTGGAGGCCGAGCCGATAGACCTCCGGGAGGTCGTCCGGCGGGTGGTGAGCGGCGCCGAGCCGCTCGCCGAGCGCAAGGGCACGCACATACGGGTGCTCGGCGACCAGCAGCCCGTCGTGGCCGAGGCGGACGCGAGGCGGGTGGAGCGCGTGCTGCGCAATCTCGTCGTCAACGCCGTCGAGCACGGCGAGGGCAAGGACGTCGTCGTGAAGCTCGCCGCGGCGGGCGGGGCCGTGGCCGTCGCGGTGCGGGACTACGGCGTCGGACTGAAGCCCGGCGAGGCGACCCGCGTCTTCAGCCGCTTCTGGCGGGCCGACCCGGCACGCGCGCGTACGACGGGCGGTACCGGCCTGGGGCTGTCGATCGCCCTGGAGGACGCGCGGCTGCACGGTGGCTGGCTGCAGGCCTGGGGCGAGCCGGGCGGCGGCTCCCAGTTCCGGCTGACGCTGCCCAGGACCGCGGACGAGCCGCTGCGGGGCTCGCCGATACCGCTGGAGCCCAAGGACTCACGCCGCAACCGCGGCCTCGACGACGCCGGCCGGCCCCGTGGCGGCGAGGAGAAGCGGGCGACCGTTCCGGTGCAGCAGGACGGTGCCCAGGCACCCGCGCTGCCGCCCCGGGCGCCGATCGCGCCGCGGCTGACCGGGACGCCCGCCGCCGACCCGACCGCGCTGCCGGGCAACGGCAACGGCGCGCGCGTGGTGCCCCGGCCCACCGGTGGCGCACGCCGTCCGGGTGAGGGGACCGCCGCACGTCCGGCGCCCGACACGAGCGAGGGCCGGCCCGATGCCGCCACGCCGGAGGACTCGACCGAGCCAGGGGAGGCATTTCGTGGTCGCTGACCGCGAGGGGGGCGCACGGCAGCGGCCGGTACGCGCGATGGCGTACGCCGCCTTGGGCGTCGTACTGCTGGCCGGTTGCGCCTCGATGCCCGACAGCGGGGACCTGCGGGACGTGGAGTCCACGCCGCGGCAGGACACCGGGGTCCGGGTGTTCGCCATGCCGCCGGCCGACGGCGCCGGTCCGGGCGAGATCATGCAGGGCTTCCTGGAGGCGCTGACCAGTGACGACCCGGAGTACGACACGGCGCGCAAGTACCTGACGCCCGACGCGGCGGGCAAGTGGCGGCCGGAGCGGTCGACCACGGTCCTCGCGAACGGGCCGACCATCGAGACCGACTGCAGCCCGGGCGGCCGGGAGGAGACCAACAGCGTCACCTGTGTGCTGGCCGGCTCCCGGGTCGCCACGGTCGACGCGCAGCAGGCCTACCAGCCCGTCGGCGGCTCCTACCGCAAGAAGCTGCACCTCACGAAGAACCCCAAGAGCGGGCAGTGGCGCATCGACGGGCTGCCCGACGGCGTCGTCATGGGCAAGTCGGACTTCCAGCGGAACTACACGTCCGTCGACAAGTACTACTTCGCCTCCAACGCGACGGTCGGGGCGAGCGGGCAGCCGGTGGCGGTCGCCGATCCGGTGTTCGTGCGCAGCAAGGTGGACGCGATGACCCAGATGGTCCGTTCGCTGCTGAAAGGGCCTACCACCTGGCTCGGGCCGGTGGTCAGGTCCAGCTTCCCGACCGGTACGGCGCTGCGGAAGAGCGCGTCCGGGCTGGCGCCGGACGACCAGAACAAGCTGACGGTGCCGCTGAACCTCAAGCCGTCCCAGGTCGCGGCGAGCAAGTGCACCGAGATGGCGACGCAGGTGCTGTTCACCCTGCGGAACCTCGTTCCGACGCTGGAGTCCGTCGAGCTGCAGGGGGCCGGCGACGACCGGCTGTGCGAACTGACCGAGGAGCGCGCCGAGTCCGTCGCCTGGCACGGGTCGTCGAAGCGCCCGGAGTACCTGTACTTCCTCGACGGCAAGCACCGGGTGGTACGGATGCCGACCGGGAGCACCGGCACCGGCTCCGTTCCGGTGCCGGGTCCGCTGGGCGAGGGCGGCAAGGGGCTGCAGTCGGTGGCGGTGTCGCGGGACGAGCGCACGGCGGCCGGGGTCGGCGACGAGGGCAGGTCGCTGTACGTGACGTCGCTGGCGCCGGACGGTTCGCTCGGCGAGGCGCTGGTGACCAGTGCCGGCGCGACCCCCGCCGAGCGGCTGACCACGCCCAGCTGGGACGCCCGCGGCGACCTGTGGGTGGCCGACCGGGACCGGCACCGGCCGCGGCTGTTCATGGTGGAGCAGGGCGCCGCCAAACCGGAGCAGGTCGCCGTCCCGGACCTGAACGGCCAGATCAAGGACGCGCGGGTGGCCGCCGACGGGGCGCGGATCGCGCTGGTCGTGGAGAAGGACGGCAAGCAGTCCCTGCTCATCGGCCGGATCCAGCACGACGACGGGACCGGGCAGGGCACCTCCGTGGACGGACTGCGGTCGGCGGCACCCGACTTGGAGCAGGTCAGCGCCGTCTCGTGGGCGGGCGACAGCAGGGTGCTCGCCGCCGGCCAGGAGCAGGGGGGCGTGCAGCAGATGCGGTACGTCCAGATCGACGGATCCACGCTCGACGGCCCCGCCCTGGGCGCACTCCCCGGCGTCAAGGCGATCGCCGCGTCCGAGGACGAGCGGGTGCCGCTGGTGGCCTACTCGGAGGACGGGATCGTCCGACTGCCGTCCGGGGCGCAGTGGCAGAAGGTCGACAAGGACGGGACGGCACCGGTCTATCCGGGCTGAGGCACCGATCTGCGCGGGCTGAGGCGCCGGTCTGTCCCGGCTGAGGTGCCGACGGCTGCTCGGAGTTTTCCACAGGGCGTTTTCCACAGGGGTGGCCGGTCGGCAGGGACGTTGGCACAGTGGTGGTCATGCGGGGGTGGTGGCAGGACCTCACCGACCTGGTGCTGCCGGCCGACTGTGCGGGCTGTGGTGCACCTCGTACGGCGCTCTGCCCGCGGTGCCGGGCCACGCTGGACGGCGTCGCGGCGCGGCGGGTGCGGCCGGTGCCGGAGCCGGCCGGGCTGCCGGTGGTGCACGCGGTGGCACCCTACGCGGCGGAGGTGCGGACGCTGCTGCTCGCGCACAAGGAGCGTGGCGCGCTGGCACTCGCGGGAGCGCTGGGCACGGCGCTCGCGAGGGCCGTGCGGGCGGGCCTCGGCGACGATGGCGGCCGGGCCGGTGCCGGCTCGGCCGGTCGGCCGTGGCACGGCCCCGTGCTGCTGGTTCCCGTGCCCTCCGCCCGGTGGGCCGTGCGGGCGCGTGGGCACGATCCGGTGCGGCGGATGGCGCTCGCGGCAGCGGGGGAGCTGCGGCGCACCGGGACGCCGGCCCGGGTGGCGGCCGTGCTGCGCCAGCGGCGGCCCGTGGCGGACCAGGCGGGGCTGGACGCGCGGCGGCGTCTGGAGAACCTCTCCGGGGCGCTGGAGGTGGCGGCGGGCGGCGGCCGGCTGCTCGGCGCGGGCCGCATCGTGCTCGTCGACGACCTGATGACGACGGGCGCCAGTCTCGCGGAGGCGGCGCGGGCCCTGCGGGAGGGGGGTTTGTCCCGCCGGGATGGCGGAACGGCTGTGTATGGAGCCATAACTCGGGAAGGTAGGGGGGAACGGCGGATCGGCGTACGGCCGGACAGGAGGAAGTCGGTGCACAGTGCACCGGAAAAGGCGGGGGCGAACGCCCTCCGGCGGGTGCTCCATGCCGCCGTGATCGCCGCTCCTCGCGATTCTTTCGAAATAAACAGGAACTGACCGTCAGCCTGCATCGTTGCAGGTAGTGGGAGGGGCAATTCACCTGAACGGAGGTACGGCGCAGTAGAGGGTGACGACATCCGTCCGGGCGAGATATGTTCGGTTGTGAGGAAAGGCGCAGGCCACACCTCTCATATCCGAATGCCGTGCCGCGGGTTTTCCCGCAATCACCCGCGCCGATGGGGTGGAGATCTCGTCCATGGGGGAGGAGGAGGTGGAAGTCACCGAGTCCGAGGTCCGGTGAGTACCGGACCTGGTGCAAAAGGGAGATGCTCCGCCGATGGAGCGGAGCGATCCGGGAACGGAGTTCTGCGTGGACATCGTCGTCAAGGGCCGCAAGACCGAGGTGCCCGAGCGGTTCCGCAAGCACGTGGCCGAGAAGCTGAAGCTGGAGAAGATCCAGAGGCTCGATGCCAAGGTGATCAGCCTCGACGTCGAGGTGTCCAAGGAGCCCAACCCCCGACAGGCCGACCGCTGTGACCGAGTGGAGATCACGCTCCGCTCCCGCGGTCCGGTGATCCGGGCGGAGGCGGCGGCCAGCGATCCGTACGCGGCACTCGACCTGGCGGCGGAGAAGCTGGACGCGCGGTTGCGCAAGCAGCACGACAAGCGGTTCTCGCGCCGAGGCGCGCGCCGGATCTCGGCGGCAGAGGTCCCCGACCACGTCCCGGGCGCGGCGACCCTGAACGGCAACGGCCTCCCCGTCCATGAGGAGGAGCCCGACGGAGTGCCGACCAAGAGGATCGGCTCGCTGGAGGTCAAGGGCGAAGGCCCCCTCGTCGTCCGGGAGAAGACCCACGTCGCCGCCCCGATGACCCTCGACCAGGCTCTCTACGAGATGGAACTGGTCGGCCATGACTTCTACTTGTTCGTCGACTCCGAGACGAAGGAGCCGAGCGTCGTCTACCGGCGACACGCGTACGACTACGGCGTGATCCACCTCAGCACGGACCCGATGGTCACCGAGGCGCAGCCCCCCGCGGCGGGGGGCACGCTGGGCGGCTGACCCACCCGGCTGAAGCTGAGCCGGTGCCCCTGGAGCGCGTGTGCGCCCCCAGGGGCACCGGTGTGCGACCACTTCGCGCCCCGCACGTCACCCCGGTGTCGCCCAGGCATGAAATCATGGCCCCACCGGCCCAACCGGTGGGCCGCTGCCTTGGGTTGGCGATGGCACAGGACCACAGGCCACAGCCTTCAGGGGGAGGAACGATGGCGGACACCTTCGGACCGATGCGGGACGGGGACGCCGACGACGATGTCATCGGCAGGGGCCCGGACGTGGGTTCTTCACGCGAGGAGCCGATCAGAGTCCTGGTCGTGGACGACCACGCCCTCTTCCGGCGCGGCCTGGAGATCGTGCTCGCGGCCGAGGAGGACATCCAGGTCGTCGGCGAGGCGGGCGATGGTGCCGAGGCCGTCGACAAGGCCGCCGACCTGCTGCCCGACATCGTGCTGATGGACGTCCGCATGCCCAAGCGCGGCGGGATCGAGGCCTGCACCTCCATCAAGGAGGTCGCCCCCAGCGCGAAGATCATCATGCTGACGATCAGCGACGAGGAGGCCGACCTCTACGACGCGATCAAGGCGGGCGCGACCGGATATCTCCTCAAGGAGATCTCGACCGACGAGGTGGCCACCGCCATTCGCGCGGTCGCCGACGGACAGTCGCAGATCAGCCCGTCGATGGCGTCGAAACTCCTCACCGAGTTCAAGTCGATGATCCAGCGCACCGACGAGCGCCGGCTGGTGCCCGCGCCCCGGCTGACCGACCGTGAGCTGGAGGTCCTCAAACTCGTCGCCACGGGCATGAACAACCGGGACATCGCCAAGGAGCTGTTCATCTCCGAGAACACCGTGAAGAACCACGTCCGCAACATCCTGGAGAAGCTGCAGCTGCACTCCCGGATGGAGGCCGTGGTCTACGCGATGCGGGAGAAGATCCTGGAGATCCGCTAGCGGCTGTCCCCGACGCCTATCCGAGGAGGCCGGCGAGTTCCCGGGTGAGGGGCTCGCGCAGCTCGGGGGCGTCCACCCGCTCCACGCGGACGTTCGTGCAGTTCACCCAGGTCGCCGCCTCGACCAGGGCCTGGGCGACCGCCGGGACCGCCTTCGGGCCGTCCAGGGTGGCCTGCCTGGCCACCAGCGTGCGGCCCTCCCGGGCCGGGTCGACACGCCCGACCAGCCGGCCGCCGGCGAGCACCGGCATCGCGAAGTAGCCGTGGACCCGCTTGGGCTTGGGCACGTACGCCTCCAGCCGGTGGGTGAAGCCGAAGATCCGCTCCGTGCGCGCCCGCTCCCAGATCAGCGAGTCGAACGGCGACAGCAGCGTGGTGCGGTGCCGGCCGCGCGGCGGCGTCGCCAGAGCGGCCGGGTCCGCCCAGGCCGGCTTGCCCCAGCCCTCGACCTCGACCGGCACCAGGCCCGAGTCGGCGATCACCGCCTCGACCTGCTCGCCCTTGAGACGGTGATAGTCGGCGATGTCCGCGCGTGTGCCGACCCCGAGCGACTCGCCCGCCAGCCGGACCAGACGGCGCAGGCACTCGGTGTCGTCCAGTTCGTCGTGCAGCAGCGCGTCCGGGACCGCGCGCTCGGCCAGGTCGTACACCCGCTTCCAGCCGCGCCGCTCCACGCACACCACCTCGCCGTACATCAGCGCCCGCTCCACGGCGACCTTCGTGCCCGACCAGTCCCACCACTCGCTCGTCTTCTTCGCGCCGCCCAGCTCCGTGGCGGTCAGCGGGCCCTCCGCGCGCAGCTGCTTGATGACCTGGTCGTAGGCGCCGTCGGGGAGTTCGTGGTGCCAGTGGGGGCGGTCGCGGTAGGCGCGGCGGCGGAACGCGAAGTGCGGCCACTCCTCGATGGGGAGGATGCAGGCCGCGTGCGACCAGTACTCGAACGCGTGCGCCTGAGTCCAGTACGCCTCCTCGACCGTCTTGCGGCCGGTCGCGCCCAGGCGCGCGTACGGCACGAGTTCGTGGGAGCGGGCGAGCACCGAGATCGTGTCGAGCTGGACCGCGCCGAGGTGGCGCAGCACCCCGCGGACACCCGCGCGCCGGTCGGGGGCGCCGAGCAGGCCCTGGGCCCGCAGGGCGATCCGGCGGGCGTCGTCCGCGGTGAGGGTGGTGGTGGGGCGCGGCAGGGTCGTCATGCGTCGGACGATAGACGGTGCCGCTGACAGCCCGCGATGAGCTGCGCGTTCATCCCCGTCCGTCCGACACGCGCGCGTGCGTCCACCGGAGACGCGGCCGCTTCCCTCAGGCTCGCCCGGGCAGGTACGGGGCCGTGGAGGGCAGGCTCAGGTCCGAGGGGAGCAGGGAGCCGATCCAGCAGTCGCGGCGCACGCCCTTGTTGTTGATGCCGGAGCGCAGGGTGCCCTCGACGGTGAAGCCGGCCCGCTCGGCCACCGCGCGGGAGGCGTGGTTGCCGACCTCGGCCCGCCACTCGACACGGTCGACGCCGACCTCCGTGAAGACCCACCGGCAGGCGGTGAGCGTGGCCTCCGCGACATACCCGTGGCCGCGGTGCTCCTTGGCCGCCCAGAAGCCGACCTCGGCCGTGCCCAGCGACCGCATCGTGAGCGCGAGCATGGCGGCCAGCTCCCCGCCGGTGAGGAAGACGCCGAAGGTGAACATCGACCCCTGCGCCCAGCCGTCGGGGACGATCTGCTCGGTGAAGCTGATCGCGTGCTCCGGCAGATAGGGCGAGGGGACCGTCGTCCAGCGCTGGATGTCGGCGTCCTGCACGGCCGCGTACACCGCGTCGGTGTCGTCGGGGCCGACCGGGCGCAGCACGAGACGGTCAGTGGTGAGCGTGACGGGTTCCATCGCCCGATTCTGCTCGGGACACCCGTCCGGAGCCATGGATTTTCGCGATGCGTGAGCGAGCGATCACATTTCGCGCAATTCCTCGCGCCGATGCGGCACTATCCGGATACCCGGGCCGTTGTCCTGGGTGAAGCAGCCGTCGGGCCGCCAGGCCTCCCGGCACGGCCGGGTCCTCGCATACGATGGCCGTTGCTCAGTACGTCAAATGGAAACCGACCGTCCCAGGCCCGACCGGCAAGGAGACAAACCCCCGTGTCCGTCCTCTCGAAGATCATGCGTGCAGGCGAAGGCAAGATCCTGCGCAAGCTGCACCGCATCGCGGACCAGGTCAACTCCATCGAAGAGGACTTCGTCGACCTCTCCGACGCCGAGCTGCGGGCCCTCACCGGGGAGTACAAGCAGCGGTACGCCGACGGTGAGAGTCTGGACGACCTGCTCCCCGAGGCGTTCGCCACGGTGCGCGAGGCCGCCAAGCGCGTCCTCGGCCAGCGCCACTACGACGTGCAGCTGATGGGTGGCGCCGCGCTGCACCTCGGCTACGTGGCCGAGATGAAGACCGGTGAGGGCAAGACCCTCGTCGGCACGCTGCCCGCGTACCTGAACGCCCTGTCGGGCGACGGCGTCCACCTCATCACGGTCAACGACTACCTGGCCGAGCGCGACTCCGAGATGATGGGCCGCGTCCACAAGTTCCTGGGCCTGGACGTCGGCTGCATCCTGGCCAACATGACGCCGGCCCAGCGCCGCGAGCAGTACGCGTGCGACATCACCTACGGCACGAACAACGAGTTCGGCTTCGACTACCTGCGCGACAACATGGCGTGGTCGAAGGACGAGCTGGTGCAGCGCGGCCACAACTTCGCCATCGTGGACGAGGTCGACTCCATCCTCATCGACGAGGCCCGTACGCCGCTGATCATCTCCGGCCCGGCCGACCAGGCCACCAAGTGGTACGGCGACTTCGCCAAGCTGGTCACGCGCCTCAAGCGCGGCGAGGCCGGCAACCCGCTCAAGGGCGTCGAGGAGACCGGCGACTACGACGTCGACGAGAAGAAGCGCACCGTCGCCATCCACGAGGCCGGCGTCTCCAAGGTCGAGGACTGGCTGGGCATCGACAACCTCTACGAGTCGGTGAACACCCCCCTCGTCGGCTACCTGAACAACGCCATCAAGGCCAAGGAACTGTTCAAGAAGGACAAGGACTACGTCGTCATCGACGGCGAGGTCATGATCGTCGACGAGCACACCGGCCGTATCCTCGCCGGCCGCCGCTACAACGAGGGCATGCACCAGGCGATCGAGGCGAAGGAAGGGGTGGACATCAAGGACGAGAACCAGACGCTCGCCACGATCACCCTGCAGAACTTCTTCCGCCTCTACTCGAAGCTCTCCGGCATGACCGGTACGGCGATGACCGAGGCCGCCGAGTTCCACCAGATCTACAAGCTCGGCGTGGTCCCGATCCCGACCAACAGGCCGATGGTCCGCAAGGACCAGTCGGACCTGATCTACCGCACCGAGGTGGCCAAGTTCGAGGCGGTCGTCGACGACATCGCCGAGAAGCACGAGAAGGGCCAGCCGATCCTCGTCGGCACGACCTCCGTCGAGAAGTCCGAGTACCTCTCGCAGCAGCTCAGCAAGCGCGGCATCCAGCACGAGGTGCTGAACGCCAAGCACCACGAGCGCGAGGCCTCGATCGTCGCCCAGGCCGGCCGCAAGGGCGCCGTGACCGTGGCCACCAACATGGCCGGCCGTGGTACGGACATCAAGCTCGGCGGCAACCCCGAGGACCTCGCCGAGGCGGAGCTGCGCCAGCGCGGCCTCGACCCCGAGGAGCACATCGAGGAGTGGGCGCACGCCCTGCCCGCCGCCCTGGAGAAGGCCGAGCAGGCCGTCAAGGCGGAGAAGGACGAGGTCGAGAGCCTGGGCGGCCTCTACGTCCTCGGCACCGAGCGGCACGAGTCGCGGCGGATCGACAACCAGCTGCGCGGTCGTTCCGGCCGTCAGGGCGACCCGGGCGAGTCCCGCTTCTACCTGTCGCTGGGCGACGACCTGATGCGTCTGTTCAAGGCCCAGATGGTCGAGCGCGTGATGGCGATGGCCAACGTGCCGGACGACGTGCCGATCGAGAACAAGATGGTCACGCGCGCGATCGCGTCCGCGCAGTCGCAGGTCGAGCAGCAGAACTTCGAGACCCGTAAGAACGTTCTGAAGTACGACGAGGTGCTCAACCGGCAGCGCGAGGTCATCTACGGCGAGCGCCGGCGCGTGCTGGAGGGCGAGGATCTGCACGAGCAGGTCCAGCACTTCATGGACGACACGATCGACGCGTACGTCCACGCCGAGACCTCCGAGGGCTTCCCCGAGGACTGGGACCTGGACCGGCTGTGGGGCGCCTTCAAGCAGCTGTACCCGGTGAAGGTCACCATCGAGGAGCTGGAGGACGCGGCCGGCGACCGGGCCGGTCTGACCGCCGAGTTCATCTCGGAGTCCATCAAGGAGGACATCCACGAGCAGTACGAGGCTCGTGAGACGCAGCTCGGCTCCGAGATCATGCGTGAGCTGGAGCGCCGGGTCGTGCTGTCGGTCCTGGACCGCAAGTGGCGCGAGCACCTCTACGAGATGGACTACCTCCAGGAGGGCATCGGCCTGCGCGCGATGGCGCAGAAGGACCCGCTGGTCGAGTACCAGCGCGAGGGCTTCGACATGTTCACCGCGATGATGGACGGCATCAAGGAGGAGTCCGTCGGCTACCTGTTCAACCTGGAGGTCCAGGTCGAGCAGCAGGTCGAGGAGGTGCCGGTCGAGGAGGCCGAGCCGGTCGCCGAGGGCGTGCAGGACACGGTTCCGGCGCAGGCGGGCGCGCGTCCGGAGATCCGCGCGAAGGGTCTGGACGTTCCGCAGCGGCGCGATCTGCACTTCTCCGCGCCGACGGTCGACGGTGAGGGCGGCGTCGTCGAGCGCGACCTGGAGGACGACGAGCCGGTGCGCTCCGAGTCGGACGGTCTGACGCGGGCCGAGCGTCGCCGGCAGGCGAAGGGCGGACGGCGCCGCAAGAAGTAGGCGCCGGAGCACGTTCGAGAAGGGCCGGGTCTCCTCCGGGGGCCCGGCCCTTCCGCGTTGTCTGCGCGGCGCCCTGTGCCGTGGCCGGGTGCCCCAGACCCCTGAGCGCCGGTCGAGCACCGGGTGTTACGGCGCGCCCGTCTCGACCGCCGTGCAGCGCCAGCGGAGGTCCTTGCCCAGTTCCAGGCGGAAGGCCATGGCGCGTAGCCGGTCTCCGGCACAGATGCGCGCGAAGACCTCCAGGGCGCCTTCGCTGGGGACGTAGTAGCCGATGTCGTGGACGACCGGGCGGGGGCCCAGCGTGCGCAGGGGGCTGCGTTCGGCCAGGCGGGCCAGTTCGTCGTAGGCGCGGCCCGCGGTGTGGCGGAGCATCCAGTGGACGGGCCGCTGGCCGCTCAGAACGGCCAGCAGACGGTCTGCGAAGAGGTCGGTCGGCCGAGGCTGCCGTACGGCCGTCACGGGCGCTGTACGGGGCTCCTCGGCGCGTGGGGCGGTGGCCGCCGGCCGGCTGGGCGTGCGGGGTGGCGCGCCGCCGGGACGGCGGGAGTCGCGGCGGGTCGGCGGGCGGTGCCGCGGGCGGGGCGGGACGGCGCGGCTCATGACCTTGTTCATGGGGTCCCCGTTCGGCTGGCCCGGGGATACCGGGCGGTAACTAGCTGGTGGGGATCTTGTACGGGGGCTCCGGAGCGGCTGGCAAGGAAAAGCCGGCGGGCCAAAGACGGTCCGGGATGTTCACCTATCCGAGGGGTGCGGGAGGCGCTCGACCCCGTCGGCAAGCGGCGGGGGAGGGTGAACCGGCGGCCCGGAGTGGACGCCTCCACGGGTGTGGGCAGGGGCCCGAAAGGGGACGGGCGCACGTATCCTGAAGGCCCTCCGGGAGACGCGCCAGCCGCTCTCCCCGGGCCCCCAGCCGAGCCTTTGACCAGGAAAGAGCGGCCAGCATGCGCGTCTACGTCCCCCTGACCCTCCCCGCTCTCGCCGAGGCGCACGAGACGGGTGAGCTGGGGAGCGGCCCGTTCGTCGCGTATGCCGTCACGCCCGCGCTGCGCGAGTGGTACCTCTCCGAGGACATCGAGGAGTTGGAGTACGCGGCGCTCAGCAGGGCCGCGCTGGCCGCGCTGCGGCTGCTGGCGGCGGATCCGGGCGCGGTACGGCGCCGGGTCGTGGTCGCCGTGGACGTGCCCGACGGCGCCGCGACCGTCGACCCGGGCCGTGGGCTCGAACCGTCCGCCCTCGGCGAGGTCACCGTGACGGCGGCGGTGCCGCTCGCGAAGGCGGCCTCCGTGCACGTCGACGCCGAGGACGCGGAGGCGGACGTGAGCGCGGCGGCACAGGCGCTGGAGGCGGCGGACGGCGGGGACGACGACGCGCAGTTCGTCGTGGACGGGGCGGACGACCACGAGCTGCTGTGGTACGCCACGCAGGAGATCCCCAACCTGGTCGGGCAGGGCTGACCCGGGCCGACCGGGGCGGCGCCTTGATTGTCAGTGGTGGCGGGTACGGTCTTGGACATGGGGATGCACGGAAGCGCGCACATCGTCTGGGACTGGAACGGCACGCTGTTCCACGACAATGACGCGATCATCGGGGCGACGAACGCGGCCTTCGCCGAGCTGGGGATCCCGCCCATCACGCTGGAGCAGTACCGGTCGCTGTACTGCGTGCCGGTGCCGAAGTTCTACGAGCGGCTGATCGGCCGGCTGCCGACCGACGCCGAGTGGGAGCTGATGGACGGCGTCTTCCACCGGCACTACGCCGAGCACCGGGTGCGGTGCGGCCTCACCGAGGGCGTGGTGGAACTGCTCACGGGATGGCGGTCGGCGGGACACAGCCAGTCGCTGCTGAGCATGTACGGGCACGAGGAACTGGTGCCGCTGGTACGGGGCTTCGGCATCGAGGCGCACTTCATACGCGTCGACGGGCGTACGGGGCCGTCGGGCGGCAGCAAGGCCGAGCACATGGTGCGGCACCTGGAGGCGCTGGCGGGGGCGGTGGAGCCGGCGCGGACCGTGGTGATCGGGGACGCGGCGGACGACGCGGTCGCCGCCCGGCGTGTGGGCGCGGGCGCCGTGCTGTACACCGGGGGGTCGCACAGCCGGGCCAGCCTGGAGGGGGTGGGGGTGCCGGTCGTGGACACCCTGGCCGAGGCGGTGGCGGAGGCACGGAAGATAGCGGCGTAGCCGGGGCTCGGCGGGGCACGGTTCGGTTCCCCTGGGCTGTGGGGTGCCCCTGCGCTGCGGCTGCGTGAGCACCCCCGCCCGCCTCCTCCCTCAGCTCACCGGCGCCTTCGTGCGCAGCACCTTCAGGAATTCCCGCATCCAGGCCGGGTGGTCCGGCCAGGCGCGGGAGGAGACGAGGGTGCCGTCGACGACCGCCTCGGTGTCCTGGAAGCCCGCTCCGGCCGCCTGCATGTCCGGTTCGAGCGCCGGGTAGGCCGTGACCCGGCGGCCCCGGAGGGAGTCGATCGCGGCGGTGAGCAGCGGGCCGTGGCAGATCTGGGCGACCGGCTTGTCCCCGTCGAAGAAGGCCTTGAGGATCTTGCGCAGTTCGGCGTCGTTGCGCAGGTACTCGGGGGCCCGGCCGCCGGGGATGACGAGGGCCGCGTAGTCTCCCGGGTCGACGTCGGAGAAGGCCAGGTCGGCGGGCCAGGTGTAGCCGGGCTTCTCGGTGTAGGTGTCGTAGCCGGGTTCGAAGTCGTGGACGACGAAGCGGAGCGTCTTGCGGGTGGGGGCCGCGATGTGGACCTCGTAGCCTTCCTCGCGCAGGCGCTGGTACGGGTAGAGGACCTCCAGGGACTCCGCTGCGTCGCCGGTGACGATGAGGATCTTCGTGGGCATGTCGGCTCCTCGGGGCAGACTCCGGGCTGTGCGGGAGAACTCTTGGGCACGGTGCCCCCGCCGGGCGCGGTTGCCAAGAGGGCCCGGTGCTTTTCAGGGTGCGTCCGGGGGCACGGGGGCGCGACCGGATACGTCACCCGCCCCCGCCCCGCCGCTGTGCAGAACGTCAAACTTCACCCCTCGGTTTTGTACACATACGGCTCATGACGGGCCCCGGGTAAGTGGCGATAGCCTTGTGGCGTGATCAGCGCGATATCTCGCGGGGGCGATCCTGCTCCTGCCCTGCGCCCGGGTTGCACGGAACACCTCCGTGACCGGGCGGCGGTCGCTGGTCTTCGCGGGCGGGACGGGGGCGCGGAAGCCTCCGCAGCGCCGAGGGCGGTCCGGATCGTGACGGCGCCGAGAGCGGCGTCACACCCAAAAGACGCCCCGACAATGGCCGAATACCCCCCGCTCATCTCACCCCGCGGCATACCGTCGGAACCGACCGGACACCCCGGGCCGTGGCGTCATGCCGCAAGGGAAGAGACCGTACTTCCTTCTACGTCACGCAACGGCGCGCGACAGGAGTCAGAGGACAATGCAGACCAAGCTGGACGAAGCCAAGGCCGAGCTGCTCGAAAGGGCCGCCCGGGTAGCTGAGAACAGCCCGGTCGGGGGGCACCTACCGACCGGGTCGACGAGCGAGGGCACTCCCGGCACCCCGGACAGCGAGTCCGTGCTCGCGTTCCTCCAGCGCTACTACCTGCACACCGCCCCGGAAGACCTCGCCGACCGCGACCCGGTCGACGCCTTCGGCGCCGCGGTCTCGCACTACCGTCTCGCCGAGCACCGCCCCCAGGGCACCGCGAACGTCCGGGTGCACACCCCGACCGTGGAAGAGAACGGGTGGACCTGCAGCCACACCGTGGTGGAGGTCGTCACCGACGACATGCCCTTCCTCGTCGACTCCGTGACGAACGAGCTGACCCGGCAGGGGCGTGGCATCCACGTCGTCATCCACCCGCAGTTCGTCGTCCGGCGTGACCTGACCGGCAAGCTGATCGAGGTGCTGCCGACCCCGCCCACCGGCGAACTCCCGCACGACGCGCACATCGAGTCCTGGATCCACGTCGAGATCGACCGGGAGACCGACCGCGCCGACCTGAAGCAGATCTCCGCGGACCTGCTGCGCGTCCTGTCCGACGTCCGTGAGGCCGTCGAGGACTGGGAGAAGATGCGGGACGCGGCGACCCGGCTGGCCGACGGCCTGGACAGCGAGCCCACCCCCGGCGACCTGCCGCGGCCCGAGGTCGAGGAGGCCCGCGAGCTGCTGCGCTGGCTGGCCGCGGACCACTTCACCTTCCTCGGCTACCGCGAGTACCAGCTGCGCGACGACGACACGCTCGCCGCCGTGCCCGGCACCGGCCTCGGCATACTGCGCTCGGACCCGCACCACGCCGAGGACGACCAGCACCCGGTCAGCCCCTCCTTCGAGCGTCTCCCGGCCGACGCCCGCGCCAAGGCCCGCGAGCACAAGCTGCTCGTGCTGACCAAGGCCAACAGCCGGGCCACCGTGCACCGGCCGTCGTACCTGGACTACATCGGCGTCAAGAAGTTCGACGCGGACGGCAACGTCGTCGGTGAGCGCCGCTTCCTCGGCCTGTTCTCCTCCGCCGCCTACACCGAGTCCGTGCGCCGCGTCCCCGTCATCCGCCGCAAGGTGGACGAGGTGCTGGAGCGCGCCGGGTTCTCGCCCAACAGCCACGACGGCCGCGACCTGCTCCAGATCCTGGAGACCTACCCGCGCGACGAGCTGTTCCAGACCCCGGTCGCCGAACTGCAGGCCATCGCCACGAGCGTGCTCTATCTGCAGGAGCGCCGCCGGCTGCGGCTGTACCTGCGCCAGGACGAGTACGGCCGCTACTACTCGGCCCTCGTGTACCTGCCGCGCGACCGCTACACCACCGGCGTCCGGCTGCGGATCATCGACATCCTGAAGGAGGAGCTGGGCGGCACCAGCGTCGACTTCACCGCCTGGAACACCGAGTCGATCCTGTCCCGGCTGCACTTCGTCGTCCGCGTACCGCAGGGCACCGAGCTGCCCGAGCTGTCGGACGCCGACAAGGAGCGCATCGAGGTGCGCCTGGTCGAGGCGGCCCGCTCCTGGGCCGACGCGTTCGCCGAGGCGCTGACCGCCGAGTGCGGCGAGGAGCGCGCGGCCGAGGTGCTGCGCCGCTACAACCACGCCTTCCCCGAGGGCTACAAGGCCGACCACTCGCCGCGTGCCGCCGTCGCCGACCTCGTCCACCTGGAGCAGCTGAGCGAGGACAAGGCCTTCTCGCTGAGCCTGTACGAGCCGGTGGGCGCCGCGCCCGACGAGCGCCGCTTCAAGATCTACCAGAAGGGCGGCACCGTCTCCCTGTCGAAGGTGCTGCCGGTGCTCAGCCGCCTGGGCGTCGAGGTCACCGACGAGCGGCCGTACGAGCTGCGCTGCGCGGACCGCACCACCGCCTGGATCTACGACTTCGGTCTGCGCATGCCCACGTCGGCGAACGGCAGCGGCGACTACCTGGGCGACGACGCCCGCGAGCGGTTCCAGGACGCGTTCGCCGCGACCTGGACCGGCAAGGCCGAGAACGACGGCTTCAACGCCCTCGTGCTGAGCGCCGGGCTGACCTGGCGGCAGGCGATGGTGCTGCGCGCCTACGCCAAGTACCTGCGGCAGGCCGGTTCGACCTTCTCGCAGGACTACATGGAGGACACCCTCCGCAACAACGTCCACACCACCCGGCTCCTCGTCTCCCTGTTCGAGGCACGGATGTCCCCGGAACGGCAGAAGGCCGGCCTGGAGATCACCGACGCGCTGCTGGAGGAGCTGGACGCGGCCCTGGAGCAGGTGGCCAGCCTGGACGAGGACCGGATCCTGCGGTCCTTCCTGACCGTGATCAAGGCGACCCTGCGCACGAACTTCTTCCAGGAGGCGCTCGGCGGCGTGCCGCACGCGTACGTCTCCATGAAGTTCGACCCGCAGGCCATCCCGGACCTGCCCGCGCCGCGCCCGGCGTACGAGATCTGGGTGTACTCGCCGCGCGTGGAGGGCGTGCACCTGCGCTTCGGCAAGGTCGCCCGAGGCGGCCTGCGCTGGTCCGACCGGCGTGAGGACTTCCGCACCGAGATCCTCGGCCTGGTCAAGGCACAGATGGTGAAGAACACCGTCATCGTGCCGGTCGGCGCCAAGGGCGGCTTCGTCGCCAAGCAGCTGCCCGACCCGGCCAAGGACCGCGACGCGTGGCTGGCCGAGGGCATCGCCAGCTACAAGACGTTCATCTCGGCGCTGCTCGACATCACCGACAACATGGTGGCCGGCGAGGTCGTGCCGCCGCAGGACGTCGTCCGGCACGACGGCGACGACACCTACCTGGTGGTCGCCGCCGACAAGGGCACCGCGACCTTCTCGGACATCGCCAACGGGGTCGCCGACACCTACAACTTCTGGCTCGGCGACGCCTTCGCCTCCGGCGGTTCGGCCGGTTACGACCACAAGGGCATGGGCATCACCGCGCGCGGCGCCTGGGAGTCCGTGAAGCGGCACTTCCGCGAGCTGGGCGTGGACACGCAGACCGAGGACTTCACGGTCGTCGGCATCGGCGACATGTCCGGTGACGTGTTCGGCAACGGCATGCTGCTCTCCGAGCACATCCGCCTGGTCGCCGCCTTCGACCACCGGCACATCTTCATCGACCCCACCCCGGACGCGGCCACCTCCTACGCGGAGCGCCGCCGCCTGTTCGAGCTGCCCCGCTCCAGCTGGGCCGACTACAACACCGAGCTGCTGTCGGCGGGCGGCGGGATCTTCCCGCGCAGCGCCAAGTCGATCACGCTGAACAGCCACATCCGCGAGGCCCTCGGCATCGAGGACAAGGTCACCAAGATGACCCCGGCCGACCTGATGAAGACGATCCTCAAGTCGCCGGTCGACCTGCTGTGGAACGGCGGCATCGGGACGTACGTGAAGTCGTCGGCGGAGTCGAACGCCGACGTCGGCGACAAGGCCAACGACGCCATCCGCGTCGACGGCAAGGACCTGCGCGTCAAGGTCGTCGGCGAGGGCGGCAACCTGGGCCTGACCCAGCTCGGCCGTATCGAGTTCGCCACGCACGGCGGCAAGATCAACACCGACGCGATCGACAACAGCGCCGGCGTGGACACCTCCGACCACGAGGTGAACATCAAGATCCTGCTGAACGGCCTGGTCGCGGACGGCGACATGACCGTCAAGCAGCGCAACAAGCTGCTCGCCGAGATGACCGACGAGGTCGGCGCGCTGGTCCTGCGCAACAACTACGCGCAGAACACCGCCCTGGCGAACGCGCTGTTCCAGGCCAAGGACATGCTCCACGCCCAGCAGCGGTTCCTGCGCCACCTGGTGCGCGAGGGCCACCTGGACCGGGCGCTGGAGTTCCTGCCCGCCGACCGCCAGATCCGCGAGCGCCTCAACCAGGGCCAGGGCCTGACCAGCCCGGAGACCGCGGTCGTCCTGGCGTACACGAAGATCACGGTCGCCGAGGAGCTGCTGCACACCTCGCTGCCGGACGACCCGTACCTGCGCGGCCTGCTGCACGCGTACTTCCCGACGGCCCTGCGCGAGCGCTTCGCCGAGGCCATCGACAACCACCCGCTGCGCCGCGAGATCACCACGACCGTGCTGGTCAACGACACGGTCAACACGGGCGGTACGACGTACCTGCACCGTATGCGCGAGGAGACCGGCGCCTCCCTGGAGGAGATCGTCCGCGCCCAGACCGCGGCCCGCGCGATCTTCTGCTCGGCACCGGTGTGGGACGCGGTGGAGGCCCTGGACAACAGGGTCGACGCGGCCGTCCAGACCCGGATCCGGCTGCACTCGCGCCGGCTGGTCGAGCGTGGCACGCGCTGGCTGCTGAACAACCGGCCGCAGCCGCTGGAGCTCGCCGAGACGGTCGAGTTCTTCGCCGAGCGGGTGGAGCGGGTCTGGCAGGAGCTGCCGAAGCTGCTGCGCGGCGCGGACCTGGAGTGGTACCAGCACGTGTACGAGGAGCTGTCCGCGGCCGGCGTCCCGGACGAGGTCGCCACCCGCGTGGCCGGGTTCTCCTCCGCCTTCCCGGCGCTCGACATCGTGTCGGTGGCCGACCGCATGGGCAAGGAGCCCCTGGACGTCGCCGAGGTCTACTACGACCTCGCCGACCGGCTCAGCATCACCCAGCTGATGGACCGCATCATCGAGCTGCCCCGTGCCGACCGCTGGCAGTCCATGGCCCGCGCCTCCATCCGCGAGGACCTGTACGCGGCGCACGCGGCGCTCACCGCGGACGTTCTCGCGGCGGGCAACGGCACCTCGACGCCGGAGCAGCGGTTCACGGCGTGGGAGCGGAAGAACACCGCGATCCTGGGCCGGGCCCGCACCACCCTGGACGAGATCCGCGGTTCGGACTCGTTCGACCTCGCCAACCTGTCGGTGGCGATGCGCACGATGCGGACGCTGCTGCGTACGCACTCGTAGCGGTACGGCACCGAAGGCGCCCCGGGCCGCACCCGCGCCCCGGGGCGCCTTCCTGCCGATAGGGTCGATGGATCATGCACACCGCGTCGCCTGACACCCAGCCGGAGCGCCGTACGACACGGCCGCGCGGCTCCGTCGCGCGCGCCGGCCGGGTGCTGGCCCAGGCCGCCGCTGCGCTCCTCGTGGTGCTGCTGCTCCTGGTCGTCGTCCGCCTGCCGTGGGCGGGCGACCTCGGCATGCACGCGGCCACGATCCAGCGCCTGCGGCACAGCCTCGCGCACCCCGGCAACCCGCTGGTCGACGCCGACACGCCGAGCCCGTACTACTCCCCGTGGATGCTGCTGCTCGGCATCGTCGCCAAGCTGACCGGCCTGTCGGTGTTCGTGGTCCTGCGCCTGGCGGCGCTCGCCGGAATGGGGCTGCTGGTGAGCGGCGTATGGCGGTACGTCCGCACGCTGAGCGCCCACCGCGCCGCCCCCGCCCTGGCCCTGCTGAGCCTGCTCCTCCTCTGGGGCCCGCTGCTGTTCGACTGGAGCGGCTTCCTCGGGCTGAACTCCCTCGCGCTGACGGTGTCGTACCCCAGCGTGTTCGCGCTCGGTCTCGCCTTCCACTTCTGGGCCTGGCTGACGCGGGCGGTGCGCGGGGAGCCCGGCTGGGGGAGGTGGCTCGGTCTGGGGCTGCTGTGGGCGCTGATCCTGCTGTGCCACCAGTTCACCGGGGTGGTGGCGTCCCTCGGCGCCCTCGCCGTGCTGCTCGCGGCCCGGCCGGCCCGTACGGCGCTGCTCCGGCTCGGTGCCGGGCTGCTCCTGGGGCTGCTGGTGCTGTGGCTCTGGCCGTACTACGACTTCTTCGCGCTGTTCTCCGCGGGCGCGGACCTGGAGGCCATCCACCGGCCGCTGTACCAGGACCTGACCGGGCGGTTCGGGCTCGTGCTGCTCGGGGTGGTGGCGCTGGGATCCCGCCTGCGGCGCGACCCCCGCGATCCCCTGGTCCTCTTCTTCGTCCTCGGCGCGCTGGTGTTCGCGGCAGGGGGTCTGACCGGCCACTACTCGTGGGGCCGCGCCCTGCCCGCGGCCCTGGTCCCGGCGCAGCTCGCGGCGGCGCTGGAGGTGGTGTCGGCGCGGCGGCGGGCGGTGCGGAGGGGGTGGGCGTGCGTGCTGCTCGCCGCGCTGGCGGTGGGGGCGTGGACGCAGGCCGGCACGCTCGGGTACGTGATGGGGCGGGACGCGTTGCCCGGGGCGGTCGCGCACAAGTACCGGACGCCGTGGGTGGGCTATCAGTGGATCACGCGGGCGGGAGTGCGGTACGGGGATGTGGTGATGGCCCGCACGTTCCCGGCCCGGCAGATCCCCGCGTACGGGGCGTACACCGTGGCGCCCGGGTACCCGGACGTGTTCCTGGGGGATGCGGGGCGGCGGGAGGCGGCGGTCGAGCGGTACTTCGCGGCCGGTACGGGCTCGGCGGAACGGCGGGCGATTCTCGGGGAGTACGGCGTGAAGTGGGTCGTGGGCGGCAGCCCGGCCCCCTGGCTCCGGAAGGTCGCCGTGGGTCCGGGCGGTCAGACCCTGTACCGCGTGGTGCCCTGAGCGGTAAGCGCCCCGAAGAGGCGCGGGGAACTGCGCGATCAGCCACGACGGAACCGCAGTCGATCGCGTACGGACGGCACGACGGCGCTGCGAAGCCGTCCCCTCACCTCAGCACACTCGCCGCCAGCCGCGCAGCGTTCCGTACCCGGGGTCGGGCCAGTCGGCGGACCGTCGGGCGGATCACCCGCGCCGTCACCCCCACCGGCGTCCAGCGGAACTGCAGACGGCCCGGGTTGCGGGGTTCCGGTTCGACGGTGAGTTCGTGGTGGGGGATGCGGATCCGGTGGGTCGGGAAGGTGAGCGGAGCCAGGAGCAGGCCCGAGTTGGCCAGGCCCTGCTGGTCCAGGCGGAGCACCGGGTGGCGTATGCCCTCGAAGCCGTGGAGGGGGAGCGTGGCCGCGGCGAGGTCGAGGCGGACCGTGCCTTCGAAGATGCCGGGGCGGACCGGATCCAGGCGGAACGGGACCGTCGTACGGCGTCTGCCGGGAGTCAGGAGGAGGGAGGCGCGCTGCGGGCCCACGGGGAGGCGCAGGCCGGGGTCGTACGTGCGGATCGTCAGGGTCAGCGTCGCTCCCGGGCCCGGCGTCAGCTCCGTGATCTCGTGGCGGAACTGCGCCGCGGGGAAGGGGCGGGTGTCCAGCTCCAGGTCGGAGACGTCGAGTTCGCGGCGGGCGCGGTCCGTGGTGGGCAGGGTGTCGCCCCAGAACGCGGCGCCCGTGCCGTCCGTCGTCACGTGCCGCGGTGCCACCCCGTGCCCCAGTCCCCGCGCCGCGAGCCGGGCCTCGGCAGGGCGGCCGTCCCGCAGCAGCTCCAGGACCACCCGCTCGGGGCGGGGCAGACGGGCGTACGCGGCGGGGGACAGAGTGTCCAGGTAGGGGTTCATGATGTCCGCGAAGGACGCCAGCCACTCCTCGTCCCGGTACGGCAGGTCGCCTGCGTACATCCGGAAGTCGTGCTTGAGGAACTTGTAGTCCTTGTCCTCCCGGAGTCCCGTGTGACCGCTGCTCACCAGGAACTCGTCGATCAGCCGCTGGACGTGCACGCGGTCGCGGACGTTCGTGATCTTGTGCCGCTGGTTGGAGATGGAGGCGGAGCCGGCCGCCGCGAACGGCTCGATGTACCAGACGTACACCGGGTCGGGGATGATCGTGAACGTCTTCGCCAGGCAGTACGCCTGCGCCGAGAACAGCTGGTCCTCGTAGTGGATGCCCTCGGGGAAGCGCAGCCGGTGGCGGTCCAGGAAGGCTTTCGCGTACATCTTGCTCGTCGACAGGTGCTCGAAGAGCAGACGGGGGTCGGACTCGATGCCCTCCACGGTGCGGCGCTCGGTGACCAGGTGCGGCATCCAGGTCGAGCGGCGGCCGTTGTCCACCCGGACCCGGCGGACCGCGCCCATGGCGAAGTCCACCTCGCGCTCCCGGTGGGCGGCGAGCAGCAACTCGACCGCGCGGGGCGGGAGTTCGTCGTCGCTGTCCAGGAACATCAGGTACGGCGCCCGGGCGATCTCGATGGCCCGGTTGCGCGGGGCGCTGCACCCGCCGCTGTTCTCCGGCAGGCGGATGTAGCGGATCCGGTGGTCCTGGGCCGCCAGTGCCCGTGCCACGGACGGCGTGTCGTCCGTGGAGTGGTCGTCGCTGATGACGATCTCGATGTTCGCGTGGGTCTGCGCGCGCAGCGAGGCGACCGCGCGGGGGAGGCGGGCGGCGTCGTTGTAGACGATGACCGTGACCGTGACGTCGGGGCGGGTCATGCCGTGGCCTCCTCGGGGGTCGGGGCGGGGGTGCGGTCCTCGATCGGCAGCACCGGCGGCAGCGACTCCTCCGGTTCGCCGAGGAACACCCGCCGTACGACCCGCTCGGCGGCGCGTCCGTCGTCGTACTCGCAGAACCGGCGCCGGAACGCGGCCCGCGCCTTGGCCGCGCTCTCGTCGCGCCAGGCGCCGGAGACGAAGATCTCCGCGAGTTCCTCCTGGGTGCGGGCGACCTGGCCGGGAGGCTCGGCCATCAGGTCGAAGTAGACGCCGCGGGTGGTCCGGTACGTCTCCCAGTCGTCGGCGTAGATCACGATCGGCCGGTCCAGGTTGGCGTAGTCGAACATGATCGACGAGTAGTCCGTGACCAGCGCGTCGGCGGCCAGGCACAGTTCCTCGACGGGGTCGTAGGAGGAGACGTCGATGATCCGGCCGGAGCGGCGCAGGCCGGTCAGCGGGGAGGCGGCGCCGCCGTAGAAGTAGTGGGCGCGGACGAGGAGGACGGTGTTCTCGCCGAGGCGGTCGGCGAGGGCGGCGAGGTCGAGGCGGGGGGTGAAGCCGGCCTCGTAGTCGCGGTGGGTGGGGGCGTACAGGACGGCGGTGCGGCCGGGGGCGATGCCGAGGCGGTCGCGGGCCGCGCGGACGGCCCGGGCGTCGCTGGTGTAGAAGACGTCGTTGCGCGGATAGCCGTAGTCCAGCGAGGTGTAGCGGGACGGGTAGGCGCGTTCCCACATGCGGGTGGTGTGGCTGTTGGCGCTGACGCTGTAGTCCCACTTGTCGATGCGGGCCAGCAGGGCGGCGAAGTCGAGGCCCTTGGCGGCGGCCGGGTGGTCCATCTGGTCCAGGCCCATGCGCTTGAGCGGGGTGCCGTGGTGGGTCTGGAGGTGGATGGCGTCCGGGCGTTTGACCACCGCGTTCGGGAAGTTGACGTTGTTCGTCAGGTACGTGGCGGTGGCCAGGGTCTCCCAGTAGCGGCGGGTGCCGGGGACGACGTGGTCGGTGCCGGGCGGGAGGAGGGCCGTGTTCTCCTTGCTCACCACCCACACCGGGTGGATGTGCGGGGCGAGTTCGGCGAGCTTGGCGGCGATCGCGGCCGGGTTGCAGGCCACCCCGCGGTCCCAGTAGGCCGAGAACACGGCCAGGTTCGGGTCCGGCGGGCGGCTCAGGGCGCGGCGGTACTGGTGGTCGCGGACCTTGGCGCCCAGCTGCCGTTTACGGGTCCGTACGGCCTTGCGGGCGGCGCGGCGGGTGCGGTTGGCGGTCTGGAACGCGCGGTACTTGGCGTACGCGCCCTCCTCCAGCAGCCCGTGCCGCACGCCCTCCAGGCCGGCCGGGCGCCGGTGGCCCTCGGGGCGCCAGCGGACCGCGGCCAGGGAGGCGCGGCGGAAGAACTCGCGGGCCACCGGGTCGGGCAGGTCCTCGCGGGCGAAGGTGCGCACCAGGTCGCGCACCATCAGGTCGTACAGCACCGTGCGGGGGGCGCGGCGGTCCCGGGTGAGCGCGAGCAGGGACTCGTAGCGGTCGATGAGCGCGAGCCGGTCCTCGGGGGCGCGCGGCGGCAGGCTCTCGGGGCGCAGCACGCGGTGCTCGTACGCCGGCTGGTTCAGGCAGGCGACGCGGCCGGCGTGCAGCAGGGCCGCGTGGGCGGCGTACGGCTCGTCGTCGGTGGTCAGCTCCTCCTCGTGGGTCCGCCAGAACGCGGCGCGCAGGGCGCGGTTGCCGAGCAGCGGAGTGAGACGCAGCAGGCCGGCGGCCTCGGCCAGGGGGCGCCCGGCCCGGCCGACGGCGGCCAGGTGACGGCCGTCGGAGGAGGGGGCGGCGGCGGTCTTCCAGGTGGTGGTGACGTGGTCGAAGAGGAGCACGTCCACGGGGGTTTCCGCCGCGCCGGCGGGGTCCGTGGCGTCCAGTTCGGCCGTCCGCTCGGCGATCAGGCGGGGCGCGCCGGCCGGCAGGCCGTCCTTGGCGTGGACGAAGTGCAGCCAGCGGCCGGACGCGCGGGCGGCGCCGGCCGCCCGGGCCGCCGCGTCACCGGTGCCGTCCGGCAGCGGTACGACGATCGTCTCGGGGGCGTGGCGCTCGGCCGTCTCCCGCGCCCAGTCGCCGACCGCGGCGACGATCACCTCGGCGTCGGGGAGGGGGTGGGCCGCCAAGGAGTCCAACAGCTCGGTCAGATGCCCCTGTGCGTTCGGCCCGTGGACGATCACGCTCAGCTGGGGCATCGCAGTGGACTCCTTCGGCTCGTCGACTCCGGGCGCACCTTTCATAACATACTGTCATTAGGCTGATGAAAGGGATAATCGAGCCCGGCGTCAGAGGCTGCTTCAGGAAGGAAGAGGGACTTTCGGTGCCTCGGGGTTCCCGGGAGCCTGCGCCGCCGGCTCGGGGGCCGGCTTCTTCGGCGCGGGCTTGGGGGCCGGCTTCTTGTCGCCGGTGAAGGCCTCGTACTCCTTCATGACCTCCTCGGTCGGCCCGTCCATGCGCAGTTCGCCGCGCTCCAGCCACAGGACCCGCTCGCAGGTGTCGCGGATCGACTTGTTGTTGTGGCTGACCAGGAACACCGTGCCCGCGTGCTGCCGCAGTTCGCGGATCCGCGCCTCGGAACGTTTCTGGAAGGAGCGGTCGCCGGTGGCCAGCGCCTCGTCGATGAGCAGGACGTCGTGGTCCTTGGCGGCGGCGATGGAGAAGCGGAGCCGGGCGGCCATGCCGGAGGAGTACGTGCGCATCGGCAGGGTGATGAAGTCGCCCTTCTCGTTGATCCCGGAGAAGTCGACGATGTCCTGGTAGCGCTCCTTGATCTGCTCCCGGGACATGCCCATGGCGAGGCCGCCGAGGAAGACGTTCCGCTCGCCGGTGAGGTCGTTCATCAGGGCGGCGTTGACGCCCAGCAGGGACGGCTGGCCGTCGGTGTGGATCTGCCCGCTCTCCACGGGGAGCAGGCCCGCGACCGCCTTCAGCAGGGTCGACTTGCCGGAACCGTTCGTCCCGATGAGCCCGATCGCCTCGCCCTTGTACGCGACGAACGACACCTTCTTCACCGCGTGCACCTTGCGCACGCCGGCCGCCTTCTCGGCCTGCTTGCGGCGCAGGATGCGGTTGAGGGCGGCGGTGGCGGAGCCGCGGCCCGCGCCGGTGCCGTTGACCCGGTAGACGATGTCGACGCGGTCGGCGACGACGGTGGGGACCTTGTCGTTCACGTTCTCAGCCACGGCCGTACGTCTCCTCAGCCTTCCAGAAGTAGATGAAGCCGCCGACGCCGGCGAGCAGGGCCCAGCCGGTGGCCGCCGCCCACACGTGCGGGGGCAGGGACTTGGCGTGGAAGCTGTCGATCAGCGCGAACCGCATCAGGTCGATGTAGACGGCGGCCGGGTTGAGCTGGAGCAGGACGGTCACCAGGTGCGGCAGCTTGTCGTGCTTGGTGATCTTGTCGATGCTCCACATCACGCCGGACACGTACATCCAGGTGCGCAGCACGAAGGGCATCAGCTGGGCGATGTCCGGGGTCCTGGCGCCCATGCGCGCCACGATCATCGACACGCCCGCGTTGAAGGTGAACTGGAGCACGAGGGCAGGGATCGCCAGCACCCAGGAGAAGGCGACCGGCACGCCGAAGACGAGCAGGATGACGACCAGCGCGGCCATCGAGAACAGCAGCTGCTGGAGCTGCTGGAGCGCGAAGGAGATCGGCAGGGCGGCGCGCGGGAAGTGCAGGGCGCGGACCAGGCCGAGGTTGCCGGAGATCGCCCGGGTGCCCGCCATGATCGAGCTCTGCGTGAACGTCCAGATGAACACGCCCGTGACCAGGAACGGCACGTAGTCGGGCACGTGCTGCTTGGTGCCGAGCAGCACGCCGAAGATGAAGTAGTAGACCGCCGCGTTCAGCAGCGGGTTCATGACCTGCCAGATCTGGCCGAGCTTCGCCTGGCTGTACTGGGCGGTGAGCTTGGCGGTGGCGAAGGCGCTGATGAAGTGGCGCCGGGCCCACAGCTGGCGGACGTACTCGGGCAGGGAGGGACGGGCACCGCTGACCGACAGGCCGTGCCGGGCCGCGAGCGCCGCGAGGTCGTCTTCGGCCGGGGCCTGGGTGGGGGGCGGTGTGTGGAGGACCTGACTCACATCCGCTGCTTTCGCTCGGGGGTGGGGGTGCCGCGCCCGGCTTTCACCGGGAGCGCCGCGTCCGAGCCCGTCGTCCGGCGTTTCCTTACGCTTCTCTTCACGTTCTCTTACGTCGGGACGGGACCGTATCGTCGTTACGTGAGAGTAGGCCCAACGCACGTCGGAACGCAACCGTTTCGTCGTAACGCCCTATGCTGTGCGGTATGACGACGAACGAGCCGCCGGCGCGTCCGCGCCGCCGGGCGCCCGCCGGGGCCGCCGTGCTCCGGGAGGACGTGACCGAGGCCATCCGGGCGGCCGTCTTCGAAGAGCTGGCGGCCGCCGGCTACGCCCGCATGTCCATCGAGGGGATCGCCCGCCGGGCCGGCGTCGGAAAGACGGCGGTGTACCGGCGCTGGCGTTCGAAACTCCACCTGGTCCTGGACGTCGTCTCCGCGATGGCGGTGACCGGCTTCCCGGTGCCCGACACGGGGTCCCTGGAGGGCGACCTGCGCCTCCTCTACGAGCTCACGTCCCGCGCCCTGCGCCACCCGGTCGCGTCCCAGATCATCCCCGACCTCCAGGCCGAGGCGGCCCGCAACCCCGAGATCGCGGAGGCCTTCCAGAAGGCCCTGCGGGACGGCCAGGAGGGCGTGGCCAGCCGCATCGTGGCGGCGGCGGAGGCGCGAGGCGAACTCCGCCCGGACATCGACCCCGACCTGGCCCTGGACCTGATCTCCGGCCCCCTCTACTGGCGCTCGGTGGTCATCCGCTCCCCCAGACTCCCCAAGGGCTACCTGGAACAACTGGCCCGCGCCACTACGGGGGCACTCAAGGCGTTGTGACGCGCAGGCGGTCCGCAGCGCGCCGGCGGGTCGCCTACGACCGCGCCGCCTCCGGATGGTGGTGTACCCAGCCGTCCCAGGCCGAGGTGATCATGTCCTGGACGTCGTGCTTGGCGTGCCAGTTCAGTTCTGTGGCGATCCGGGTGGCGGAGGCGACGACGCGGGCCGGGTCGCCGGGGCGGCGGGGGGTGGTCGTCGGCGGGCGGTTGTAGCCGGTGACCGCGTTGATGCGGTCGATCATCTCGCGGACCGACACGCCCTCGCCGCGGCCGATGTTGAAGGTCAGGTCGGTGCCGGGGGAGGAGCTCAGGGCACGGGCGACGGTCACATGAGCCTCGGCCAGGTCGACCACGTGGATGTAGTCGCGGACACAGGTGCCGTCGGGGGTCGGGTAGTCGTCGCCGAAGATGCGGGGCGGTGCGCCCTCGGTGAGCCGTTCGAAGACCATCGGGATCAGGTTGAAGACGCCGGTGTCGGCCAGCTCGGGGCCGGCCGCGCCCGCCACGTTGAAGTAGCGGAGCGACGCCGTGGCCAGGCCCGTCGCCCGGCCCGTGGCGCGGACCAGCCACTCGCCGGCCAGCTTCGTCTCGCCGTAGGGGGAGACCGGGCGGCAGGGGGTCTCCTCCGTGACCAGGTCGACGTCGGGCATGCCGTAGACGGCCGCCGAGGAGGAGAAGAGGAAGGACGGGATCTGCGCCGCCGTCACCGCCTCCAGCAGGACGCGCAGGCCCTCCACGTTCTCCCGGTAGTAGTGCAGCGGGCGGTCCACCGACTCGCCCACCTGCTTCTTCGCCGCCAGATGGACGACCCCGGTGATCTCGTGCCGGGCGAACACCCGGGCCAGCCGGTCCGCGTCCAGGACCGAGCCGCGCACCAGCGGGACCTCGGCCGGTACGCGCGCGGCGACGCCCGTGGACAGGTCGTCGTAGACGACCGCGCGCTCGCCCGCCTCGGTCATCGCCCGTACGACATGCGCCCCGATGTATCCGGCGCCGCCGGTGATCAGCCAGGTCATGTGCGGCCGTCTCCTCGTCAGCTCGTCGGCCGGCCCGGGTCCCGGGTCCCCGTTCCGTGTCTCAGTGAAGCAGGCGGCGGAGCCGGCCGCGGACCACCCCGAGCACTCCGCGCACACCTGTCGCCACACGCACCGCCAGCGCGCCGGAGTGCGTGGCGTACGGCTGCGCCAGGAGCACGCCGTGCACGACGCTCGGAACGGCGCGCCGGCGCAGCCGGCCGGCGCCCGCGAGGGCGTGCGCCGTGACCTCCCGTCGCGCGCCGTCCGCGAAGCGGAGCGTCAGTCGCAGATCCCAGGTGCCCGAGCCCAGCGCGGCCAGGTCGACGGGCACCTCGGCCGACCAGACGTCCGCGCCGGCGGGCGTGAGCGCCACCGTCGCACGCCCGCGTGTCCGCTCGTCCTCGCGCGCCCGCCACTCCACGTCCACCTCGCGCGGGCCCGCCTCGGCCACCCTCCCGTACAGCTCGTGGAGCCGCAGGCGCAGCAGCGAGGCACGTGCGCGCGGGCGCAGTTCCGCGTCCACCGCGAGGGGGAGCGCGGGCACGGGCCGGGTCAGGAGCGGGGCCAGGGAGACCTGCGGGAGGTCGGGGGACCAGACCGGGGCCCCGTCGGGCGTACGGGCGTAGGGCGGGAGCAGCCGCGCCGGCCGGGCGGCGAGTTCGCGCAGCCGGGGCAGGTCGCGGGGCTCGGGGGACGCCAGGACGACCCGCGCGAGCAGCCGGCCGGGGGCGCCGGGGTTCAGCTCCCAGTCGGCCGCGTCGTAGCGCGTGAGGTACTCCCGGGTGCACGCCCACCACGCGCGCCGGTAGTGCGCGTCGCGCAACCCCAGCTCGCGCGCATACATACGCACGTCATGGTCCAGGAACTTGGCGCGCGCCGCCCGCGCCAGCTCCTTCTGCCCGGCGCTCAGCAGAATGTCGTACGCCAGCGCGCACGCCTCGATGCGCGCCGTCCAGTTCTCGACGCGCTCCCGGTCCAGCGAGAGCGACAGCCGCTCGGCCGACCGGCGCACCTGCCACACGTACACCCGCTCCGGTACGAGCGCGACGCGCGGGCTCGCGGCCAGCACGCGCGCGGTGAAGACGAAGTCCTCGTAGAGGAAGCGGCCCTCGGGGAAGCGGATGCCGTGCTCGCGCAGGAAGGCGGTGCGGTACAGCTTGTTGACGCACAGCGTGTCGTGGACCAGCCGGGGTCGCTGGGAGGGGCGCGCGAGGACGGCGGGCGTTGTGTAGAGGGGCGCCTGCCACGGCTGCTCGCGCCCCGAGGGCAGCTCCCGGCGCACGCACAGCCCGCTCGCGACCTCGGCGCGCGCCTCCGTGGCCGCCGCCAGCAGCGCGTCCACCGCACCGGGCGGCAGCACGTCGTCGCTGTCCAGGAACATCACGTACGGCGCCGTCGCCGTGTCGATCCCGGTGTTGCGCGGACTGCCGCAGCCGCCGCTGTTCACGCTTCGGCGCACCACCCGCAGCCGCGGCTCGCCGGCGGCCAGCCGGGCGAGCAGCCCGTCGCTGCCGTCGGTGGAGCAGTCGTCCACCGCGATCACCTCGGCGACCGCCGGCCCCTGCGCCAGCGCCGAGCGCACGGCATCGGCCACATGGGCGCGGTCGTTGTACCCGATGACGACGACGGCGACCTGCGGTGCCGGTTCCGGACCCGGCGCGGGCGCGGGTGCCGGGTGAGGGTCTCGCGGTTCTGGATGCATGGGGTCCACGGGCCGGGAGCGGAAGAATGTTCGGTAATACCCCGTTAAGAGGCGCTTAGCGCTCGATCCGGAAGACGGTCGGAACCGGCTCGGGGTTGCGTCGTCGGCGCACTCTTTCCGGCCGGTGGCCGCGAGGCCCGCCACAGCCGCGCGAAGGACAGCACGGCGGCGGCCGTCAGCAGCCCGTTCCGGGCCAGCATCAGCAGGCACCCGGACCAGGTGCCGCCCACCACCTCGTGGTAGCAGAGCGGGTACGCCACGGTGCTCAGCACGCACGCCGCCAGGATCAGCGCCGCCACCGGCCGCTGGCTGGTGTGCCGCGAGGTCAGGCACACGGCGGCCAGCCCGATCAGCCAGATCATGTACTGCGGGCTGATGACCCGGCTGGTGACCGTGAACAGCAGCACCGCGCTCAGCGCCGCGTCGTACGGCGTGGCCGGGCCCCAGTGCCGCGCCCGCACCCGCCACAGCACCAGCAGCCCGAAGGAGACCGCCGTCAGCGCGAGGGAGGCGGCGGCGACGGCACGCACGTGCGGGCCGACCATCTCGATCGCCCCGTACTGATAGCGGGACCGGCCCGGCCAGCCGGCGTGCCGGGCCAGGTTGAGCGCCGTGCCGCCGAGCGACTCGATCTGCACGCCCCGGCCGCCCTGCTCGCGCAGGAAGGACAGCGGGTGGGCGAAGAAGGCCGCGAGCAGGGCGAGGCACGCGACCCCGGCGCCCGCGGCCCACGCCCACGCCGTCCGCGTCGGCCGGCCCCGGGGCGTGCCCAGCAGCGCCAGCGCGGGCCACACCTTCACCAGCGCGCCCAGCGCCCCGAGCGCACCGCCCGCGCGCGGGGAGCGCGCCGCGGCCAGCAGGGAGAGCATGGCGAGGGCGGTGACCTGGACGTCGTACCGGGCGAGCGGCAGGTGCAGCAGCAGCGGCAGGCCGCCGGTCCACACGGCCGCGCCGAGCAGCCGGCGCCCGGGCCGGCTGCCCGCCCGGACCAGCGCGGCCGTGGTCAGCGCGTCCACGGCCAGCGTGAGCAGCACGAACGCCTGAAAGTACGTCAGGCCGGGCAGCAGGCCCGGCGCCAGCACCACCGCGCCGGCGCCCGGCGGGTACTGCCACAGCGTGTCGTGCACCGGGAAGGAGCCGTGCGCGAGGACTCCGTACCAGTGGAAGTAGAGCCGCCACACCTCCCGGGTCACGGAGCCGCCGCCCAGCAGGCGGGCGCCGCTGTGGGTGATCAGCCACAGCATCAGGGCCCGGGTGATGAGCCACAGGGCGGTGACGGCGAGGACCGGGCCGGAGGTGACACGGGGACGGTTCATCACATGGGAGCCTAAGCGGTGCCGATGGTGTATCCATGCTGATACGCCGTCAACAACGTCAAATATTGGCTAATCGCAAGAGATCGGGCCATGGTGAACGTCAGGCTTCCTGCGAAACCCCTGTCGCGCCGCGCGGCCGGCGCGACCACTGGCGTACCGACCGGTGCAACGAGCCACCCCCCGCATCGGGCACCGCGGCACGCCGGCGAGCGGCTCCGTCGGGCCGCCGTCGTGGGCGTGCCCGCGCTGGTGATGCTGGTGCTCGGGCTCTGGGGGCTCGACCGGGGCGGCATATGGCGCGACGAGGCCGTCAGCTTCCAGGTCGGGCGCCGTACGGTGCCGGAGATCTGGCATCTTCTGCACGGCGTGGACGCGGTGCACGGCCTGTACTACCTCCTGCTGCACGCCGTCCTCGCCGTCCACCCGGGCGAGGTCGTCCTCCGGCTGCCGTCGGTGCTGGCGGCGGCCGGCACGGCGGGCATGGTCGCCGCCCTCGGCAGCCGGCTGGTCCGGCCGCGGGTGGGCCTGTGGGCCGGACTGCTCTACGCCGTCACTCCGATGGCCGGGCACTACGCCCAGGAAGGCCGCTCCTACGCCCTCGTCGCGGCCGGCGCCACCGGCGCGACCCTCCTCTTCGTCCGGGCCGTGCGAGGCGGCTCCTGGTGGCCGTACGGCGTCGTCCTCGGCCTCACCTGCTGGCTGCACGAGTTCGCGGTGCTGCTGCTCCTCGCCCACGCGGTGTCGCTGGCGCTGGCCCGCCCCGGGGGGCGGGTGTGGCGGGGGTGGGGGTGTACGGCCACGGCGGTCGTGCTCGCGCTGCTGCCGATGGTGGTGGTGTCGCGGGGGCAGTCGGCGCAGTTGGCGTGGCTGCGTCCGCCGACGGGGGAGACGGCGGGCGGGCTGCTGCGGCACCTTCTCGGGCCGACGGACGAGGTCTACTGGGTCTGTCTCGGGCTCGCTCTGGTGGGGCTGGCGGGCATCGTGGGGCGGCGCGGGGAGATCACGTGCGCCGGGGTCGCGCTGCCGGTGGTGGTGGTTCCGCCGGTGGCGCTGATGCTGGCGTCGCAGGTGTCGCCGCTGTACGTCGACCGGTATGTGCTGTACGCCCTGTCGGGGGCACCGCTGCTGGTGGCGTGCGGGGCCGACCGGGTGGCCGGGCTGGTGGCGCGGCTGCGGACGGGCGACCGCCGGGTGCCCGCCCTCCCGGGGGCGCTCGGCCTCGCCCGGCCGGGGGGCATCCCGCGCCCCCTGCTGCCGTCCCCCTGCGCCACCCTCACCGGCGTGCTGGCCATCACGCTCTCCGCCCTCCACCAGTACCCCGTTCTCCACAAGGACCGGGACCCCGCCCGCCGGCCCGACGACCTCGCCGCCGTGTCCCGGCTGGCGGCCCGGCAGCTGCGCCCCGGAGACCCCGTGCTGTTTCTGCCGCTGTCGATGCGGAACGTGGCGCTCACCTACCCCGGGGCGTTCCGGGGCGTGCGGGACGTGGCGCTGGTGTCGGGGGCGGCCGAGTCGGGGACGCTGTACGGGCGGGAGGCCGGCGTGGCCGAGCTGCGCCGCAGGCTGGCACGGCTGGACCGGGTGTGGGTGGTCGCGGACCGCAGGACGCTCGCCGGCCGCTGGGCCCCGCGCGGTCCCGTCGAGCGGACCAAGGCCGCCGTCCTCTGGCAGCAGTTCACCGGCCGTGAGGGAGCCGTGCGGGGCTGGGTGACCGTACGGCTGTACGTCCGCCCGGTCAGCGGGCGGTCCGGGCCTCCGCCTCCGCAGCCGCGTCCAGAGCGGTGGTGAGCTGGTCGAGCCGGGCGCGCAGCTCGCCGATCTCCGCCAGGTCGAAGCCGGTCGCCGACATGATCCGGCGCGGCACCTCCAGGGCCCGCTCACGCAGTGCCGCGCCCTCCTCGGTGAGGTGGACCCGGACCGACCGCTCGTCCTCGGCGCTGCGCTCGCGCCGCACCAGACCGGCCCCCTCCAGCCGCTTGACCAGCGGGGACAGCGTGCCCGAGTCGAGCCGCAGCTGCTCGCCGAGCTTCTTGACCGGCAGGTCGCCCTGCTCCCACAGCACCAGCATCACCAGGTACTGGGGATAGGTGAGCCCGAGGTCCTTGAGGATCACGCGGTAGACGCCGTTGAAGGCGCGGGACGCGGCGTGCAGGGAGAAACAGATCTGGCGGTCCAGGCGGAGCCAGTCGGCGGCGGGGGCAGCGGTGGCGGTCATGGCACCAGGATAGCTCTTGCGGGCCATTTAGTTGTGCACAACTTAATTGTGTGCTCTACTTGTGGTCGTACGGCGGTCAGGACAGGGGCCGCCGGAACATCCGACTTCGTAAAAGGGATGGTCCCCATGGACGCGCTCTACACCGCCGTCGCCACCGCCACCCACGGCCGTGACGGCCGTGCCGTCTCCTCCGACGGCAAGATCGACCTCAAGCTGGCCCCGCCGGTGGAGCTGGGCGGCAACGGCGAGGGCACCAACCCGGAGCAGCTCTTCGCCGCCGGCTACGCCGCCTGCTTCGGCAGCGCCCTCGGCCTCGTCGGACGCCAGGCCAAGGTCGACGTCAGCGACGCCGCCGTGACCGCCGAGGTCGGCATCGGCAAGCAGGGCGAGGGCTTCGGGCTGAAGGTGAGCCTGCGGGTCGAGCTGCCCGACACCGTGGACCAGGAGACCGGCCGCAAGCTGGTCGAGACCGCCCACCAGGTCTGCCCGTACTCCAACGCCACCCGCGGCAACATCGAGGTCGACCTCGTCATCGAGTGACCACCGGGGATGCGAAGGGGGCCGGTCCCGGTTCGGGGCCGGCCCCCGCTCGTCGTCACGCCGACGTCAGCGCCCCCGGGGTCACCGACGGGCCCGGCACCCGGGGCGCCGGCTCCGGCATCGGCTCGCCCAGCAGCAGCGTCCGGACCACCCGCTCGGCGGCCCGCCCGTCCTCGAACTCGCAGAACCGGGCCCGGAAGTCCGCGCGCAGCCGCTCCGACTCCTCGTCCCGCCAGGCACCCGAGGCGAACAGCCAGGCCAGCTCCCGGTAGGAGTGCGCGACATGGCCCGGCGGCTCGGCGGTGATGTCGAGATAGCTGCCCCGGCTCGCCGTGAACGCGGGCCAGTCGTCGGCGTGCAGCACGATCGGCCGGTCCAGGTTGGCGTAGTCGAACATGACGGACGAGTAGTCCGTGACCAGCACGTCCGCCGCGAGCAGCACGTCCGCGAGCCGCGGCTCGTCGGTCGCGTCGACCACGATCCCGCGCCGGGCCAGCTCCGTGAGGCCCATGCCCCGCGCGGGGCCGCTCGCCAGCGTCGGGTGCAGCCGGACCACCAGCGTGTGCCCCTCGCCGAGGTCGGCCGCGAACCGGGCCAGGTCGATCCGCTCCACATGCCCGCCCCGGCGGTAGTCCCGGCGGGTCGGCGCGTACAGCACGACCCGGTGGTCCGCCGGGATGCCGTACCGCTCCCGGAAGTCGCCGGCACCGCCGCGCACCAGCACGTCGTTGCGGGGGCTGCCGGTGCGCGCCGACGCGAAGTGGCAGGGATAGGCCCGCTCCCAGACCAGCTCGGAGTGGCGGCTCGCGACCAGGCTGTGGTCCCAGCGGTCGGCCCGGCGCAGCATCTGCGGCACGTCGAAGCCGAGCCGGGCCCCCGGCTTGTCCAGCAGATCGGCGCCCACGTACTTCAGCGGGGTGCCCTGGTGCGTGTGGATGTACACGCTGCCGGGGCGTTTGGCCAGGGCGCCGGGCCAGTTGACGTCGTTGACGAAGAACTTCGCGCGCGCGGTGATCTCCAGACAGCGCCGGGAGCCGAGGATCACGTGCTCCACATCGGCCGGCAGCCCCGCGGCCGTCTCAGCGTCCCGCACCACCCACACCCCGCGCAGCCCGGGCGCGATCTCGCGGGCCGCCGCGTAGACGGCCGCCGGGTCGCCCAGCAGGCCCCGGTGCGAGGACGCCGAGTACACCACGAGGTTCTCGTCCAGCGGGCGGTGCGTGTGCAGGGCCGCCCAGCCGGACCGGGCCCGCGCGGCGGCCGCCCGGCGCGCCCGGTCCGCCCGCCGGGCCGCCTCCCGCCCGGCCCGCACCGTCTGCCGCCGCAGCCGGTAGGCCGTCCAGGAGCCCTCCAGCACGGCGACCTCGCCGTCCACCAGGGCGTCCTCCGGCCGGTGCCGGCGGAACATCTCCGCCGTGCGCCGGAAGAACTCGGCCTTGTCGGCGGGCGGCAGCCGGTCCGGCTTGGCCAGGATGTCCAGGCAGTGCTCGCCCATCTTGCGGTGCAGATACGGCCGCCAGCCCGCCAGCTCCGGCCGCTCGGCCACGAAGGCGAAGACCCGCTCGTACTGGTCGTGGATGTCGAAGTGCTTACGGCTGGTGGTGGACAGGATGTTGCCCTGCCGGCGCTGCCGGTAGTTCAGGCAGATCCGGTCCAGGGCGGCGATCCGGCGGGCGCTGAGCAGCACCGGGAACGTCCAGGGGGTGTCCTCGTAGTAGCCGGGCGGGAACGCGAAGCCGTTCTCCGTGACGAAGTCCCGCCGGTAGACCTTGTTCCAGACCACCATCAGCAGATCGAGGATCCGCGGATACTCCGAGACGGCGAACGTGCCCGGCCCGGCCTCCGCCAGGACCTGCGCGAGGACGTTGCGCCGGGTGCCGCCCCACCAGTACGTGCGCGCGTAGTCGAAGACGAGCACGTCCGGGTCGTCGGCCTCCCTGAGCCGGTCGGCGACGGCCCGCAGCGCGCCCGGGGTGAGCGTGTCGTCGCTGTCCAGGAAGAGCAGGTAGTCGCCGGTGGCCAGGGGCATGCCCGCGTTGCGGGCCCGGCCGAGGCCCACGTTCTCCGGCAGGTGCAGCACCTTCACGCGCGGGTCGCGCCCGGCGTACTCGTCCAGGATCGCGCCGCAGCCGTCCGGGGAGCAGTCGTCCACGGCGATCAGCTCGAAGTCGCCGAAGGACTGCCGGAGCACCGAGTCCAGGCACTCGCGCAGAAAGCCCTGCACCTTGAAACAGGGCACGATCAGACTGAAGCGGGGCACGGCGGGTCAGCTCCTCACGAGGGTCGCGGCGGCGGGGGCGGGGATGCGTTCCGCGAGCGGGATCACGGGCGGGACCGCCTCCGGCGGCTGGCCGAGCAGCACCCGCCGTACCACCCGCTCGGCCGCCTGCCCGTCGTCGAACTGGCAGAACCGCTCCCGGAACGCGGCCCGCAGCGCCCCGGACTCGCGGCCCGCGTACGAGCCGTCGCGGAAGACGGCGGCCAGCTCCTCCGGGGTCCGGGCGACCGGTCCGGGCGGCTCGGCCATCAGGTCGAAGTAGACGCCCCGGGTCTCCCGGTAGACGTCCCAGTCGTCGGCGTACACGACGATCGGCCGGTCCAGGTTGGCGTAGTCGAACATGATGGACGAGTAGTCCGTGACCAGCGCGTCCGCGGCCAGGCACACGTCCTCGGCGGAGCGGTGCGCGGTCACGTCGATGATCCGGTCCGAGCCCGAGCAGCGGCCCCGGTCGTAGAAGTAGTGGGCGCGCAGCAGCACGACGACGTCCTCGCCGGCCGCCGCGCAGAACGCCTCCAGGTCCAGGCCGGGCGCGAAGCCGGTGTGGTGGTCGCGGTGGGTCGGCGCGTACAGCACGGCCGTCCTGCCGTCCGGGACGCCCAGCTCCCGGCGGATGCGCACGACGTCCTCGGCGGTCGCCGTGTAGTAGACGTCGTTGCGCGGATAGCCGTACTCCAGATGCTCGTAGGAGCCGGGGAAGGCGCGCTCCCACATCTGCGTGGAGTGGCGGTTGGACGACAGGTTGAAGTCCCAGCGGTCCACCCGGCCCAGCAGCTTGGTGAAGCTGCCGGTCTGCGCGGCCACCACCGGGTACGTCGACTGGTCCACACCCATCGTCTTCAGCGGGGTGCCGTGCTGGGTCTGCAGATGCACGCTGCCGGGCCGCTTGACGACGCCCTCCGCGAAGTTCGCGTTGTTGATCAGGTACGTGGCGCGGGACAGCACGTCCCAGTAGCGGCGGGAGCCGATCACCGCGTACTCGACGTCCTTCGGCATCGTGTGTTCCTGGCCGGCCTCGACGAGGAACACCGACCGGATGTGCGGGGCGAGTTCGCGGGCCTTGGCATGGATCGCGGCCGGGTTGCAGGCGTAGCCGCGGCCCCAGTACGCGCAGTACACCGCGAGGTGGGGGTCGAGCGGGCGGCGCAGGTCACGGGCGTAGCGCAGCCGGGTGCGCAGCATGCGCGGGCGGGGCAGCCGCCGGGCGGCGCCGCCGGCCGCGTGGTTGGCGCCGCGCAGCGCCCGGAACGCGGCGTACGCGCCCGCCGCCAGCAGCCGGTGCTGCACGCCCAGGCTGCCCACCGGCACCCGGTGACCGGCCGGCCGGTGCCGTCGGTAGAGGCCGGCCGCGCGGCGGAAGAACGCCCGGTGCCCGGACGGCAGCCGCTCCGGCCGGGACGCCGTCTTCAGCACCACCGCGAACAGCTGGTCGAACAGCGGCCCGGTCCGCTCGGCCGGCAGGCCGCGCTCGGCCGCCCGCGTCAGCACCCGCTCCACCTGGTCCAGCAGCGCGTGCTGGTGCGGCCCGGGCAGATTGAGCCGGCTGCCCTGGCGGCGCAGCCGGTGCCGTACGACCGTCCGGCGCAGCACCGCGATCCGCTCGGCGGCGACTCCGACCAGCCCGCCCCAGCCGAGATCGGCGAAGTGGCCGTCGGGGAAGGCGAGTCGGTGCTCGGTGAGGAAGGCGCGGCGGTAGGCGGCGCTCCACGCGGGCAGCTGGACGCCGGTCAGCGCGGGCAGGGCGTCCGGGGCGAAGGCGCCGTCCGGGGCCTGGGCGAGCAGCGGCGCGGCCGGGTTCGTCGGCTCGCCCTCCCACCACGGGGCGCGCTCGTGCTCGGCATACAGCACATCCACGCCGGCGGTCTCGGTGAGCCGGGCGTCCAGCGCCGCGAGCGCGCCCGGCAGCAGCAGGTCGTCGCCGTCCAGGAACAGCAGATAGGCGCCGGTCGCCGCGCGCATCCCGGCGTTGCGGGCCCCGCTCAGACCGGCGGACGGCGGCGAGTGGACGGGGGTCACCCGGGAGTCCCGCTCCGCGTACCCGGCGGCGACGGCGGCGGCCGGGGCGTCGGGGGCGTCGCAGACCGGGATCAGCTGGAGGTCGCCGAAGGACTGGCCGAGGACCGAGTCCAGCGCCTGGGACAGCCGGCCGGCGACCCCGTGGGAGGGGACGATGATGCTGAAGCGGGGCATGTGGTTCTTTCTGTCGTCTTGCGGACGCGGCCGGGCCGTCCCGCCGGACGCCAGGTGGACGGCCGGCTCGGGGTGGGCCGCGTCGAGCCGAGGGGCATGGGAACTCCCGGTAGGACCAACGGTGTTCAGCGGCTCTCGGTGACGGGGCGGGGGCCGCCGGGTTGCGGCACGGTGGCCAGCGGCGACCGTGCACAGGCCGACGGCACCGGATGCCGGTGCGCGAGCGGCACCACCGGCGGCAGCTCCGTCTCGCCCAGCACCACCCGTCGTACGACCCGCTCGGCGGCGCGCCCGTCGTCCCACGGGCAGAACCGCTCCCGGAACGCCGCCCGCAGCTGCGCCGAACGCGAGCCCCGCCAGTGCCCGGTGGCGAAGATGTCGATCAGCTCGTCCTCGCTGCGCGCCACCGCGCCCGGCGGGAACTCCCGCAGGTCGAAGTAGGCGCCACGGGCCGCCTCGTACGCCGCCCAGTCCTCGGTGTGCACCACGATCGGCCGGTCCAGGCCCGCGTAGTCGAACATCACCGGCGCGTAGTCGGTGAGCAACGCGTCCGAGGCGAGACACAGGGCGGCCAGGTCCGGGTGACCGGAGACGTCGACGATCCGGGTGCCCGCGGTGGGCGTGGGGGTGCGGGCCAGGATCAGGAAGCGGGGGCCCAGCCGGCGCACGATCCGCTCCAGGTCCAGCAGCGGGAGCTGGGTGCGCCGGTGGTCGCGGTGCGCGGGCGCGTACAGGATCGCGACCGATCCCTCCGGGACGCCCAGCGCGGAGCGCAGCCGGGCCACGTCCGCCGTGGTCGCCCGCTGGAGGACGTCGTTGCGGGGCAGCCCGTACTCCAGCGTGGTGTAGCGGCCCGGGTGGACCCGCTCCCGGATCAGGGTGGTGTGCCGGTTGCCGGACAGGACGTAGTCCCACTGGCCGGCCTCCCGCAGCAGCTCCGCGAAGTCCGTGCCCCGGGCCGCCGCCGGGCGCTCCTGCAGATCGAGGCCCGCGTGCCCCAGCGGGGTGCCCTGGCGGGTCTGCACGAAGACCTGCCCGGGCCGCTTCCGCAGCCGCCCCTCGAAGCCGGCGTCGCTGACCAGGTAGCGGGAGCGGGCCAGCGCCGTCCAGTAGGCGGCCGTGCCGGGCGTCAGCGGGCGCGGGCCCGGCGGCACCGCGTGCTCCTGCCCGCGCCGGGCGACCCAGGCCGTCACCGTCCGCGGGGCGTACGTCCGGAACGCCTCCTCCAGCGCGGCCGGATCGCCATAGCCCTCCCGCGCGGCGAACACCGCCCGGTCGGAGCGCAGCGGCAGCCGCAGCTGGAGACGGTAGTGCAGCTGGAGCGCGGCCGTGCGCAGCGCGCGGGCCAGCTTCACCGCGGACTTCAGCGCGCGCCGGCGGACGGCCGAGACGAGCTGGAGCGTCCGGTACGTGCGGTGCAGCCCGAAGCGGACCAGGGTGTGCCGCAGCCTGAGGCGCGTCCCCGGCACGTGGTGGCGGCGGCAGCGCGTACGGGCCTGGCGCAGGAACTCGGCCCGGGTGCCGCGCGGCAGCCGGCCCCGCATGCGGTACACGTTCGCGTAGTGGTCGATCATCCGCCGGAACAACTCCGGCCGCCACCGGGCCAGTTCGGGCCGCTCGTCGACGTACGCGAACACCCGGTCGTACTGCTCGAAGAGATCGAAGTGCCGGCGGCTGGTGCTGCCGAGGATGCTGCCCTGCAGGCGCTGCCGGTAGTGCACGCACACCCGGTCCAGGGTGGCGATCGTGTCGGCCGTCAGCAGCACCGGGAAGGTCCAGGGGGTGTCCTCGTAGTAGCCCGGCGGGAACGCGAACGCGTGCGCCTGGACGAACTCCCGCCGGTACGCCTTGTTCCAGGCCACCATCAGCACACGCAGCAGCCCCGGCCGGTCCTCCAGCCGGAACGGCGCCGGGCCCTGCTCGGTGAGCTGGGCGGCGAGCCGGTTGCGCACCTCGCGGCCGTCCCAGTAGGTGCGGGCGTAGTCGAAGACCAGCACGTCCGGGTCACCGGTCTCCTTCAGCCGGTCGGCGACGGCCCGCAGCGCGTCCGGGGTGAGCGTGTCGTCGCTGTCCAGGAACACCAGGTAGTCGCCGGTCGCCTCGGCCATGCCCGCGTTCCGGGCGCGGCCGAGACCCTGGTTCTCGGGAAGGTGCACGGGCTTCACGCGCGCGTCCCGGGCCGCGTACTCGTCGATGAGCGCGCCGCAGGCGTCGGGCGAGCAGTCGTCCACGGCGATCAGTTCCAGGTCGGGGTACGACTGCGAGAGCACCGAGTCCAGGCACTCGGAGAGATACGCCTGGACCTTGTACGCGGGGACAATGACACTGAACCTGGGCAAGGGGCATCCATGGGTCGGTCGGCGCGGGCGTTCTGCCCGGCAACGGCCGATGGGGTGACTTGGTTACGGACCCCTACGGCATTCGGGGGATGCCCGGTGAACGGGAAGGGGCGGGCCGTTGACGGCCCGCCCCCCGAAACCCGCTTCTCGCGTGGCTACTTGACCGCGCCCGCCATCACCCCGGACACGAACTGCTTCTGGAACGCGAAGAACACGGCCAGCGGGATCACCATGGAGATGAACGCGCCGGGCGCCAGGACGTCGATGTTGTTGCCGAACTGCCGTACCTGCGTCTGCAGGGCGACCGTGATCGGCTGCGTGCCCGACTTGGTGAACACCAGGGCGACCAGCATGTCGTTCCACACCCACAGGAACTGGAAGATGCCGAGACTCGCGATCGCCGGCCCGCCCAGCGGCATCACCACCCGTGCGAACAGCCGGAGTTCACCGGCACCGTCCAGGCGGGCCGCCTCCAGCAGCTCCCGCGGGATCTCCGCGAAGAAGTTCCGCAGCAGGAACACCGCGAACGGCAGACCGAAGCCGGTGTGGAACAGGATCACCCCGAGGATCGTCCCGAACAGCCCGATGTTTCCGAACAGTTCGGCGATCGGGATCAGCGCCACCTGCACGGGCACCACCAGCAGGCTCACCACGCCGAGGAACCACCAGTCCCGGCCCGGGAACTCCATCCACGCGAACGCGTACCCGGCCAGCGCCCCGATCACGACGACCAGGACGGTCGCCGGGACCGTGATCAGCACCGTGTTCACCAGGGAGTTGGTGATGTCGGAGTTCTCCAGCAGCTTCTGGTAGCTGTCCACGGTGAGCTGGGACGGCTTGGAGAACACCGTCCACCAGCCGCCCGCGCTCATGTCCTGGGGCGAGCGCAGCGAGGAGACGAGCAGGCCGATCGTCGGCACCAGCCAGAACAGGCCCACGACGATCAGGAGCACGCGGACCAGTCCGCCGCCCAGCTTCTCGGCGAGCCGGGAGCCGACCGACTGCCTGACCCCGGCCGTCCGGGCCGGCTCGGCCTTCCCGATGCTTCCGGCGGTCGCCGTCATCGCCGCACCTCCCGCCGCAGCCTGCGGATGTTGAACAGCATCACCGGGATCACCAGGAGCAGCAGGAACACCGAGATCGCGCTCGCGATGCCCGGCCGGCCCTCCGCGAAGCCCTTGCGGTACAGCTCCAGCGCGAGGACGTTCGCGTCGTCCTGGGACGAGCCCGGCGCGATGATGAACACCAGGTCGAACACCTTCAGCACGTTGATCATCAGCGTGACGACGACCACCGCCAGCACCGGGGCCAGCAGCGGCACGGTGACCTTCCGGAACACCTGCCACTCGGTGGCGCCGTCCACCCGCGCCGCCTCCAGCAGCTCCCGGGGCACACCCGCGAGCCCGGCCGCGATCAGCACCATCGCGAAGCCCGCCCACATCCACACGTACGCCCCGATGATCGCCGGGGTGACCAGCGCCGGACCGAGCCACTCGACCCCGTTGTACGGCTCCTTGAAGTTGCTCGCGGGCAGCCTGAGACGGGCCCCGTCGGCCGCGGCGGGCAGCGTGAACGTGCCGTCGCCGGCCGCCTTCGCCGAGGCGACCACCCTGCCGTCCTTCACCGCCTCGATCCGCATCCCGGCGTAGCCCACCTCGGACGGATCGGGCGCGCCGAGCCTGCCGACGCCCCTGCCGCGGGTGAAGTCCTGCCAGGTGGTGCCGGTGACCTTCCCCGGCTCCGGCCGCGCGGCGACGGCCTTCTTCGCACCGTCCGGCAACTGGTCCGGGGCGACGCCGACGAGGGGGAGGGTGACGGGCTGGCCGGCGCGCACGGCCGCCCTGGTGATGAACCCTCCCTCGTCCGGCTGGAGGGGCGAGTCGCGGCCCGGGTGCGCCTTCGGGAACGCGGACGACTGCGCGAACGTGTCGTGCACGCCCACCCACACCGCGTTCGCGACCCCCTTGTCCGGGTCCTGGTCGTACACCAGCCGGAAGATGATCCCGGCGGCCAGCATCGAGATCGCCATCGGCATGAAGACGACCAGTTTGAACGCCGTTCCCCAGCGGACCCGTTCGGTCAGCACCGCGAAGACCAGACCGAGGGCCGTGGAGACGGTCGGCGCGAACACCACCCAGATGACGTTGTTCTTCAGGGCGGTCCGGATGCCGTCGTCGGTGAAGAGGGTCCTGTAGTTGTCGACGCCGGCGAAGGAGTCACCGGAGGAGTCGTAGAAGCTGCGGACGACCGAGTACCCGATCGGGTAGACCACGAGCGCGCCGAGCAGCACCAGGGCGGGCAGCAGGAACAGCGCTGCCACGGTCCTGCGGGTGCCGGTCACGCTCTTGCGACTGCGGGGCGCGGCGGGGCCCGGTGGAGCCCCGGCCGCCGCTGCCGACGCCATGGCCGGATCAGCCCCCGTTCCCGTACGCCGCCGCCGCGTCCTTCTCCAGCTTCGCCTGCGCGCCCGCGACGTCCTTCGGGTTCTTCAGGAAGTCCTGGAGGTCCTTCCACTCGCCCTTGCCGGGCGTGCCGCCGAAGGCCTGCGGGGCCTGGTCGGACATGTCGAAGCGGAAGTCGTCGCCGGAAGCGATCAGGGCCTTGGCGATCTTCTGCTGCACCTCGTTCGGGTACGCCGACACCGGCACGTTCTTGTTCGGGGAGAGGTAGCCGCCGAGCTTCGCCTGGATCGTCGCCGCGTCCGGGGAGGCGAGGAAGGTCGCCAGGGCCTGCGCCGCCTTGGAGTCCTTCAGGACCACGGCCGCGTCACCGCCGGAGACCACCGGCGCGGCCGAGCCGACCGCCGGGAACGGGAACACCTTCGCGTCCGTGCCCACCTTCGCCTTGGTCTCACCGATGTTGACCTGCACGAAGTCGCCCTCGTAGACCATCGCGGACTTCGGCTGGTCGCCGCCGGTGAAGGTCTGGGTGACCGACTGCGGGAACTCCGTCTGCAGCGCGCCGCCCTGGCCGCCGGCCAGGTAGTCCTTCTTGCCCCAGATCTGGGCGAGGGTGGTCAGCGCCTGCTTCACCGACGGATCGGTCCACTTGATCTTGTGCTGGGCGAGCTGGTCGTACTTCTCCGGCCCCGCCTGGGACAGGTACACGTTCTCGAACCAGTCCGTCAGCGGCCAGCCGTCCGCGCCGGCCACCGAGAACGGCGTGACCCCGGAGTCGTACACCGCCCGCGAGGCGGTCAGCAGGTCCTGCCAGGTCTTCGGCTCCTGGGCGCCCGCGTTCTCGAAGACCTTGGCGTTGTACCAGATCAGCGACTTGTTGGCGGCCTTGTAGTAGACGCCGTACTGCTTGCCGTCGACCTTGCCGATGTCCTGCCAGCCCTGCGTGTAGTTCTTCGCCAGCTCCTTCTGGCCCTCCGGCCCGGTCGGCTTGGCCCAGCCCTTCTGCACGGCCTGCCTGATCGCGCCGGGCTGCGGCAGCAGCGCGACGTCCGGCGGCTGGCCGCCCGCGATCTTCGAACCGAGGAAGTTGATGATCGGGTCCTGCGCGGGCACGAAGGTGACCTTCGCGCCGGTGCGCTTCTCGAACTCGGCGAGGACCTTCTTGAAGTTGGCCTGTTCGGCGCCGGTCCAGACGGCGGCCACCTCCAACTGCGCGCCGTCCAGCTTCGGCAGGGTGACGGTGGAACCGGTGGCCGGGCCGCTCTTCTCCCCGCCGCCCTTCTTGTCGTTGTCGCTGCTGGAGCAGGCGGTGAGCGCGAGGGCTCCCGCGAGCAGTGCGGCGAGTGTGGTGGCGGCCCTGTCTGTCCGGAACGTGCTGCTCTTGCTGCGCATCACTTCCCCGTTCGTCGTTCTCCGTTGAGCGTCGTTGAACGTCAGAACTCTGTCCCGTGCGGTCCGGTGTACGCCGGGCCGCTGAGGGCGGGCAAGAGCGCCTGCGGTGTCGACCGGCGCATCGTGACCGGCTCGTGACCGGGGGTGTATGCGTACCGGTTTCCGGCGACCGGGGGCACGGCCGGATCGTCCGGGGGACGGCAGGTTCACCTGGAGGAGGGACGGGACCGAGGGGGACGGGTGCCGGGAGGGGACGGCTGGAGGAGGGACGGCCGGCGGGCGGCGCGCTAGAGGAGGGACGGCACCTCTGCCGCCGAGACCTGCCGGGCCGCCCGCTCCACCGCGCTCGCCAGCAGGGCCAGGTCGGTCGGGCCGTTGCCCAGCTCCCGCACGGGCCGGCGGGCCGGCGGGTCGCCCATGCGCTGCCAGTCCAGCGGGACGACCGTGGGCCGCTGGGTCGCGGTGCGCGGGATACGGCCGGTCACCCGGCCGCCCTGGAAGCCCACGGTCCGCCCGTCCGCGTACGCCAGCGCGCCCCGGCCCGGCGCCGGCTGGTCCGGCCCCGGCTGCGGAGCGTCCAGCGCGACCCGCAGGGCGGCCCGGCGCGCCGGCTCCGACTCCGCCGTACGACCGCCGGCCCCGGCCGCCGCCACCAGGTGCACACCGAGCCGCTCGCCGTCCCGGGCCACCGCCTCCAGCGCGCGTATCACCGAGCCGGCGGCGGGCCGGCCCGGCGAGCCGAGCGGCGGGGAGACCAGCGTGTCCAGGTCGTCGACGACCACCACCAGCCGGGGCAGCGGCGGCGCCGCCCCGGCACGCTGCCGGGCCGCGGCGCCCGGCCGCAGCCGCAGGGTGGAGCTGGGCGGCGCTTCTATGTCACCGGAGGAGGAGGCACCGGAGGCCGAGGGGGTGCGCTGGGCGACGATCCGGCCGGACACCTCGTGCCCCGCGTGCCACTGCGCGAAGTCCGTCCGGCCCAGCAGCTCCGCCCGGCGCTTGAGCTCGGCGGCCAGTGACTGGGCGAACTCCCGCATGCGCACCGGGTCGTTGGCGATCAGGTGCGTGGTCGCGTGCGGTATGTCCGTGCAGACCCGCAGGCCCTCACCGCGCCCGGCGCCCGCACCGACCCCGTCCCGGCCGTCGAGCAGCACCAGGGCCAGCCGGTCCGGCCGCTCCGCGGCGGCCAGCGAGGCGACCACGGCCCGCAGCAGCTCGGTACGGCCGCTGCCGGCCGGCCCTTCGACCAGCAGATGCGGTCCGTCGGCCACGAGGTCGACGGTGACCGGCCCGCGCGGCCCGGCACCCAGCACCGCGCGCGCCCGCCCGCCCAGCGACTCCCTGTCGTCCGCCGCGTCCGCCCAGCGCGCCATCAGCGACGCAGGGGTGGCCCGGGCCAGCCCCAACTCGTCCAGCAGCCGCGCCGACTGCGGCAGCGGCGCCGCCACGCGCGCGTACGGCTCACCGGCCGGGCCGTCCGGGCGCAGCGGCGCCAGCGCCCGCGCGAACCGCTCGGCCCAGGCGGCGGAGACGGCGTCCACGGCGGCGAGCGCGCCGGGGCCGACGGGACCGCTCGGCGCGACCCGCAGCAGCTGCAGCGCGCCGGCGACATCCCCGCTGAGCAGCGCGACGGCACCGCAGTGCCGGAACGTCGGCGTCACCGCGCACGCGTCCTCGTACGTCCGCGTCGGCGCGTCGGTCGAGGCGGTCCCGGTCTCGGCGAGACACACCACGTGGATCCCGGCCCGCGGCCCGGCCACGGCCAGCCGGGCGAGAGAGTCCCGCAGCGCCGTCCCGCCGGGATCACCGTCCACGACGACGACCGTGAAGGGCCCGGCGTGGCCGCCGGTGATAGCACCGACGTCTTCCCTGGCCCAGGAGGGACGGCGGGTGGGGGCCTGTATGGCGGCGGTGGTGCCGGTGGCGTATCCGGTGCTGTCGGCGGGGCCGGGAGGGGGGAGGGGCACGGAAGGGGTGCTCGGGGCGGGCACGCCGGGCGTGGCGGACGGCGCGGGGTCCGTGCCGCGTGCCGCGGCGGGGTGGGCCGTGGTCCGGCCCGTCGCCGCGAGGTCGTCCACCCGGCGCAGGAGTTCCTCCGTGCGGGCCGCCGCCTGTTCCCGGTCGTAGGCCAGCAGCAGACGGCAGTCCTGGCCGTGCCCCGGCCGGACATGCGGCAGCCAGCCCAGCCAGGCCCACTCGGCCGTACGGTCCGCCACCGGCCGCGCGCGGTCCGCGCTGATCAGCACGATCTCCAGCAGGTCGGGGGAGTGCAGCGCGGCGAGCTGGGCGAGCACCGCGCGGGCCAGCCCGGACAGCCGGGGGCGCGGACCGGCCAGGCCCAGTGCGCCCGCCTCACGCAGCGCGGCGGTCATCGGCACGGCCGGCAGCAGGCCCGAGCCGTCCGGTGCGCTCCGGTCGGCCGTGCCGAGCCGCACGGTCAGCGCCTCGGGGTGTCCGGGCCCGCGCTCCCACAGCCGGGGTCCGGGACCCAGCGCGGTCAGCAGCAGGGCGGCCGGGTCCGGCCAGGTCTCCGGCTGCCGCGGGACGCCGGCCGCCGGGGCGCCGCCGGCCCGGGGGACCGTACGGTCGTACGACTCGGGGCCGGCCGGCTGTTCCCCGCGCCCGCCGGCCAGCCGGCGCGCCCAGGCCCCGAGCCCGCGCCGACGGGTGCCCTGCGGGGCGTCGGTGCCCCTGACCGGGGTGCCCTTGCGCCCGCCCGTCTCCTCGGCGTACGGGGCGTCGTACGCGGCTTCGGGCATCCCGCCCGGCCCGCCGACGCCGAAGCGTCCCGCGTGGGTGTCCCCGCCGGACGCCGTACCGCCCCGGCTCTCCACACTCGGCGCCCCGGCCTGCCCCGGCACCACCGGGGACTGCCCGCGCCGGTGCTCCTGGGCCCCCGCGCCGGCACCGGAGGAACCCCAGCCGGCGGAGTCGTAGGAGTCGTAGGCGTGATGCGCGCCGCCGGAGGAGCCATAGGGACCGCCACCGGCCGCACCGCCCGGCGCCCGCAGCTCGCCCCGGCTCCCCGCACCGGTCGAGGAAGCCCTCGCACCGGCGGAGGAGGCCCCCGCACCATCACCAGGCCACCCCGGGCCCGCCGAAGGCGCCGCCACGCCGGCGGAACCCCCCGCGCCGGTGCCCACGGCGACCCGTACGCATCCCTCTCCGTCGGCCACCGTCGCGACCCGCATTCCGGGCCCCCCGGACGGCGTGACCCGCAGGGCGGATTCGCCGATCCGCAGCAGGCCTCCGGAGGGGACCCGTATCGGCCGGTCCGTCACCCGCACGCCGTCCAGCGACGTGCCGTTCGTGGAGCCGAGGTCGGCGACCGAGACCCGGCCGTCCGCGCCGACGGTGACCGCGCAGTGCAGGCGGGAGACGTCAGGGTCGTCCAGCGGGACGTCGGCGTCGGCGGAGCGGCCCACGGTGATCCGGCCGCCGTGCAGCAGATGGACCCCGCCCGCGTCCGGACCCGCGACCACGTGCAGCTGGGTCGGGGCGTCGTCCAGCTCGGGATGCGGCTCGGGGGCCGCCGGGGCGCCCAGGGACAGCACCGCGCCGTCGACCAGCGGCGGTTCGCCGAGCGTGCTGCGGCGGGGGTCGAGCCGCTCCGTGCCCGCGTACAGCACCACGGACGCGCCGCCCGCCTCCCGTCCCGCGCCCACCTCGCCGGTGACCGCCCCGGCCAGCGCCGACGCGACCGCGGCCAGCTCCGTGCCCGCGGGCGCCGTGACCAGCACGTCGCGGCTCGCGGCGCGGCCCCGCTGCGGGGACGGACCGAGCGGGTCTACGACGGTCAGCCGGATCTGCATCGGCGTCAGCGGTCCCTTCTGCGCGGGTCTGCGCGGGCGCGGACTTCCCCCCGCCCCGCGCCAACACGTCGGCCAGTAGCCGCCGGAGCCGTCCCAGCGGGCTGCTGAGGGCATCCTCGCACCTGCCACTGACAACGCGCCCGGGACCCGGGCACAAGTGATCTTGATTGGTCGGCTCTGCCCCCAAAAGTGCCTGACCAGTACCCCACCGGCGATCAGTTGAGATCGGTCACGTCCGGTCCCGGCAACCGGGAGACCGGGACACGCGTCTTCCCGTCGAACTCCCCGAACACGTTCGGAACATGCCCCGAACATGCTCGGGAACGCGTACGTAGTGCTCTGGAGCACGGCACTACAGTGGGTCGGAACATCTGAATGCAGCCAAGCAACCAACAGCAACCAGCAGGGAGCGCGTGACGTGCGGCCAGTCGGCAGCAAGTACCTGCTTGAGGAGCCGCTCGGACGCGGCGCCACAGGCACCGTCTGGCGTGCCCGCCAGCGCGAGACCGCGGGCGCCGAGGCGGCCGTGCCCGGACAGCCGGGAGAGACGGTCGCGATCAAGGTCCTCAAGGAGGAGCTGGCGAGCGACCCGGACATCGTGATGCGCTTCCTGCGCGAGCGCTCCGTCCTGCTCCGGCTCACCCACCCGAACATCGTCCGGGTCCGCGACCTGGTCGTCGAGGGCGACCTGCTGGCCCTGGTCATGGACCTCGTCGACGGTCCCGACCTGCACCGCTACCTGCGCGAGAACGGCCCCCTCACCCCGGTCGCCGCCGCGCTGATGACGGCCCAGATCGCCGACGCGCTCGCCGTGAGCCACGCCGACGGCATCGTGCACCGCGACCTGAAGCCCGCCAACGTGCTGCTCATGCAGTACGAGGGGCAGATGCACCCGATGCTGACCGACTTCGGCATCGCCCGCCTCGCCGACTCCCCGGGCCTGACCCGCACCCACGAGTTCGTCGGCACGCCCGCGTACGTCGCGCCGGAGTCCGCCGAGGGCCGCCCGCAGACCTCCGCCGTCGACATCTACGGCGCCGGCATCCTGCTCTACGAGCTGGTCACCGGCCGTCCGCCGTTCGCCGGCGGCACCGCCCTGGAGGTCCTGCACCAGCACCTGAGCGCCGAGCCGCGCCGCCCCTCCACCGTCCCCGACCCGCTGTGGACGGTCATAGAGCGCTGTCTGCGCAAGAACCCCGACGAACGGCCGAGCGCCGAGAACCTCGCGCGCGGCCTGCGGGTCGTCGCCGAGGGCATCGGCGTCCACGCGAACGCGGCGCAGATCGCCGCGGCCGAGGGCGTCGGCGCGCTGCTCGCCCCCGACCCGGCCCCGACCGCCGTCCCGGGCGTGCCCGGCGCCGCCGACCCCACCCAGGTGCTGCCGACGAACGCGCCGCAGGGGGCGTACGACCCGAATGCCGCGACCAGTGTGCTGCCGCACACCGGCGGCCCGGCCGGCGCCGCCGACCCCACCGCGGTCCTGCCGAACACGGGCGCGGCGGACCCGACGGCCGTCCTGCCGCCCGTCCCGCAGGGGCAGCCGGGCCAGCAGGGGCAGCAGCCGGACCAGCCGCACCCCTGGCAGACGCAGCTGCGGGCAGCCCGCGACCGCAACGAGCAGACGCAGATCCAGTACCTGGACCCGGACGAGGACCCGCTGCGCCGCCGCCCCCAGCGGCAGGTCGCCCCCCGGCCCCAGCAGCAGCCGCGACCGGCCCCGCAGCCCCGCCCGCAGCAGCCGCAGCCGCGCGGCCGGCGCCCGCAGCAGGCCCCCGGGTACGGCTATCCGCAGCAGCAGCCCCAGCAGTACGCCCCGCCGCAGCAGCCCCAGCGGTACGCGCCGCCCGCCCCGCCCGAGCCGCAGCGGCCCGCGCGCGAGCCCCGGGCGCCGCGGCAGCGCAGCGCCAACCCGATGAAGATCCCGGGCCTCGGCTGTCTCAAGGGCTGCCTGTTCACGATCGTCATCCTGATCGTGGCCAGCTGGCTGATCTGGGAGCTGACCCCGCTGCAGGACTGGATCGGGACCGGCAAGGGCTACTGGGACCAGATGAGCGAGTGGGTCGGCAAGGTCGGCGGCTGGATCAAGGATCTCGGCGGCTCGTCCGGAAACTGACCGCCGGAGGGTTACCGGCGGAAACTGATCGCTGGTTTAGGGATTTGTCGACATCTGCCGGGTGATTTCCGTCTCCGCGGTGAAGGTTGGCTCGTCCGACGCGTAGTTTTAGCGACAACACGCGTCTGTAGGAGCAGTCTTGGCACGGAAGATCGGCAGCCGGTACACGGCGAACCAGATCCTGGGGCGGGGAAGCGCCGGCACGGTGTGGCTGGGCGAGGGGCCGGACGGTCCCGTCGCCATCAAGCTGCTGCGCGAGGACCTCGCCTCCGACCAGGAACTCGTCGGACGCTTCGTGCAGGAGCGCACCGCGCTGCTCGGCCTGGAGCACCCGCACATCGTCACCGTGCGCGACCTGGTCGTCGACGGCAACGACCTGGCCCTGGTCATGGACCTCGTGCGCGGCACCGACCTGCGCACCCGGCTGGAGCGGGAGCGCCGCCTCGCCCCCGAGGCGGCCGTGGCGATCGCCGCCGACATCGCCGACGCGCTGGCGGCGGCCCACGCGGCCGGGGTCGTGCACCGGGACGTCAAGCCGGAGAACGTCCTGCTCGACATGCAGGGCCCGCTCGGGCCGGGCGGATCCCACCCCGCGCTGCTCACCGACTTCGGCGTCGCCAAGCTGATCGACTCGCCGAAGCGGACCCGTGCCACGAAGATCATCGGTACGCCGGACTACCTGGCCCCGGAGATCGTGGAGGGCCTGCCGCCCCGGGCCGCCGTGGACATCTACGCCCTGGCGACGGTCCTGTACGAGCTGCTGGCCGGCTTCACGCCCTTCGGCGGCGGACACCCCGGCGCGGTACTGCGCCGGCACGTCACCGAGACCGTCGTACCGCTGCCGGGCATCCCCGAGGAGCTGTGGCAGCTGCTGGTGCAGTGCCTGGCCAAGGCCCCCGCCTCCCGGCTGCGCGCCTCGGAGCTGGCGGCGCGGCTGCGCGAGCAGCTGCCCATGCTGGCCGGGATGCCGCCGCTGGACGTGGACGAGCCGGGGCCGGCCGAGGACGAGGCGGCCGAGCCGGCGCCGGAGCCCGCACCGGGCGGTGAGCCGGTACGGCGGCGGGGCGCGGTGTCCCTGGTGCCCGGCGCCAAGCCGGACTCCAACCGGGACACCCACACCTCGATGCGGGTACCGGGACCGGACGAGCTGGCCGGCGGCGCCCACGGGACCGCTCGCGCCCCTCGGACCTCCGGCGCGCCGCGGCCGGGGTCGGCCCGGCACCGCGCCACCGTGCGCCGGCGCCGGATCACGCTGGGCGTGGCCGGGCTGGCGGTGGCGGCGGCGGTGGGCGTCGGCGCGTGGTGGGCGTCCGCCGACGGGGACGACCACCCGGCGCCGGTCGGCACCAGCACATCGGCCCCCTGACCTGCCCGGGGGGCTCCGGCCCCCGGACCGGCCGAGGCAGGTTGCCACAGCCGTTACGCTGGAAGGCGTGGCAGTCGTCGATGTATCCGAAGAGCTGAAGTCCCTCTCCTCGACCATGGAGTCGATCGAGGCCGTCCTGGACCTCGACAAGCTGAGGGCAGACATCGCCGTGCTCGAGGAGCAGGCGGCCGCGCCGTCCCTGTGGGACAACCCGGACGAGGCGCAGAAGATCACCAGCAAGCTCTCCCACCTCCAGGCCGAGGTCAGGAAGGCGGAGGGGCTGCGCGGCCGTATCGACGACCTCGCGGTCCTCTTCGAGATGGCCGAGGAGGAGGACGACCCGGACACCCGCGCCGAGGCCGAGTCCGAGCTGGTCTCCGTGCGCAAGGCGCTGGACGAGATGGAGGTCCGGACGCTCCTCAGCGGCGAGTACGACTCCCGTGAGGCGCTCGTCAACATCCGCGCCGAGGCCGGCGGCGTCGACGCCGCCGACTTCGCCGAGAAGCTCCAGCGCATGTACCTGCGCTGGGCCGAGCAGCGCGGCTACAAGACCGAGCTGATCGAGACGTCGTACGCGGAAGAGGCCGGCATCAAGTCGACCACCTTCTCCGTCCAGGCGCCGTACGCCTACGGCACCCTCTCCGTGGAGCAGGGCACCCACCGGCTCGTCCGGATCTCGCCCTACGACAACCAGGGGCGGCGCCAGACCTCCTTCGCCGGTGTCGAGGTGCTTCCGGTCGTCGAGCAGACCGACCACATCGAGATCGACGAGTCCGAGCTGCGCGTCGACGTGTACCGGTCCTCGGGTCCCGGCGGCCAGGGCGTGAACACCACCGACTCGGCGGTGCGCCTCACCCACATCCCCACCGGCATCGTGGTCTCCTGCCAGAACGAGCGGTCGCAGATCCAGAACAAGGCCACCGCGATGAACGTCCTCCAGGCCAAGCTGCTGGAGCGGCGCCGCCAGGAGGAGCAGGCCAAGATGGACGCCCTCAAGGGCGACGGCGGCAACTCCTGGGGCAACCAGATGCGTTCGTACGTGCTGCACCCCTACCAGATGGTCAAGGACCTGCGCACCGAGTTCGAGGTGGGCAACCCGGAGGCCGTGTTCAACGGCGAGATCGACGGGTTCCTGGAGGCCGGAATTCGCTGGCGCAAGCAGCAGGAGAAGTAACTTTGTCGACATGACAACTGCCGTCCGAAGGGCGGCAGTTGTCGTTTGTCTGGGTTTTACATCACACTCACAGGCTTCAATTCCCCGTAAACGGCACCCCACCGGACATTGCGCCCGCAACGCCCTTGACGTTGCTTTGAAAAATGGGAAGGGTGAGGCGCGGCATGCGTACTTGAGGGGCGCATGTGAACCGGGGGATCGAGTTGACGTGGACTTCGTCACCAGCTGCCTCCGTCGATCACGGCACGCCCCACGCGACGCCTCATTGACGAACAGCTACTGGGGGTAGCAACCATATGACGAAGAAGACGCGGATCCGGGTCGCGCGGATAGCCGCCGGCGCCGTGATCGCGGCCGGTGCGTCGCTGACCGCGGCCGGCGCGGCTTCCGCCCTGGACCTCGATGTCCAGGCGGGCCCGATCAGCCTCGGTGTGAGCGGAGTCGGCGCCGACGGCGGCAACACCGACGGTGGCGGTGGCGACTGCCCGATCGGCATCTGCACCGACGGTGGCACGGACGGTTCGGGCGGCGCGGCTGCCAGCGGTGGCGACGCCGCCACGGGCGGTGACGCGTCCACCGGCGGTGACGCCGCCACGGGTGGCGACGCCTCGACCGGCGGCGACGTCACCATCGGCGGTGCCATCGGTGGCGACAGCGGCACCGACGGCGGTAACTCCGACGGTGGCAACGGCACCGACGGTGGCAACGGCACCGACGGTGGCAACGGCACCGACGGTGGCAACGGCACCGATGGCGGTAACTCCGACGGTGGCAACGGCACCGACGGTGGCAACGGCACCGACGGCGGTAACTCCGACGGCGGTAACGGCACCGACGGTGGTAACTCCGACGGCGGTAACGGCAACTCCGGCGGCAACTCCGACGGTGGCAACGGGAACTCCGGCGGCAACGGCAACTCCGGCGGCAACGGCAACGGTGGCAACAGCGGCACCTCCGGCGGCTCCGGCGACGGTGGTTCCACCTCCACCACGGGTGGCTCCGGCAGCACCGGCGGCAACCACACCACCCCCGACGGCGGCAACAACAACGTCCCCCAGGACGAGGGTTCCTCGCAGCTGACCGACACCGGCTCCGACACCTCGGCCCAGGGCGGCGACAAGCAGCTCGCCGAGACCGGTGCCGGTCAGACCGCGTTCCTGCTCGTCGGCGCCGCGACGATGATCGCCGGCGGCATCGGCTTCCGTATCCTGCCGCGCCTGGTCAGCGGCCGGGGCGGCGCCGCGGCCTGAGCGTAGCCACGCGCGCACACACCGCACCCGCAGTACATGCGTAAGGGCCCGGAGCTTGGCGCTCCGGGCCCTTACGACGCTTCCGCGGGCTTTCTACGCGTTTCTACGCGGTCTGGTGCGCCAGCAGCGCCACCGCGGCGATCAGCACCGCCAGCAGCGCGATCAGCGCCATCGGGTTCAGCCCGTTCAGGCCCCCGAAGAAGCCCTCCTGCTGCAGTCGCGCGCGGTTGGCACGGCACACCGGGCACCGGCCCTCGCTCACGGGCGCCGCGCAGTTCGCGCACACCAACCGGTCGTACGTCATGCGCTCGCCCTCCTTGCACCGGCCATCACACGTACAACGTTCGCGGGAACGAGAACGTTCCCCTGCGTTCCCCCTCCACTGTGCCAGGTTCCCGCGGAGCGTGCGCGGGGCCTCGGTGGAGGAGGCACGGACAGGGGCCAGTACAAAAACGTACAAGTCTTGCCCAACCTCAACCTGCGACTGCACTTGCACACCCGGTTCGCGTATGGTCACGCTCATCTACCCCCGGCGACCCGTGGTGCATCCGTGATCCGATTCGACAACGTCTCCAAGGTCTACCCCAAGCAGACCCGCCCCGCACTCAGGGATGTCTCCCTGGAGGTGGAGAAGGGCGAGTTCGTCTTCCTCGTGGGGTCCTCCGGCTCCGGAAAGTCCACCTTCCTGCGGCTCGTCCTCCGCGAGGAGCGGTGCAGCCACGGCCAGGTGCACGTCCTGGGCAAGGACCTCGCGCGCCTCTCCAACTGGAAGGTGCCGCAGATGCGCCGCCAGCTGGGGACGGTCTTCCAGGACTTCCGGCTGCTGCCTAACAAGACGGTGGCCGAGAACGTGGCCTTCGCGCAGGAGGTCATCGGCAAGTCCCGCGGCGAGATCCGCAAGTCCGTGCCGCAGGTGCTCGACCTCGTCGGGCTCGGCGGCAAGGAGGACCGGATGCCGGGCGAGCTGTCCGGTGGCGAGCAGCAGCGCGTGGCCATCGCGCGCGCCTTCGTCAACCGGCCCAAGCTGCTGATCGCGGACGAGCCGACCGGCAACCTCGACCCGCAGACCTCCGTCGGCATCATGAAGCTGCTCGACCGCATCAACCGGACGGGCACCACCGTGATCATGGCGACGCACGACCAGAACATCGTGGACCAGATGCGCAAGCGCGTCATCGAGCTGGAGAAGGGCCGCCTCGTCCGCGACCAGGCCCGCGGCGTCTACGGCTACCAGCACTGACCGCACCCAGCTCCCGAAAGGCCTGAAGAACCCGCCATGCGCGCCCAGTTCGTCCTGTCGGAGATCGGTGTCGGTCTCCGCCGCAACCTGACGATGACCTTCGCCGTCATCGTCTCCGTCGCCCTGTCCCTGGCCCTGTTCGGCGGCTCGCTGCTGATGAGCGACCAGGTGAGCACCATGAAGGGCTACTGGTACGACAAGGTCAACGTCTCGATCTTCCTGTGCAACAAGCACGACGCGGAGAACGACGTCCACTGCGCCAAGGGCGCGGTCACCGAGGACCAGAAGAAGCAGATCCTCGTGGACCTGAAGAAGATGCCGGTCGTCGAGAAGGTGACGTACGAGTCGCAGGACGACGCGTACAAGCACTACAAGGAGCAGTTCGGCAACTCCCCGCTGGCCGGCTCGCTGACGCCGGACCAGATGCAGGAGTCGTACCGGATCAAGCTCAAGGACCCGCAGAAGTACCAGGTGATCGCGACCGCGTTCAACGGGCGGGACGGCGTGCAGTCGGTGCAGGACCAGAAGGGCATCCTGGACAACCTCTTCCAGCTGCTGAACCTGATGAACCGGGGCGCGCTCGGCGTGATGGCGATGATGCTGATCGTCGCCCTCCTGCTGATCGTCAACACCGTGCGTGTCTCGGCGTTCAGCCGTAGGCGCGAGACCGGCATCATGCGCCTGGTCGGTGCCTCGGGCTTCTACATCCAGGCGCCGTTCATCGCCGAGGCCGCGGTCGCCGGACTCATCGGCGGCGGCCTCGCCTGCGTGGGCCTGGTGGTCGGCCGGTACTTCACCATCGACCACGGCATGGACCTCTCCCACAAGCTGACGCTCATCAACTTCGTCGGCTGGGACGCGGTGTTGACCAAGCTGCCGCTGATCCTCGCCACCAGCGTGCTCATGCCCTCGCTCGCCGCCTTCTTCGCGTTGCGCAAGTACCTGAAGGTGTGACGCATGCCAAGGGGGCCGTACGGAGTTCAGGCCGTGCGGCCCCTTCGCGTTCCCCTAGACTCACGGCCATGTCAGGCCGCGACCTGTTCTGTCAGCCCCGCCGCATCCGCCACGGGGCCGCCCTGACCTTGGTCTTCGCCGGAGTGCTCGTCGCCGGCGCCGCCACCGGCTCCTTTCCCGAACCCGGCGGGCTCGCGCGGAAGGCCGCCGCCGGACCGATGGACCCGGCCACCCGGCACGAGGCCGTCGAGAAGGCCGCCGCCGAGGCGATGGCGGACGGCAAGTCCCCGATGGAGGCGGCCGAGCGGGCCGTCAGCCGCAGCGGGGACCGCTGGGCCGCGGTCTACTCCGAGGGCGAGTACGAGGAGTTCCGGGCCGCGCTCGACGGCCGGTACACCGGCGTCGGCCTGTGGGCGCGGCAGGAGGCGGACGGCGGGATCGCGGTCACGAGGGTGCGGCCCGGCTCGCCCGCCGCCGACGCCGGGATCCGGGCCGGCGACCGGCTGCGCAGCGTCGACGGCAGCAAGGTCGTGGGGCGCCCGGTCACCGACGTGGTCTCCTTACTCCGCGGCGACGCCGAGGGCGCCCCGGCCGGTACGACGGTCACCCTCGGCCTGGAGCGCGGCACGCGCGCGTGGACGAAGACCCTGCACCGGGTCCGGCTGTCCACCGACTCCGTGACCGTGCGCCGGCTGCCCGACGGGGTCACCGTCCTCAAGATCGCCGCGTTCACCAAGGGTTCCGCCGACGCGGTCCGCGAGGCCCTGCGCGTCGCCCCGGCCGACGGGCGGACCGTCCTCGATCTGCGGGGCAACTCCGGCGGACTGGTCACCGAGGCGGTGGACACCGCCTCCGCCTTCCTGGACGGCGGCCTGGTCGCCACCTATGACGTCGACGGCGCCCAGCGCGCCCTGCACGCCGACCCCGGCGGCGACACCACCCGCCCCCTGGTCGTCCTCGTCGACGGCGGCACGATGAGCGCGGCCGAGCTGCTCACCGGCGCCCTCCAGGACCGGGGCCGCGCGGTGGTGATCGGCTCCCGCACCTTCGGCAAGGGCTCCATCCAGATGCCGACGACCCTGCCCGACGGGTCGGTGGCCGAGCTGACCGTGGGCCACTACCGCACCCCCTCCGGCCGCGCCGTCGACGGCCGGGGCATCACGCCCGACCTGGAGGCGGGGACCGGGGCCCTGCAGCGGGCCGAGACCGTCCTCACCGGTCTCGGCGACCCGTCGTAGCCACACGAAATCGGCTGTACTCGCACCCCCTCCTTGGTGCGAAAATGGTCGGCACTATGGCTAAGGAAAAAGGGCGCAAGCTGATCGCGCAGAACAAGAAGGCGCGGCACGACTACCACATCCTCGACACCTACGAGGCCGGTCTGGTCCTCATGGGCACCGAGGTGAAGTCACTGCGCCAGGGGCGAGCGTCGCTGGTCGACGGCTTTGTGCAACTGGACGGTCACGAGGCGTGGCTGCACAACGTGCACGTCCCCGAGTACAGCCAGGGCACGTGGACCAACCACAGCGCCCGCCGCAAGCGGAAGCTGCTGCTGCACCGCGTGGAGATCGACAAGCTGGAGGCCAAGTCCCAGGAGACGGGTCACACGATCGTGCCCCTCGCCCTGTACTTCAAGGACGGCCGCGCCAAGGTCGAGATCGCGCTGGCGAAGGGCAAGAAGGAGTACGACAAGCGCCAGACCCTGCGCGAGAAGCAGGACCGGCGGGAGGCGGACCGGGCGATGGCGTCGGCACGCCGACGGCAGCGCGGCTAGGCCGGCCGGGGGGAATACGCTGGCACGGGCCTGCGTTGTTCCCGTACGATGGCAACAGCACCGGACGCGAGCGCCCGGTGTGAACCTTGAGAAATCAACATGGGGATGATCGGTTTCGACAGCGGATGTCGAAGCAGGGGAAGCGTGTCGAGGAAGCGGCCATGATCTCGTAAACCACAGGCCGAAAACAATAATCGCCAACACCAAGCGCGATTCCTTCGCCCTCGCTGCCTAAGTAGCGACTTGCGAAGTGTCAGCCCGGGGCTGTTCCCGACCCGGATCCTGGCATCAGCTAGGGAACTAAACCTTGATCCCGGTCACGGGGTGAAGAGGGAAATCAAACAGTGACTGAGCCCGTCGGCGACTTGTTCGCGTGATCGCCGGGGCTGAGAAAAGCACAGCGAACTGCACACGGAGAAGCCCTGGTTCCGCACCGTTGGACGCGGGTTCGATTCCCGCCATCTCCACCACACCCCTCCGGGGGCACCCCATGTGGGCAACGGCCCCGTCGCTTCTAGCGGCGGGGCCGTTGTCATGCGGCCGGCACCGCGGGGCGCACCGCGCCGACGCGGGCGAGCGTGGCCACCCCCAGGGCGAGGACCGCGCTGGTCACCGGTACGGCGTACGCCACGGTCGGCGTGAGGTGTTCCGTCGCCCAGCCGCCCGTAGCCGAGCCGCACGCGATCCCCGTGAGCAGCCCGGTCACCATCAGGCTCATGCCCTCGTTCAGCCGGTCGGCCGGGGTGCGCCGCTGCACCAGCGTCATCGCCGTGACCATCGTCGGAGCGGTCGCCATGCCCGCCACCAGCAGCGCACCGGCGAGAGCGACGAGCGACCCGGTGAGCCCCGCCGCCAGCCAGGGCAGCGTCATCAGCACGGCCATCCCCGCCAGACAGCGGACCAGCCGCAGCCCGGTCGGTTTCAGGGCGCCGTACGCCAGTCCCGCCGCGCACGACCCCGCCGCCTGCAGCGCGAGGACCACCCCGGCCGCCGCGCGGTGGCCCTGGGCGTCGGCGTACGCGATCGTGACCACCTCCATCGAGCCGAACACCGCACCGGTGGCCGTGAAGCAGGCCAGCAGGGCCGGGATGCCCGGACTGCGCAGCGGTGACCGGCCCTTCGAACGGGCCTGTGGCGGCGGCTCGGTGGCCCGCTGGGCGGTGAACAGCGCCATGCCGGCGAGCAGCAGCACCGCCCCGACGAGTGTCCCCGCCTCCGGGAAGAAGGTGCCGGTCAGGAAGGACGCGAGGACCGGCCCGAGCATGAAGCACAGCTCGTCCGCCGCCTGCTCGAACGCGTTCGCGGTGTGCTGCGCGTCGGGTTCGTCGCGCAGCAGATGGGCCCAGCGGGCGCGGGACAGGCCGCCGATGTTGGGGGTGGCCGCGGTGCCGGCGTAGGCGGCGAACAGGGTCCAGTCGGGGGCGTCGTAGCGGACGCACAGCAGCAGGGCGAGGCTGCCGAGCACGGCGACCACCGTGGCCGGCAGCGCGACCCGGGCCTGCCCGTGCCGGTCGACCAGCCGGGCGAGCCAGGGCCCGGCCAGCGCGGTCGCCGCCAGCCCGGTCGCGGTGACGGCACCGGCGAGGGCGTACGACCCACGGGAACCGGCGATCATCACGACCGCGCTCACACTGAACATGCCGATGGGGAGCCGGGCGAGCAGATTGCCGACGGTGAAGGCGCGGGCGCCGGGAAGGCTGAAGAGGCGGCGATATCCGGTGAATCGCCGTGCTTCGCTCTCTATTCGATCCTCCTGGGTGGACTGTCGCGTGTCCTGGGCGGTCTGTTGCGGCATGGATCCAGGGTCGCCCGCAGTGGATCACCGGGTCCAACACCTTCCCTGCGCCGATTCACGCACTCACGTTGTAAGTTCGCGCCATGCCCGCTCCCGCTCACATAGACCCCCGCCTGCTGCGCGCCTTCGTCGCCGTCGCCGAGGAACTGCACTTCACCCGGGCCGCGGCCCGCCTGTACGTCGCCCAGCAGGCGCTCAGCCGGGACGTACGGCGACTGGAACGGGAGCTGGGCGCCGAGCTGTTCGTACGGACCACCCGGCAGGTCACGCTGACCCCGGACGGCGAACGCCTGCTGCCGCACGCGCGCCGCGTCCTCGCCGCCCAGGACGACCTGCTCGCCGCGTTCTCGGCCGCCCAGGCCCGCCCCCTGCTGGTCGACCTCAACACCGAGGGCCTGGTCACCGGCCGCCGGGTGCTGCACCGGGCCCGCGAACTCGCCCCCGCCCACGAGCTGATGGCCCGCTACGAGAGCGGCCTCACCGGAGCCGCCGCCGAGCTGCTGGCCGGCCGCCTGGACGTCTCCTTCGGCCGGTTCGCCGGCCTCGACCCGGCGCTCCGCTCCGGCCTGGCACAGCAGCCGGTGCGGTACGAGCCGATGGCCGTCGTCCTGCCCGAGGGCCACCCGCTGGCCGGGCCGGCGGCGGTACCGGTGGCCGCGCTGGCGGGAGAGACGGTGTACGCGGGCGCCGGCAACCCGCGCACCCCGGAGTGGACCGACCTGGCCCTGCGGCTCTTCGAGGGCCGGGGCATCCGGTTGGCGCCGCCCTTTCCGCTGGTCGTCGGGGACGAGGAGTTCGGCCGCATCATGGCGAAGACCGGGAACCCGGTGCTGGCCGTCGTGGACTTCCCGCCCATGCCCGGCACGGTACGGCGTCCCCTCGTCGATCCCGTGCCGCTGTCGCCCGTCTCCCTGGTCTGGCGGAAAGGGCTGGTTCATCCCGGACTGGCCGCACTCCGGAAGGCGGTGGCCGAGATCGCGCGGATTGAGGGGTGGCTGCGAAGGCCTGCCGATAGCTGGATTCCGGCCACCGACGAAGAGGTGATGAGCGGGGGCATGCCGCCCGTCCACGGGTGACGACGCGACGAACGGCACTCCTTCGCGTGCGCTACATTCATGGCCCGGACACAGGGTGTGGGGCCCGATCCGTTCGACGGTGTCCGGGATCGTGAGCGCGCTCGGAACTGTCCCGTGGGGGGATCTGCGTGCATGAAAAGGTGGCGGAAAGACGCCCAACCAGGAGGGTGTGAAGTGGCGTCCGTGGGGCGGAGTCTGGCTGGGACCAGGGGCGGGGAGCGGACGGATTCGGACAGGGAAGCGGGGGCTGCGGAACCCGTCGAGCCAGTCGAGTCCGCTGAGCCCGCTGAGCTTGCGGAGGCTGTCGAGTCCGCTGAGCCGGTGGAGTCGGTCGAGCCTGGCGAGCTGGTCGAGTCCGCGGAGGCTGGGGCCGGTGAGTCCGGCGCCGAGTCTGCTGAGTCTGGGGATGCCGGCGAGGGTGGCGCGGAGGCTGCTGAGCCGATGGAGTCGACCGAGCCGGTCGATGAGTCCGCCGGGCTTGTCGAGCCTGCCGAGCCGATGGAGTCCGGCGAGCCGGTCGAGTCCCGTGAGTCCGCTGAGCTTGCGGAGGCTGTCGAGTCCGCTGAGCCGTTGGAGTCTGCCGAGCCCGGCGAGCCCTTCGACTCCGCTGAGTCCGCCGAGCTTGCGGAGACTGTCGAGTCTGCCGAGCCGTTGGAGTCTGCCGAGTCTGCCGAGTCCGCCGAGTCCGCCGAGTCCGCCGAGTCCGCCGAGTCCGCCGAGCCCGCTGAATCCGCGGAGCCGACCGAGACCACCGACTCCACAGACTCCACTGACTCCTCCGCCTGCGCCGATTCCAGCGACTCCTCCCGCCCCTCCGCCCCGCACGACGTCACAGTCCAGCTGGGCGACGTTCGGCTCGTCCCTGTGAGCGGTGACGCGGCAGCGGACGACGCGCTCGCCCCCGTACCCAACCCCCGTGGCTCCGACGGCCCGGTCTTCGTGGATGAGTCGGGGCGTCGTAGCCGCCGTTTCCGTCGTCTCGGTGTGGCCGTGGCCGTCGCCTGTGCGAGCTACGCCGCCGTCATCGTCGCCACCCTGCTGTCCGGCAATTCCGCCGCGCCCTGGCTGCCGGTGCCGGGCCAGCACGAGGAGAAGCCGGCCGGCAAGGTGGAGACCTCGCCGCTGCCCAGCGTCTCCACGACCCCGCCCCCGCCGGGGACCGGTACCGCGGTGACCGGCCCGGCCGTGGGCGCCGCGGCGACCGGAACCGGCGTACCGGGCAGCGCGACGCCCACCGACGCCGAGGACTCTTCGTCGGCCCAGCCGGGGGCCGGCACCTCCACCGCGCCCGGCGCCGAGGACGGCACCTCCGGCTCCCCGACCCCGTCGGCCCCGTCCACCGACGTGTCCCCGGCGCCGTCCGACTCCGGCACCGCCACCGCTCCCGCCCCCACGCCGTCCCCGACGGGCCGTACCCACACCCCGCCCGGCCGCACCCGGCACCCGCACCCCAAGATCTCACTCTGACCAGGCGGAACACCCTCAGATGGCCTCACGACCCCGCAGCCGTACGCGGCTGCCGCTGCGCTACCTGCTCCCCCTCCTGGTCCTGTGCGCGACCCTGGCGATGCTCATGCTGCGCGGCTACGTGCACAACGAGATCCTCGCGGACCACCGGGTCCGGCCCGCGGCGGCGAACGACGAGGTGCCGCGGCGGATCCTGGACGGCGGGCCGGTCATCGACACCCGTCACGGCCGCAGCACCAGCCTGCGCATACCGGACCACCGCATCGTCCTCACCTTCGACGACGGCCCCGACCCGACCTGGACCCCGAAGGTGCTCGACGTACTGAGGAAGCACCACGCGCACGCGGTCTTCTTCGTCACCGGCACCATGGCCTCCCGCCACCCGGAGCTGGTCCGGCGCATGGTCGCCGAGGGGCATGAGGTCGGCCTGCACACCTTCGGCCACCCCGACCTGTCGTACCACTCCACGAAGCGCATCGACTGGGAGCTGTCCCAGAACCAGCTGGCCCTCGCCGGAGCGGCCGGTATCCGCAGCTCGCTGTTCCGGCCGCCGTACTCCTCCTCCGCGAACGCCATCGACAACAGGTCCTGGCCCGTCACCCGGTACATCGGCAGCCGCGGCTATCTCACCGTCGTGGACGACACCGACAGCGAGGACTGGCGGCGGCCGGGCGTCGAGCGGATCATCCGCAACGCCACGCCCCACGGGGGCCGGGGCGCGGTCGTCCTCATGCACGACTCGGGCGGCGACCGGCACCAGACCGTCCAGGCGCTCGACACGCTCGTGCCCCGGCTCCAGCACCGGGGCTACACCTTCCAGACCCTCACCGGCGCGCTGCGGGCGCCGAGCGCGGACACCCCGGTCACGGGCCTCGACCTGTGGAAGGGGAAGGCCTGGACCTTCCTGGTGAAGGCCGCCGACAACATCACCGACGTGCTCGTCGTCGGTCTCGCCGCGGTCGGCATCCTGGTCCTCGCCCGGTTCGGCCTGATGCTGCTGCTGTCCAGCACGCACGCCCGCCGCACCCGGCGCCGCGACTTCCGCTGGGGCGAAGAGCCGGTCACCGAGCCGGTGTCGGTGCTGGTCCCGGCGTACAACGAGGCCAAGTGCATCGAGAACACGGTCCGTTCGCTGACCCGCAGCGACCACCCCGTCGAAGTGCTGGTCGTCGACGACGGCTCGGCGGACGGCACCGCGGAGATCGTCGAAGCGCTGGCCCTGCCCGACGTCCGGGTGATCCGCCAGGCCAACGCGGGCAAGCCGGCCGCTCTCAACCGGGGCCTGGCGAACGCCCGGCACGACCTGATCGTGATGATGGACGGCGACACCGTCTTCGAACCCGCCACCGTCCGCGAACTCGTCCAGCCCTTCGCCGACCCCCGCGTCGGCGCCGTCGCCGGCAACGCCAAGGTCGGCAACAAGAACCGGCTCATCGGCGCGTGGCAGCACATCGAGTACGTGATGGGCTTCAACCTCGACCGCCGGATGTACGACATCCTGCGGTGCATGCCGACCATCCCCGGCGCGGTCGGGGCGTTCAGGAAGTCCGCCCTGGAACGCGTCGGCGGCATGAGCGACGACACGCTCGCCGAGGACACCGACGTCACCATGGCCCTCCACCGCGACGGCTGGCGGGTGGTGTACGCCGAGAAGGCCCGCGCCTGGACGGAGGCGCCCGAGTCGGTGCAGCAGCTGTGGTCCCAGCGCTACCGCTGGTCGTACGGCACCATGCAGGCCATCTGGAAGCACCGCCGGGCACTGTTCGAGCGGGGCCCGTCGGGGCGCTTCGGCCGCGTCGGCCTGCCCCTGGTCTCGCTCTTCACGGTGGTGGCCCCCCTCCTGGCCCCCCTGATCGACCTGTTCCTGGTCTACGGCCTGGTCTTCGGCCCGACCGGGAAGACGATCGCGGCCTGGTTCGCCGTCCTCGCCGTGCAGGCGACGTGCGCGGCCTACGCCTTCCGCCTCGACCGCGAACCCCTCACCCCCCTGCTCTCCCTCCCGCTCCAGCAGCTCCTCTACCGCCAGCTCATGTACGTCGTCCTGCTCCAGTCCTGGATCACCGCCCTCACCGGCGGCCGGCTGCGCTGGCAGAAGCTCCGCCGTACCGGCGTGGTGGCGGCGCCGCCGGCGGAGGCGGGGGCGTGATCCGCGGGGCCTACTCCGGGTGGGCCACCGCTTCCTTCTGCAGCTGGACCGCCGCCAGCAGGCTCAGGCTCGGCTCCGCCTGACGCAGCGCCTTCACGGCGGCGACCGAGGCGAGGTCCCCGGTGAATCCGACGTCGGCCAGCCGCGCCCGGACCCAGTCGGCCCGAAGCCGGCCTTCGCTCGCACCGGCGGCGGAGGCGACGACCGCGACCGCACGCTCCAGCCCCGGCCGCTCCTCGTCCGAGGCCCCCTCCAACGCCTGCCGCAACGCCGCGGCGACGACGTCCGCGTCCCGGATGACCAGCACGACGTCGTGCCGCTTGTTGAGTCCCGCGAATCCCTTCATGCAGATCATGGTGGTTGTCCCGCCAGGCAGTCTCCAAATCACTTGAGGAGTTCCAGAGGCTTGTCCGTATGGGTTCACCCGGCGCGTGCGGGGCAGGGGAGTTCGGGCATCGAGTGGTTCGGCGAACAGGTCACGACGGCCAAGGACAGGTAGGCGGGGCTCTCCAGGTAGGCTCCGACGGATACGTCCCGTCCGGAACGCAGCTGTTCGGCGGCCGAGTCGACCAGGGCGGCGAGTCGGTCGGCGTCCCGTTCCCGGTCCGAGGCGAACCGGTGCGCGTACTCGGCGAGTCGCTCGCCGAGCCAGACGGCCGCTTCCTTGGCCTCGTGCCACGTGCCCCGGACCAACGAGCGCGGCTTGATCAGCCAGTACGCCGTCTGGATCGGCGGCAGATCGCAGGTGGGGAACTCGGCCACCACTTCCCGGTAGCGCTTGAGCAGCTGTGCCGCGTGTACGTCACCATCGGACACCGGGGCCGGAGGCGGGTGGGGGTGCGGGGGCCGCCGCAGAGCCTCCTGGTCGAAGCGCGCTTTCGGCCCGGTCCATAGGTAGCCGTGGTGGTGCACCTGTCGTTCCGTTTCGAGAGGTGCCAGCCGGGCGCGGGCCGGGGAGGGGCTCGGGCCCGGCCCGGCTGGCGGGAGGATCAGATGTTCAGGCCGAAGCGCGCCGGGTCGATGCCGGCCGCGTCCAGCTCTTCCGTGGTGAATCGCAACGGCTCCGCGCTCGGCCGCTTGCTGTCGCCCAGCGCCCAGACGCCGTCACCGATCGGGGCCAGGGTCACGCACCCCTCGGTGCAAGGGCCGCCGCACGCCTTCACGAACGAGGCCCCGCTGATGTCGAGCGCGTACAGGTCAGTTCCGTTCTGCATCACTGCACCTTCCTGCTCAACTGATCGCGGCCATGGCTGACCGCCGCCGCCCGTGTCGGGCGGGAGTACAAGGGAATGGAGTGCGCCTCAGCCGGACGGGCGCTTACCGGCCCCGGTGCATCGCGGGCACTCGCAGGGCGGCCACGCTGCCGTGGCCAGAGGCGGGAGATCGTCGTCAGCGAGCACAGCCTGCTCGGAACCCCATGTCCGACCGGAGTCGTGCGACACCCGAAGCGTCATCAAGGGACGCTCGGCGATGAGCTGGGCGTAGGTTTTCCCGTTCACGATGGGTGCGCCTGTGCCTGACGCCGGCGCAGCAGCACATTCGTGTCGGTCACTGCGCTGTGGTTCGGTGACGGCTCGCCGCGCATCACTCGGACACTCGCTTCGCTCTCCATGGCCCTATGTTCGGCAGACCAGGGATGCCGAACTAGTCGATTTCCTGTTCCTGCAAGAGCTCATCCCGGATCTCTTCGACCATGCCGCGCATGGCATCGCCGGAAAGTGCGACTTCTGCGAAGCCCTCGAATTTCTCGACGTAGAGAGCGACGTCTCGGGGATCGGTCACCGACAGCTCTGCGTGAACGGTTTCTACCGTCACCATACGATCATCCTTGATCGAGAAGGAGTGACTGGGAAAGTCGTTCTGCGGCGCCGAAAGCGGCACCACCCGAAGGTCGACGCCCGGAAGTCGGGAGACCGAGATGAGCTTGTCGAGCTGCCCGGCCATCACCAGAGGCGGGACGATTCTCCACCGCAGTACGGACTCCGTGACAATGAAGCGCAGCTGCCGCCCTGGCTCGTACAGAATGCCCTGTCTCGCCAGTCGTGCCCCTACGGCACGCGCGAGTTGGTCCGCGGTGAGCTGCTTACGCCCGAGGACGGCCTGAACATATTCCGGCGTCTGCAACAGACCAGGCACGAGCGCGGGCTGAAAGAGCCGGATCAATGTCGTACGGGATTCGATCGCCTGGATCTGCTGCTGCTTCCGGTGATACCCGAGCCGCCGGTACAGGCGCCATGCTGTTGCCTCGGTCGCCGCTGCCCGAGCAGCCGACATGTACTCGGCCTTGACATCCTCGGACACTCCTACGGCGGTGAGGATCTGCTCCACGTCCACGATGCTCGGCATGACACTGCCGTTCTCGATCTTGGACAGCTTCGAAGCGGACATGGCCGCGCTGCGGGCGACGGCTTTGGCCTCCTTCCCGGATGCCTGCCGCAGCGCCCGCAGCGCGGACCCCAGCTCAGATTTGTTCACCTGCCGTGCCGCGCCCACCATTCCGTGAACGGCACGGCATGCGCGAGCGCGGTGTCCCGATAGGACCGGAATTCGGCCAGCCGGTCGTCGTCCGCGAATTCGGACCCGAGGTATTTCCCGGAACCGTCGTACTCCATCACCGCTGCCGCACTGCCGTCGAACATCCAGAAGTCGGGCGCGTCAGGGATCGGGCTCTCCCGGTCGGTGGTGTCGAGGATGAAGAACTCCTCGCCGGCGGTCATGTTCCGCTGGTATCCCCAGGACAACTCGAACCGGAGGTAGTCCGTCAACGGCCGGGACAGGACGTGTACGCGGTACACGCGCTTGCCGGCGGCGGTGGCGTTCCCCACCGTCGTCAGCCATGCGGCGGTCTTGTACGACTCCGGCTGCTCTCGTCCTGCCAGGAATTCCTGGTATGCCTCGACGCCGCCGGATTGGCTGTAGTCGTCCAACGTCTCCAGCCGAAAGGCTTCCTGTTCGAACGCGGTGAACCAGTCCGCCAGGGAACGGCTAGATGAGGTTGCCACGGACAGCCTTCCAGATCAGTTCGACGGGGATTTCCACAAGGGCTTCATGCGCTGGAACCTCTCTGCCGTGGTCGGTCAGAAGGCTTCCCTGTACCGCCAGAGTTCCACGGTCCGTGAGATATAACGTGGGGCACTCTCCCCCGTCGCACTCACCCACTAGCCGTGTCAGCTTCACCACTGCGCGCTCCTCGCGTTCGTGGGGCGACTGACCCGACAGATCTTCCTGACCGTGTCAGGTGCTCGGCAAGGGTTGCTGGTTTCCGCTTCTGGAAAACGTCAGCGCGAAGCGGATGAGGATCCGGCGTGCGCTGCGTACGGGAGAAAGTCCGCCCAGGCGGAGGGGGTGAGGGTGAGGCGGGTGCCGGCGGGGATCTTCGAGTCGCGGATGTGGATCGTGGTGGGGGTGGTGGCTATCTCTACGCAGTTCGAGCCCTCGGCGCTGTAGGTGGACTTCTGCCAGCGGAGAGTCGGCATGGTTGGCTCCCTCATAGGTCCTGGATGCGGTGGTGAATGAAGTCGCGTGTCTCGGCGGTGCTGAGTGCGCAGGACTCCATGCGGGTCAGCGCGGCCCGGTATTTGTGCAACTGTGCCTCGGCGTCCAGGAATTCACAGGCCCCGTGGTGTGAGTCCAGCTGGACCGTGTCGAGATGCGGGACGGGCCCCTCGACGTAGTCGAAGGCCGGGCCGGTGGCCGGGAAGCGGTCCGCGCCGAAGGGGATCACTCGGATGGTGACGTGGGGCAGTTCACTCATGTCGATCAGGTGCTTGAGCTGGCCTCGGGTGACGACGGGGCCGCCGAAGCCCATGCGCAGTGCCGCCTCGTGGATGATCGCCGTGTACGGAGGCGGATCTTCGCGGTGCAGGATGCCTTGCCGCTTCATCCGGTGCGTGAGGCGATATTCGATCTCGTACTGACGCATGGGCGGCGCCGCCGACTGGAAGAGGGCGCGGGCATGGTCGGTGGTCTGCAGTAGCGCCGGGATATGGATCACCAGTGCCACGCGGATCGCGGCAGCGTGATGCTCCAGCTCCGCCAAGTCGACCAGGGCGACCGGTACATGGTCGCGGTACTCCTCCCACCAGCCACGGGTACGTCGGCCGGTCATCGCGGCGAGGGCGTTGACGAGTTCCTCGTCGCCGCAGTCGTAGACACCTGCCATGGAGCGCAGCCGGTCGGCGCTGATGGGGGTGCGGCCCGTCTCGATCATGCTGACGCGTGCCTGGTTGACGCCGAGGAGTTCGGCGGCGCCTGTGGCGGTGAGTCCCGCTCGTTCTCGAAGCTTGCGCAGCTCTGCACCCAGCCTTCGCTGCCGCAGCGTAGGGCTGTTGGTGGGCGGCACGACGTCTCCTTCCCGGCCGCGACGCGGCGCTGCGCTCCCTCACACGAGTGAAGAATGGATGCATCCTTATTGATTCGTTAGATGCATCTAACCATCTGCCCTACGGTTGCCTCGTACCTACTCAACTTCCCCGCCCAGAAGCCGGAAGCGCACCTACGCCCAGGCAAAGCCACCGCCCGGCGCGGACGTTGAGCGAGCCCGAGTCCCTTCTCTCACCGGAGGTTTTCATGGGCACCGTATCCCTGCCCGACACCTGGGCGTACGCCCTTCGGCTGCCCCATGATCCCCGCGCGGCACGCGTCGCACGTATGACCGTACGGGCCGTGCTCAGCGGCCACGGGAGACTCGACGAACTCGACTCGGTCGAGCTGCTGACGTCCGAGCTGGTCGGCAACGCCTACCGGCACACCGGCGGTCCCGCCTCCCTGCGGCTCACCGCCCTTGCCGACGGGCGGTTGCGGGTCGGGGTCTGGGACAGTCATCCCCGTATCCCCGCGCCCTTCGGGGAGCCGCCCTGGGACCGGGCACCGCTGCCCCCGGCGGACGCCGACAGCGGGCGTGGGTTGGGCCTCGTACCGGAGTACGCCGACTCGTGGGGAGGATGGCCCCTTGGGGACAGCCCGCTCGGCCGTGGCGCCGGGAAGCTGCTGTGGTTCGAGGTGGGTGGGGCGCGGACGCCCCGGACGCCACACCGCTGTCCGTGATGCCCAGTACGGTGGGGTGCAGGAAGCTGAGCACGTGAGCACGGAGGAGCCGCCGCGTGACCACACAACCGGATCACAGCCACGAGCTGATCCCCCGCCCCGAGGGCACTCCGGCGGCGGTTCGCATCGCGCTGGCGCGCATCGCCCCGCACCGGGTGAGCGAAATGGAACAGCACAAGGAGCAGGCACTGGGGGCTGCCCTCCAGGACGGCAAGATCGGCCACCTTCAGTACTGGCTCACTTACTGGCAGGCGCAGGTGGAGATCGAGCGGCGGCCCGACTTGCGTTCCCGCTATCAGGCCGCCCTTGTCTCCATGCACAGCACAGACAGTCGGGACGACCCTGAGTTCCGCGCGGCGATGGCAGAACTCCGTACGGTCGAGACCGAGGCCCGGCAGGCGGTGTCCGCGTGACCTGGCGATGGGAGTACGACCCGGATGAGGAGTACGTCATCGGTGGCGCTCCACCGGCCTTCGTGGCCGAGGTCGAAAAGCAGGCCGACGAGCTGGTCCGCGCCGCAGCCGCGTTCTACCTCGACGGCGCCTCGTACCAGGAGGCGGGCCCGAAGGGGAACGTCTCGCATGTCCCCGGCGGATTCTTCCTCTACTTGATCGTCCCGCGCCACGAGTGCCTGTACGTCCACCAAGCCACGTACTTGTGAGCTGAGCCAGGCGCCCCCTCAGGCATCCGCGTACTTCGCGTCCGCCGCCGGGTCCAGGGCCAGGCGGTAGCCCCGCTTCACCACCGTCTGGATGAGTTTCGGGGCGCCGAGGGCCGTGCGGAGGCGGGCCATCGCCGTTTCCACGGCGTGTTCGTCGCGGCCCGCGCCGGGGAGGGCGCGGAGGAGGTCGGCGCGGGCCACCACCCAGCCGGGGCGGCGGGACAGGGCGCGGAGGAGGGACATGCCGGCCGGGGGGACGGGCTTGAGGTCGCCGTCCACCAGGACCGCGTGGCCGCGGATCTCCACCCGGTGGCCGGCGATGGGCAACGAGCGGGCGCGGGCCGGGAGTTCCTGGCAGAGGAGCTGGACGAGGGGGCCCAGGCGGAAGCGTTCCGGCTGGATCGTGTCCACTCCGCGGACCTGGAGGGGGATCGCGGTGACCGGGCCCACGCAGGCCGGCAGGACGTCGTGGGCCAGGGCCGCCAGCAGCTCGCCCAGCAGGCCGCGGTCCTCCGCGCGGTTGAGGAGGGAGGCCGCCGCGGGGGCGCTGGTGAAGGTGAGGGCGTCGAGGCCACGGGTGACGGCCGCGTCCAGGAGGCGGTCCAGGGGGCTGAGGTCCTCCGGGGGCATCCAGCGGTAGACCGGGACGGGGACGACCTCCGCCCCGGCCGCGCGGAGCGACTCCACGAAGCCGGGGAGGGGCTCGCCGTGCAGCTGAACGGCTATGCGGTTGCCGTCGACGCCCTCCTCCAGGAGGCGGTCGAGCACCTCGGCCAGGGATTCCGAGGACGGTGACCACTCCTCGGTGAGGCCCGCCGCGCGGATCGCGCCCTTGACCTTCGGGCCGCGCGCCAGCAGCCGTACCCCGCGCAGCCGGCCGAGCAGCTGTTCGCCGAGCCCCCAGCCGTCGGCGGCCTCGACCCAGCCCCGGAAGCCGATCGCCGTGGTGGCCACGACGACGTCCGGCACCTGGTCGATGATCTCCTTCGTGGCGGCCAGCAGTTCGCTGTCGTCGGCGAGCGGCACGATCCGCAGGGCGGGGGCGTGCAGGACGGTGGCGCCGCGCCGCTGGAGCAGGGCGCCCAGTTCGTCGGCCCTGCGCGCGGCGGTGACGCCCACGGTGAACCCGGCGAGGGGACCGTGCTCGGTTTGCTGCTCTTCGTCGTACATGGGGCTCTCCTAGCTGACCGGCACGCCGATCGAGCCTGTCAACGATCCGTGACAGGCTCGGTTCGGCTTGATGTCGCCGGTGTTACGTCACACCTCGGCGTAGCTGAGCTGGGCGTTCGTCTCCGAAGCGGCTGCCGCGGCCGGGAGGGCCCGCACCGGGCGGCGAAGGTATACGGCCCAGGTGACCGCGAAGCAGAGGCCGTAGAAGGCGAGGAAGGAGACGAACGCGCCCGTGCCGGAGCCGTAGGCGAGGAAGGACTGGCGGAAGGCGAGGTTGATGCCGACGCCGCCGAGCGCGCCGACCGCTCCGATGAGGCCCATCGAGGCGCCGGACAGACGGCGGCCGTAGGCGACGGCCTCCTCGCCCTCCAGCCCCTTGGCCAGCGCCTTGGCCTGGAAGATGCCGGGGATCATCTTGTACGTCGAGCCGTTGCCGAGCCCGCTGAGCACGAACAGGACGACGAAGACGGACACGAACAGTGGCAGCGACTTCTGCATGGCGGCCACGACGAGCACGGCGGTGGCGGCGGCCATGCCGACGTAGTTCCACAGGGTGATGCGGGCGCCGCCGTAGCGGTCGGCGAGCCAGCCGCCCACGGGGCGGATGAGGGAGCCGAGCAGCGGGCCGATGAAGGTGAGGTACGCCGCCTGCAGCGGGGTCCGGCCGAACTGGTTCGTCAGCACCTGGCCGAAGGCGAAGCTGTAGCCGATGAAGGAGCCGAAGGTGCCGATGTAGAGAAAGGACATGATCCAGGTGTGGGCGTCCTTCGCGGCGTCCTTGGCCGCGCCGGTGTCGTTCCGCACCGAGGCCAGGTTGTCCATGAACACCGCGGCGAGTACGGCGGCCACGACGATCAGCGGGATGTAGATCCCGAGCAGCACGCGCGGGCCGCCGCTCGCGCCGATGATGGCGAGCGCGACGAGCTGGATCACGGGCACGCCGATGTTGCCGCCGCCCGCGTTGAGCCCGAGCGCCCAGCCCTTCTTCCGCAGCGGGAAGAAGGCGTTGATGTTGGTCATGGAAGAGGCGAAGTTGCCACCGCCGATGCCGGCCAGCAGGCCCACCAGGAGGAAGGTGGAGAAGGACGTCCCCGGCTCCATCACCAGGTACGCGGCGACGGTCGGGACGAGCAGCAGGCTCGCCGAGATGATCGTCCAGTTGCGGCCGCCGAAGACGGCCACGGCGAAGGTGTACGGCACCCGGACCACCGCGCCGACCAGCGTGACCATCGAGGTCAGCAGGAACTTGTCGGCCGGGGTGAGGCCGTACTCGGGGCCCATGAACAGGACCAGCACCGACCACAGGGCCCAGACGGAGAACCCGATGTGCTCGGAGAGCACGGAGAACCACAGGTTCCGCCGGGCGATCCGCTCCCCGGTCGCGATCCAGAACTGCTCGTCCTCCGGATCCCAGAGCTCGATCCAGCGGCCACTGCGACGGGTTGGGGCTGGGGCTGTCATCACGCCTCCACGGGGCTCCGGCTGCTCGGTCTGCCAACCACTGACTGAGCCCGAAGGTAGGGAGGACGCGTTTCCGGCCCTGTGGCTGTGAGTGACCGGAAGGGAACGTTGCTCTCACTCCCCCGCGGAGCGGCCGGTGAGGCGGCCCGCCCGTCGACGAGGCTTGCGATGCGGCGGACCGGTGCGTACGGCGTTCTCGGTACCGCGCCCCCGCAGCAGACCCGGCGCCCCCCGCGAGCGTGGCGTAGAAGAGGCGGTCCCGGTCTCGCCACTCCGGTCCGTTCCTCCCCCTGTGGGCCGGGCCGTCCCGTGGGACCGCGCGCGGGTCGCCGGGAGTGCTCCGGGCGGTCGCGTGTGCGCTCTGCCGGAGGTCTTCGGGCGGGCGTCAGGCTGACGCCGGACCGCGGCGGGGCGGGGCCGCACGCGGAGGCGGGGGGACGGGAATGACACGCTGGCAGCCCTTGCCGGATTCGCTGCCGAGCGAGGCGCGGTACCTGGTCGAGCAACTGCGCGTCCTGAAGGGCCGTACCGGGCTCAGTCTGGCCGAGCTGGCCCGGCGGACCGCGTACAGCAAGTCGTCCTGGCAGCGGTATCTCAGCGGGACCAAGCCGCCGCCGAGGGGGGCCGCACAGGTCCTCGCCCGGCTGGCCGGCGCGGACCAGGCGCGGTTGCTGGCGCTGTGGGAGCTGGCCGATCAGGCGTGGCCGCGGGGGCGTACGGTGGCACCCGCCGGAGAGCCGGAGACCGAGGTGGCGGAGGCCGATTCGCGGTGGCGGAAGGCCGCGCTCGTCGCGTTCGGCGTCGTCGTGCTGGCGACGGGGGTCGCGGTGGTGTGGGCGTTGCCCCGGGGAGCCGGTGACGGTGCGAACGCCGCCCGCGTCCCAGGTCGCCGAGGGGCGGGCGACGACCGTGCGATCGCCCGCCCCCTGCCCTCGACCCGCTGTCAGCCCCGCTGGTCGTAGTACGCGAGCTTCCACTGGCCGGTGCCCTTGATGCGGACCCGGTACTTGCCGCTGATGCGCTTGAAGGTGACGTTCCGTACGTCGCCGTGGTACGTGACGACGCCGCCCGAGGCCGGGCCGGAGAGCCACCGCTGGGCGTACGTCCAGCTCTGGTCGGTGACGACGCCGTCGTTGTCCGAGAGGCCGTGGTGCTCCTGCCACCACTGGGTCGCCGATTCCGTCTCCGGGCCGAACGAGCCGTCGATCCGGTTCTTCGCGAACGTGTGCCAGTCTCCGTCGTCGTCCTGCCACTGCGCGCCGTCCGCGTACAGGACGGTCTCCCACAGGGCGGTGGCGTTGCTCTCCGTGTAGTCGTCGACGCCGAGGTCCTCCTCGTCCTGCCAGTCGTCGTTGACGGCGCCGCCACCGTCGATGCCGTGGTACGGGGCGGCGTTCGCGGCCGGCGCCACGGCCAGCCCGGTGGCTCCGGCGCCCAGCAGCGCGGCGGTCGCCATCGCGACGGCCCGGGTGCGCATGCTCATGAACGTGTCCTTTCTGAACCGCCGTCCCTCGTGGGTCCCCCCGGGGGCGGCTCGCTGTGCGTTCGCGGGAGATTCGCAGGACAAAGGGTCACGGCTGCGGGCGGGGAGCGGCGAGGGCCGGCGGCGGATCCGGACCGGGAGGGGCCGGCCCGCCCTCCGGGCACCGAAGTCCCCGCCGGGGACGGGCCGGAGAGGAAACGGCGTGGGCCGGGTGGGCCGGCGCGGCACCGGGGAGCGTGCCTCAGGCGGTACGGGGGGTTCCGGAGACGGGTGCGGGCAGGCACTGTGAGAGGGGGAATCCCCACCCTGGTGACCCTAGGCGGTGACAGGCACATGGCACTGGGTACGGCCTCGAAACCCTCGTACGAGCCGCGGTTCGACGCCGGACGGATCTGTCTGGACCTCCTCGCGACCAGCCATCCCGTGGAACGGCTGGACGGGGCGGGGGCGTTGTGCGCCTGGATCGCCGGCGCGGGGCTCGTGCCGGCCGTCACCCCCCTGGAACACGTCGACGGCTCCTGGGCGGCCGGGTTCCGGGAACTGCGGGGGAGCGTCGGGCTGTTGGTGCGCGGCATGCGGGGCGTGGAGGCTCCCGCGTACGGGCGTGCGCTCGGCCGGGTGAACGAGGTCGCGCGGGCCGCGACCCCGGCACCCCTCGCCGTACCCGGGGAGGACGGCCGCCTGGTGCGGGAGCTGGCCGGGCCGCCGAGCTGTGCCGCGCTGCTCGCCGTCGTCGCGCGGGACGCCGTCGAGCTGCTCACCGATCCCGTCGCGCGGGCCGCCGTGCGGAAGTGCGAGGCGGACGACTGCCCCCTCGTGTACCTGGACACGTCCCGTGGCCGGCGACGGCGCTGGTGCTCCAGCGAGGTGTGCGGGAACCGGGAACGGGTGGCCCGGCACCGGCGGCGCGCCGCGTTGACGCGGGCGTGATTTCCGTAACACCAGGTTTGGTTGGCCCGTACACGGGCATTCCCGGCCGCCTCCGGCGATGTGTCGGAAATGTAAAGATCACGCGGTGGGAATGTGCGCCCATGTCCCGCTCGTCACGTCACCCCCAAGAAATCTGTCACTCCGGTTTGAACACTCGGGCACCCCGGTCCGTACAGGTGGGCGAGCGACCGACTGGGGGAACCCCCGGACACCGGAGGTGGGCGTGCGCAAGGATGCGGCCGTGGCCAATGAACGTGGAGCGAGGGCCCGACATCGCATGTCCTCATCGCAGCCCTCCGAACCCGACGAGGAGCTGATGCGTGCCCTGTACAGGGAGCACGCGGGGCCCCTCCTTGCGTATGTCATGCGGCTGGTCGCCGGTGATCGGCAGCGCGCCGAGGACGTCGTACAGGAAACGCTCATCCGTGCCTGGAAGAACGCCGGTCAGCTCAATCGGGCGACCGGTTCGGTACGCCCCTGGCTGGTGACGGTCGCGCGCCGCATCGTCATCGACGGCCACCGCAGCCGGCAGGCCCGGCCGCAGGAGGTCGATCCGTCGCCGCTGGAGGTCATCCCCGCGGAGGACGAGATCGACAAGGCGCTGTGGCTGATGACGCTGTCCGATGCGCTCGACGACCTGACCCCGGCCCACCGGGAGGTGCTCGTCGAGACGTACTTCAAGGGGCGTACCGTCAATGAGGCGGCCGAAACACTGGGCATACCGAGCGGAACGGTCCGTTCTCGGGTGTTCTACGCCCTGCGGTCGATGAAGCTGGCACTGGAGGAGCGGGGGGTGACGGCGTGATGAGCAGCGGGTACGGGGGTATCCAGGGATTCGGACCGGGTGGTCCGGGTATGTCTGGGCCCATGAACCCCAGTCAGGGATCTTCGGTGCCGAGCGAGCACGAGACCGTCGGCGCCTATGCCCTCGGGATCCTCGACGACGCCGAGGCAACCGCTTTCGAGGCGCATCTCGCCGGCTGCGAGTGGTGCGCCCAGCAGCTGGACGAGCTGGCCGGGATGGAGCCGATGCTGGCCGCCCTCGCGGACCTGCCGGGCTCCGGCAGTACGCCCGCGATCGGCGAGTCGCTGTCCGCGAAGCCCAGTCCGCGGGTGGTGGAGAAGCTGGTGGACGAGGTCGCCGAGCGGCGGGCTCAGAAGCGCCGGCGCAGCATGTACATGATCGCGGCGGCGGCAGCCCTGATCATCGCCGGGCCGCTGGCCGCGGTGGCGGTGAACGGCGGCTCGGACAGCGGCGGGCAGGTCACCGCCACACCGGCCCAGCAGACGTTCCGGACCATGTCCGACAAGAAGTCGGCCACGGACCCGTCGTCCCACGTCAGCGCGACCGTCGCCATGACGTCGAAGGACTGGGGCACGCAGGCCGTTCTGGAGCTGAAGAACGTCAAGGGGCCGCTGAAGTGCTCCCTGGTGCTCGTCGCGAAGAACGGACAGCGCGTGACCATGTCGTCGTGGTCCGTCCCGGACTGGGGGTACGGCATCCCGGACGCCAAGACCGAGCAGTCGAAGCAACCGCTGTACATCGGCGGGGCCGCGGCCTTCCAGCCCAACGAGATCGACCACTTCGAGGTGGTGACCTTCGAGGGCAAGAAGCTCGTCCAGGTGCAGGCCTAGCATCCTGGGGGGAACGGCCACCCCGTAGCTTTGATGGGTCCCCTTCGCGTACGGTTGACGGCTGCCCAGCACGTCAGAAGGGGGCCCGGTGGCCGCTCAGGTTCAGCAGTCCGCGGTCGGCTCGGTACACGACGCACACGATTCCGCCCGTGACCGAGAGATCAGCGTCGAACAGGAACACCTGGACCGGGTGTACCGGCGGCTCGAGGAGAAGATCCACGAGGCCGAGTTCCTGATGAACGACGCGGCCAAGCGCGGCCAGGTCGGCACCCCGGGCGCGCTCGCCGAGCGGGATGCGCAGGTCTTCCGGGCCGGCATCCACCTGAACCGGCTCAACAACGAGTTCGAGGACTTCCTCTTCGGACGGATCGACCTGCTGCTCGGCAAGGACGGGAAGAAGGGGCCCGACGGCGCCTACACCGCGGTGGAGCCCGCCGAGGGCGCCGTACGGGCCGACAACACCGCCGACATCGCCGAGACCCTGCACATCGGCCGGATCGGCGTCCTCGACGAGGACTACTCCCCGCTGGTCATCGACTGGCGGGCCCCCGCCGCCGCCCCCTTCTACCGGGCCACGCCCGTGGAGCCGGGGCGGGTGGTACGGCGCCGGGTCATCCGGTCCAAGGGGCGCCGGGTGCTCGGTGTCGAGGACGACCTGATGCGGCCCGAGCTGACGGCCTTCCTCGACGGCGGTGAGCTGCCCGTCATCGGCGACGGCGCCCTGATGGCCGCCCTCGGCCAGGCCCGCAGTCACACCATGCGGGACATCGTCTCGTCCATCCAGGCCGAGCAGGACCTGGTCATCCGGGCCCCCGCCGCCTCCATCACCTACGTGGAGGGCGGCCCGGGCACCGGCAAGACCGCCGTCGCCCTGCACCGCGCCGCCTACCTGCTCTACCAGGACCGCAGACGCTACGCGGGCGGCATCCTGATCGTCTCGCCGACCCCGCTGCTCGTGGCCTACACCGAGGGCGTGCTGCCCTCGCTCGGCGAGGAGGGCCAGGTCGCGATCCGCGCGATCGGCTCGCTGGTCGACGGCGAGGAGGCCGGCCTGTACGACTCGCCGTCCGTGGCCCGCGCCAAGGGCTCGTACCGGATGCTGAAGGTGCTGCGGAAGGCGGCCCGGGGCGCCCTGGAGCTGGGGTCCACCGCGCCGGGGGGAGAAGGGGGAGAAGCGGTCACCGGTCCGCCGTCCCGCCTGCGTGTCGTCGCCTTCGGGCGCCGCCTCGAACTGGAGGCCGCCGAGCTGGAACGTATCCGCCGCAACGCCCTCGGCGGCACCGCGCCGGTCAACCTGCTCCGCCCGCGCGCCCGCAAGCTGCTGCTGGACGCCCTGTGGGCCAAGTCCGGCGCCGGCGCCCGGCACACCGACCCGGAGCTGGCCGCCGAGCTGCGCTCGTCCTTCGACGAGGACATCACGAGCGAGGACGCCTTCCTCGCCTTCCTCGACGCCTGGTGGCCCGAGCTGACCCCGAAGGCCGTGCTCACCGCCATGGCCGACGAGCGCCGGCTCGGCCGCTGGGCCCGGCGGATCCTCAACCCCGGCGAGGTCCGCAAGGTCGCCCGCTCCCTGAAGCGGGACGGCCACTCCGTGCACGACATCGCCATGCTCGACGAACTCCAGGCGATCCTCGGCGCCCCGGCCCGGCCGAGGAAGAAGCGGGAACTCGACCCGCTGGACCAGCTCACCGGCCTGGAGGAGCTGATGCCGGTGCGCGAGGAGACCCAGCGGGAGCGGGCCGAGCGCCTCGCGCAGGAGCGCACCGAGTACGCGCACGTCATCGTGGACGAGGCGCAGGACCTCACGCCGATGCAGTGGCGCATGGTCGGCCGCCGCGGCCGGCACGCCACCTGGACCGTCGTCGGCGACCCGGCGCAGTCCTCCTGGTCCGACCCGGACGAGGCGGCCGAGGCCCGCGACGAGGCCCTCGGCACCCGGCCCCGGCGCCGCTTCCAGCTCACCGTGAACTACCGCAACCCGGCCGAGATCGCCGAGCTGGCCGCGAAGGTGCTCGCGCTCGCCATGCCCGGCTCCGAGTCGCCGACCGCCGTACGGTCCACCGGGGTCGAGCCGCGCTTCATCGTCGTACGGGACTCGCTGGAGAAGACCGTGCGCGCGGAGGCCGAGCGGCTGCTCGACCTGGTGGACGGCACGGTCGGCGTGGTCGTCGCGATGAACCGGCGCGAGGAGGCCCGGCGCTGGCTGACCGGGCTCGGCGACCGGGTGGTGGCCCTCGGCAGCCTGGAGGCCAAGGGCCTGGAGTACGACGCGACGATCGTCGTCTCGCCCGCGGAGATCGCCGACGAGTCACCGGCCGGCCTGCGCGTGCTGTACGTGGCGCTGACCCGGGCCACCCAGCAGCTCACGGTGGTGTCGGGGGAGCGGGACGAGCCCGACCCGGCGGGGGTTCCGGACCTGCTCAGGGACTGACTTCCGGTGAACCTCCGGCACGGGAATGGCCGTGCGGCATCCGTTTGTTAGCCTTGTCGTGGCACCGGCCCGATCCAAGCCCCCGGGCCCAACCTTCGTCCCTCAGAGGGACCACTTGCCGCGAGGCGAGCATGGCGGGTCGGTGTCATGAACGTGTGGGAGGCCCACGTCACGTGTGTGACGTGGGCCTCCTTCTTTGCGTCCCGGGCCCCTTTCCTCACCTGATCGTTTCTCGTATGGTGGAAGTGGTTTTCCGAAATCATGCATCTGCTGGGGAAGTCCGTGTGAACACAACGTCCGCAATCCAGGGCGACTAACACGTACTGAGCGGTAGGTGCGACGATCGGACGGCACAACTCGCGACACGGTGAAAGCAGAGGAAGTCGGCCATGGCAACGGCGCCCAGCGTCTCCTACTCGATGACGATCCGGCTGGAGGTGCCCGCGAGCGGAACCGCCGTCTCGCAGCTCACCACCGCCGTGGAGTCCTCCGGAGGCTCGGTGACCGGCCTCGACGTCACCGCGTCCGGCCACGAGAAGCTCCGTATCGACGTCACCATCGCGGCCACCTCCACGGCCCACGCCGAGGAGATCGTCGAGAAGCTGCGCGGCATCGAGGGCGTCACGCTCGGCAAGGTCTCCGACCGTACGTTCCTGATGCACCTCGGCGGCAAGATCGAGATGGCGTCGAAGCACCCCATCCGCAACCGTGACGACCTCTCCATGGTCTACACGCCCGGCGTGGCCCGCGTGTGCATGGCCATCGCCGAGAACCCCGAGGACGCCCGCCGCCTCACCATCAAGCGCAACTCCGTTGCGGTCGTGACGGACGGCTCCGCCGTGCTGGGCCTCGGCAACATCGGCCCCAAGGCCGCGCTGCCCGTCATGGAGGGCAAGGCGGCCCTCTTCAAGCGCTTCGCCGGCATCGACGCCTGGCCGATCTGCCTGGACACCCAGGACAGCGACGCGATCGTGGAGATCGTCAAGGCGATCGCCCCCGGCTTCGCCGGCATCAACCTGGAGGACATCTCCGCGCCGCGCTGCTTCGAGATCGAGGCCCGGCTGCGCGAGGCCCTCGACATCCCCGTCTTCCATGACGACCAGCACGGCACCGCCATCGTCGTGCTCGCCGCCCTGACCAACGCCCTGCGCGTCGCGACCAAGGCGATCGAGAACATCCGGGTCGTCATGTCCGGCGCCGGCGCGGCCGGTACGGCCATCCTCAAGCTGCTGATCGCCGCCGGCGTCAAGAACGCGGTCGTCGCCGACATCCACGGTGTCGTCCACGCCGGCCGCGAGGACCTCGTGAACGCCCCGGCCGACTCGCCGCTGCGCTGGATCGCCGACAACACCAACCCCGAGGGCCTCACCGGCACCCTGAAGGAGGCCGTGCGCGGCGCCGACGTCTTCATCGGCGTCTCCGCCCCGAACGTCCTGGACGGCGACGACGTGGCCGCCATGGCCGACGGCGCCATCGTGTTCGCGCTCGCGAACCCGGATCCCGAGGTCGACCCGGCCATCGCCCGGCAGACGGCGGCCGTCGTGGCCACCGGCCGCTCGGACTTCCCGAACCAGATCAACAACGTGCTGGTCTTCCCGGGTGTCTTCCGCGGCCTGCTGGACGCCCAGTCCCGCACGGTGAACACCGAGATGATGCTCGCCGCCGCGAAGGCCCTGGCCGACGTGGTGACCGAGGACGAGCTGAACCCGAACTACATCATTCCGAGCGTCTTCAACGACAAGGTCGCGGGCGCGGTGGCCGGGGCGGTCCGCGAGGCCGCCAAGGCCGCCGGCGCGACGGCCTAGCCACGGCTGTCGTACTGTGCGGGGGGCTGTGAGCATCACCACGGCGGCCCCCGCACCGGCGCGTCGTGGAACCACCGGATGCCGGGCGCGCTCTAGGGTGACGGCCGAGCGGGCGCTTTTCGTGTGACTCCCCAGGGTGTTCTCACGACTCCTACGGGTGCCGGATTGGCTTTCCCGCCGCAGGTAGGGGCAGGATGCGTCCCTGGGCGCGAGCGCATCGGCATCGCAGTGCCTCCTATGCGGCCCCGCCGCGTGGCACACCCCAACGGCAAGAAAAACACGGGAGTAACAACATGAACCGCAGTGAGCTGGTGGCCGCGCTGGCCGACCGCGCCGAGGTGACCCGCAAGGACGCCGACGCCGTGCTGGCCGCGTTCGCCGAGACCGTCGGCGAGATCGTCGCCAAGGGCGACGAGAAGGTCACCATCCCCGGCTTCCTGACCTTCGAGCGCACCCACCGTGCCGCTCGCACCGCGCGCAACCCGCAGACCGGCGAGCCCATCAACATCCCGGCCGGCTTCAGCGTGAAGGTCACCGCGGGCAGCAAGCTCAAGGAAGCCGCCAAGGGCAAGTGATCTTGCCGCTCGTACGCCACGGGACGGCGTACGAGGCGTTCTGACGCGCGATGACGCCAAAGGGGCGGCCCTCCTTCACCGGAGGGCCGCCCCTTCGTCGTACGGCCGTTCTACAGCCTTCTCACCCCGTTAACCGAGCGCCTTGCCGGGCAGTTCGACCTTCGCGCCGAGTTCCACCAGCTTTTCCATGAAGTTCTCGTAGCCGCGGTTGATGAGGTCGATGCCGTGGACGCGGGACGTGCCCTCGGCGGCCAGGGCCGCGATGAGGTACGAGAAGCCGCCGCGCAGGTCGGGGATGACCAGGTCGGCGCCCTGCAGCTTCGTGGGGCCGGAGACGACCGCGGAGTGCAGGAAGTTGCGCTGGCCGAAACGGCAGTCCGAGCCGCCCAGGCACTCGCGGTAGAGCTGGATGTGCGCGCCCATCTGGTTGAGGGCCGAGGTGAAGCCCAGCCGGGACTCGTACACCGTCTCGTGGATGATGGACAGGCCCGTCGCCTGGGTGAGGGCCACCACCAGCGGCTGCTGCCAGTCGGTCTGGAAGCCGGGGTGCACGTCCGTCTCGAGCGCGATGGACTTCAACTGGCCACCGGGGTGCCAGAAACGGATGCCCTCGTCGTCGATCTCGAAGGCACCGCCCACCTTCCGGTAGGTGTTCAGGAACGTCATCATCGAGCGCTGCTGGGCGCCGCGGACGTAGATGTTGCCGTTGGTCGCGAGGGCCGCGGAGGCCCAGGACGCGGCCTCCAGACGGTCCGACAGGGCACGGTGGGTGTAGCCGCCGAGCTTGTCCACACCGGTGATGCGGATCGTGCGGTCGGTGTCCATCGCGATGATCGCGCCCATCTTCTGCAGCACGCAGATGAGGTCCTCGATCTCCGGCTCGACGGCCGCGTTGGACAACTCCGTGACGCCCTCGGCCAGTACGGCCGTCAGCAGCACCTGCTCGGTCGCGCCGACGGACGGGTACGGCAGCCGGATCTTCGTGCCCCGAAGGCGGGTCGGCGCCTCCAGGTACTGGCCGTCGGCCCGCTTCTCGATGGTCGCGCCGAACTGCCGCAGCACGTCGAAGTGGAAGTCGATGGGCCGGCCGCCGATGTCACAGCCGCCGAGGCCAGGGATGAACGCGTGGCCGAGACGGTGCAGCAGCGGACCGCAGAAGAGGATCGGGATACGGCTGGAACCCGCGTGGGCATCGATGTCAGCCACGTTGGCGCTCTCGACATGCGTCGGGTCCAGCACCAGTTCGCCGGGCTCCTCGCCCGGACGGACCGTCACCCCGTGCAGCTGGAGCAGGCCCCGGACGACCCGCACGTCACGGATGTCCGGAACATTGCGCAGTCGGCTCGGCTCGCTGCCCAGCAGGGCGGCGACCATGGCCTTCGGCACGAGGTTCTTCGCACCGCGGACACGGATCTCGCCCTCCAGCGGGGTTCCGCCGTGGACAAGCAGGACATCGTCGTTGACGGTCATGAATCTCGCGTTCCGATGAGTTGGGCAGGGGCCGGCCGATCACTGTGCGCGGGGGCCGGGAAGACAGGGTAATCGCCGATCACCCCCCTCCCGTAAGCCCAAGGACCGCCCAGTCACGTCATAGCTGTGTCACAACACGAACCGTTCCCAAACGGGCACATGGGGTCACCGGCGCGGCGGGTGTGCGCCGGGGCCGCCCCCCTGCGCCCTCCCGCCCCCCGCCGCGACCCCGGACGAGGCTCTGACAGGCCGCTTCCCCCGGATCGTGCCGCCGTCACTCCCGTGCCCCCGATTGGCTCCCCACACCGGGGGAAGATGCGGGATCATGTCTGGCATGACCGAGGTGTCCTCGCTCACAGGGCGGCTGCTCGTGGCCACGCCCGCCCTGGCGGACCCGAACTTCGACCGCGCGGTGGTGCTCCTTCTCGACCACGACGAGGAGGGTTCCCTCGGTGTCGTCCTCAACCGCCCCACGCCGGTGGTCGTCGGCGACATCCTGGAGGGCTGGGGCGATCTCGCCGGCGAGCCCGGCGTCGTCTTCCAGGGCGGGCCCGTCTCGCTGGACTCGGCACTCGGCGTCGCCGTCATCCCGGGCGGCGCGAACGGCGACCGCGCCCCGCTGGGCTGGCGACGGGTGCACGGCGCGATCGGCCTGGTCGACCTGGAGGCCCCGCCGGAACTGCTCGCCTCCGCCGTGGGCAGCCTCAGAATCTTCGCCGGGTACGCGGGCTGGGGCCCGGGCCAGCTGGAGGACGAGCTGGTGGAGGGCGCCTGGTACGTCGTCGAGTCCGAGCCGGGCGACGTCTCCTCGCCGGCCCCGGAGAGACTCTGGCGCGAGGTGCTGCGCCGCCAGCGGAACGAACTGGCGATGGTGGCCACGTACCCGGACGACCCGTCGCTCAACTGATGCCTGTGAGCTTCAGTACCCTTGCTGATATGAGCACTCTTGAGCCCGAGCGCGGGACTGGTACGGGGACCCTCGTAGAGCCGACGCCACAGGTGTCCCACGGCGACGGTGACCACGAGCGCTTCGCCCACTACGTCCAGAAGGACAAGATCATGGCGAGCGCCCTCGACGGCACCCCCGTCGTGGCGCTGTGCGGCAAGGTCTGGGTGCCGGGCCGCGACCCGAAGAAGTACCCCGTGTGTCCCATGTGCAAGGAGATCTACGAGTCCATGGGCAGCGGTGGCGACGAGGGCAAGGGCGGCGACGACAAGTAGGTCCCCGGTCCGCCGTGGACGGTGAGGTCCCTGGGGTGCGCGTCAGGCGCGTCCCGGGGATCTTTGTGTTTTCCGGGCGCTGAGTGGTCCAGACCTCTTGTGGGGTCTCGGTGCAGTGCCTAGCCTTCGAGGCGTCGTGCATGCGTTGGGCGCAAAGGCCGTTGCGTGATGTGCAACGGGCCGCGGGGTGAGGGGCTGATGTCATGGAGCTGATTCCGGCGCCGCGCGCCGTCGAGGAGCCGGCCGGGTCCGGCGTGCCGCTCGGCCCTGACACCACGCTGTGGGCCGGTCCGGGCACCGAACGCACCGAACGCTGGCTGCGCGCCACGCTCGGCCCGTCCCTGGGCCTGCCGCTGCGCCCCGGCCCGCGGGGCGCCCGGGACTCCGTGCGACTGCTCCTGGACGACGGCCTGGACCCGGAGGCGTACCGGCTCGATGCCGTCCCCGGCCGGGGCGTGGAGATCCGCGGCGGCGGGCCCGCCGGTGTGTTCTGGGGCGCGCAGACCCTGCGCCAGCTGCTCGGCGCCGACGCCTTCCGGCGCGCCCCCGTACGCCCGGACACCACCCCCGCTGTCCCGCACCGGATCATCGAGGACGCCCCCCGGTTCCGCTGGCGGGGCCTTCTTCTCGACGTCGCCCGGCACTTCATGCCCAAGGAGGGCGTGCTGCGCTATCTGGACCTGATGGCCGCGCACAAACTCAACGTCCTGCACTTCCACCTGACGGACGACCAGGGCTGGCGGATCGAGATCAAGCGGTATCCGAAACTGACCGAGATCGCCTCCTGGCGCTCGCGGACCAAATTCGGCCACCGGGCCTCACCGCTGTGGGACGAGAAACCGCACGGCGGCTACTACACCCAGGACGACATCCGGGAGATCGTCGCCTACGCCGCCGAGCGGCATATCAGCGTCGTCCCGGAGATCGACGTACCGGGCCACTCGCAGGCCGCCATCGCCGCGTACCCCGAACTCGGCAACGCCGACGTCATCGACACCACCGCCCTCTCCGTCTGGGACACCTGGGGCATCTCGGCCAATGTACTGGCCCCCACCGACACCACCCTGCGCTTCTACGAAGGGGTGTTCGAGGAGGTCCTGGAGCTGTTCCCCGCGGGCGCCGCCGAGTTCTCGCGGTTCGTCCACGTCGGCGGCGACGAGTGCCGCAAGGAGCAGTGGGCCGAGTCCGTGACCGCCAAGACGCGGCTCACCGACCTCGGCCTCACCGACGAGGACGCGCTGCAGTCCTGGTTCATCGGGCACTTCGACGCCTGGCTCGCCGCGCGCGGGCGCCGCCTCATCGGCTGGGACGAGATCCTGGAGGGCGGGCTCGCCCCGGGCGCGGCCGTCTCCTCCTGGCGCGGCTACGGAGGCGGGATCGCCGCCGCGCGGGCCGGGCACGACGTGGTCATGTGCCCGGAGCAGTACGTGTACCTGGACCACCGGCAGGCGCCGGGCGAGGAAGAGCCCGTACCGATCGGCTTCGTGCGGACCCTGGAGGACGTCTACCGGTTCGAGCCGGTGCCGGACGGGCTCACCGAGGAGGAGGCCCGGCGGGTGCTGGGCACCCAGGCCAACGTGTGGACCGAGGTGATGGAGGACGTCGCGCGCGTGGACTACCAGACCTTCCCCCGCCTCGCCGCCTTCGCCGAGGTCGCCTGGAGCCGGCTGCCCGCCCCGGCGGAACGGGACTTCGCGGACTTCGAGCGCCGGATGACCGCCCACTACCGGCGACTGGACGCCCTCGGCGTCGCCTATCGGCCACCCACCGGTCCCCGTCCGTGGCAGAAGCGCCCGGGCGTGCTCGGCCGCCCGATCGAGGGGCTGCCGCCGAACCGGTAGCGGCGCGGGCGGCCGCGGCCGTTCCCGAACAAGCGGCCCGTCCCCGAACAGGCAGCGGGAAAACACCGTCAACATCCCCGAAGGGTGGCAATCCGCCTGTACCGGTGATGCCGTGCGAAAACGGACCATCTCCCTGGTGAGGTGGGCGAATGCCTCCTAGCGGACCCCCGCGTTCGGGTGTTGCGAAGATGTGCCAGAGTTGCGTCGTCCGCCCTGTCAGCACGTACCGTACGGCAACACAGGCGGGACCAGGTGGGGCAGCGGGAAGGGGCAGCCGGTTTGACCACGCACGCACCGCAGGCGGCGCAGGCCGTCACCTTGCCCACGACGCTGGACGAGGCCGTGGCGGCCCTCGCCGCCATGCCCACCGCCGTCCCCGTGGCGGGCGGCACCGACCTGATGGCGGCCGTCAACTCCGGTCAGCTCAGGCCCTCCGCGCTGGTGGGACTCGGCCGGATCAGCGAGATCCGCGGCTGGCAGTACCAGGACGGCCACGCGCTGCTCGGCGCGGGCCTCACCCACGCGCGCATGGGCCGCCCCGACTTCGCGGCCCTGATCCCGGCGCTCGCCGCCGCCGCGCGCGCCGCGGGCCCGCCGCACATCCGCAACGCGGGCACCCTGGGCGGCAACATCGCCACGGCCGCCCCCACCGGGGACGCGCTGCCGGTACTGGCCGCCCTGGAAGCGACGCTGATCATCGCGGGCCCGGGCGGGGCCCGCCGGGAGATCCCGGTGTCGCACCTGCTGGCCGGCGTGGAGATGCTGCGCGGCGGCGAACTCATCGGCTACGTGCGCGTACCGCTGCTGCACGCCCCGCAGGTCTTCCTGAAGGCGACCGGGCGCACCGGCCCGGGCCGCGCGCTGGCCTCCGTGGCCCTCGTCCTCGACCCCGCCCGGCGCGGTGTGCGCTGCGCCGTCGGGGCCATAGCGCCGATGCCGCTGCGGCCCCTGGAGGCCGAGGAGTGGGTCGCGCGGCTCATCGACTGGGACAACGACCGCGCCCTCGTCCCGGAGGCCCTGCATGCCTTCGGTGAGTACGTCGCCGCGGCCTGCATCCCGGATCCGGCTCCCGAGCCCGACGGCTCGGTGACCCCGCTTCCGCCCGCCGTACTGCACCTGCGGCGCACCGTCGCCGCGCTGGCCCGACGAGCACTGGGGAGGGCGCTGTCGTGACCGACGACCAGCACGGAGAGGGCACGCCCCAGGGCGGCGGACGCTGGAACCCGCTGCCCCAGGGCGACTACGACGACGGCGCCACCGCCTTCGTCAAACTCCCCGAGGGCGGCATCGACGCCCTGCTGTCCGGCGACAGCCCGCTGGCCGCGCCCGGACACGGCTATGTGCCGCCGCGGATAACGGCCACGCACGACGACGGCGCCGCGGGCACCTGGCCCGCCCCCGACGGCGGCCAGTGGCCCGACGCGAACGCCGTGCAGGCCCGGCCGCAGGCCGCGGACGACCGGTTCAGCTACGAGCCCCCCGCCACCCAGCAGTGGACCTTCGAGGAGCCCGCGGCACCGGCCGCCGCACCGGCCCACGACGTCACCGGCCAGTGGTCCATCCCGGTCGCCGGCGGGGACCTGCCGGACGAGTCGGGCGAGTTCACCACGTCCTCGCTGGTCGAGCAGTGGGGCGGCACCCCGCCGGCCACGCTGCCGGGCGGCGCGCCGGCGCCCTGGGCGACGGAGGGCGCGGGCCGCGCGTGGGACCGGCCCGCGGACCAGCCGGCCGACCACGGCGACAACCCCGGCCTGCCCGACCACACCGGGGCGCACCCGGCGGGCGGCGCCCCGGACGCGTACGGGGCGGACGGCGGATACGTCCGCGAGGACGTGTACGGACACGGTCCGGCCGGTCACGGGGCCGGGTTCGCCGAGAACCGCGACGCCGAGAGCGGCCACGCGGACGCCGGACACGTCCAGGCCGGTCACGACGACCCCGGTGAGGGCGAGGCCGACACGCCCGTCGAGCCCGGTACGGCGCCGGAGGCGGAGGCCCACGGGCTCGCCGAAGCCCCTGAACGCCCCGCTGACGCCCCCGCGGGCCACGAGCCGCCCGCGGACCCGGCCGGCGCACCCCAGGCCGCCACAACGGCGGCCACGGCCGACCCGGCGGCCCCCGCGGACCCCGTGACGCCGGCTCACCCGACGGCCCCCGCCGACGCGTCCGGCACGCCCGGCCCGGCGGACCTCGCCGACCCGGCCGTACCCGCGCCGGACGGCGTCCCGGAAGGCGCCGAGGAGTCCGCCCCCGAGGCGGCCGGGGAGCCGGCCGAGGCGCCCCTCCCGCCGCACGACGACCATCCCCTCGCCTCCTACGTCCTGCGCGTCAACGGCACCGACCGCCCGGTCACCGACGCGTGGATCGGCGAGTCCCTGCTGTACGTGCTGCGCGAACGGCTCGGCCTCGCCGGCGCCAAGGACGGCTGCTCCCAGGGCGAGTGCGGGGCCTGCAACGTGCAGGTCGACGGCCGCCTGGTGGCCTCCTGCCTGGTCCCGGCGGTCACCGCGGCCGGCAGCGAGGTGCGTACGGTCGAGGGCCTGGCCGAGGACGGGCAGCCCTCCGACGTGCAGCGCGCGCTCGCCCGGTGCGGCGCGGTGCAGTGCGGCTTCTGCGTGCCCGGCATGGCGATGACCCTGCACGACCTGCTGGAGGGCAACCCGGCGCCGACCGAGCTGGAGACCCGGCAGGCGCTGTGCGGCAACCTGTGCCGGTGCTCGGGCTACCGGGGCGTCCTGGAAGCGGTCAAGGAGGTCGTCGCCGAGCGCGAGGCGTCCCACGCCGGCGCCGAGACGAACGCGGACGAGCCGCGCATCCCGCACCAGGCGGGCCCCGGCTCCGGCGGTGTCCACCCGTCGGCGTTCGAGGCGCCGGGCGCGTTCGACACGCCGCAGCCACCGGAGTCGTACGACACACCGGACGCGTACGACCCGTACGGCACGCCGCCCGGACCGCAGGACCAGCACTACGGCCAGGACGGAGGCCAGGGGTGAGCAACGAAGCCGGCATCGCGACCACCGCCACGGAACCCGCCCCCGAGGCCGAGCCGTCGCCGCCGCACGGCCTCGGCGCCTCCCTGCCGCACGCGGACGCCCGCGCCAAGACCGAGGGCACCTTCCCGTACGCGGCCGACCTGTGGGCCGAGGGCCTGCTGTGGGCGGCCGTACTGCGCTCCCCGCACGCGCACGCGCGCATCGTGTCCATCGACACCACCCACGCGCGCGAGATGCCCGGCGTACGGGCCGTCATCACCCACGAGGACGTGCCCGGCACGCCCCGCCACGGCCGCGGCACGCCCGACCGGCCGGTGTTCGCCTCCGAGGTCGTACGGCACCACGGCGAGCCCATCGCCGCGGTCGCCGCCGACCACCCGGACACCGCGCGGATGGCCGCCGCGGCCGTGATCGTCGAGTACGAGGTACTCGACCCCGTCACCGACCCCGAACACGCCTTCGAAGCCGAGCCGTTGCACCCCGACGGCAACCTGATCCGGCACATCCCGCTGCGCCACGGCGACGCGGAGGCGGCCGGCGAGGTGGTGGTCGAGGGCCTGTACCGCATCGGCCGCCAGGACCCGGCCCCGATCGGCGCGGAGGCGGGCCTCGCCGTACCGCGCCCCGACGGCGGCGTGGAGCTGTACCTGGCCTCCACCGACCCGCACGCCGACCGCAACACGGCAGCCGCCTGCTACGGCCTGTCCCCGGATCGGGTGAAGATCGTCGTCACGGGGGTGCCCGGCGCCACCGCCGACCGCGAGGACCAGGGCTTCCAGCTGCCGCTCGGCCTGCTCGCGCTCAAGACCGGCTGCCCGGTCAAGCTCACGGTCACCCGCGAGGAGTCCTTCCTCGGCCACGCCCACCGCCACCCAACCCTGCTGCGCTACCGCCACCACGCCGACACCGACGGCCGGCTGGTCAAGGTCGAGGCGCAGATCCTCCTCGACGCGGGCGCCTACGCCGACACCTCCGCCGAGGCCCTCGCCGCCGCCGTCTCCTTCGCCTGCGGCCCCTACGTCGTACCGAACGCCTTCATCGAGGGCTGGGCCGTCCGCACCAACAACCCGCCCTCCGGGCATGTGCGCGGCGAGGGCGCCATGCAGGTGTGCGCCGCGTACGAGGCGCAGATGGACAAGCTGGCGAAGAAGCTGGGCCTGGACCCGGCGGAGGTACGCCTGCGCAACGTCCTCGCCACCGGCGACGTCCTCCCGATCGGCCAGACGGTGACCTGCCCGGCCCCGGTGGCCGAACTCCTCCAGACCGTACGGGACTTCCCGCTGCCCGCCCTGCCCAAGGACACGCCCGAGGAGGAGTGGCTGCTGCCGGGCGGCCCCGAGGGCGCGGGCGAGCCGGGCGCGGTGCGCCGGGGCGTCGGCTACGGCCTGGGCATGGTGCACATGCTCGGCGCGGAGGGCGCCGACGAGGTGTCGACGGCGACGGTCAAGGTCCACGACGGCGTCGCGACCGTGCTGTGCGCCGCCGTGGAGACCGGCCAGGGCTTCACCACGCTGGCCCGGCAGATCGTCCAGGAGACCCTCGGCATCGAGGAGGTCCACGTCGCCCCCGTCGACACCGACCAGCCGCCGGCCGGCGCGGGCTGCCGGGGCCGGCACACATGGGTGTCCGGCGGCGCGGTGGAGCGCGCGGCCAAGATGGTCCGCACCCAGCTCCTCCAGCCGCTGGCGCACAAGTTCGGCATGTCGACGGAGCTGCTGCAGATCACCGACGGCAAGATCACGTCCTACGACGGTGTGCTGTCGACGACCGTCACGGAGGCGCTGGAGGGCAAGGAGCTGTGGGCCACGGCCCAGTGCCGCCCGCATCCCACCGAGCCGCTGAACGCCGCCGGCCAGGGCGACGCCTTCGTGGGCCTCGCGTTCTGCGCGATCCGCGCGGTGGTGGACGTCGACGTCGAGCTGGGCTCGGTCCGGGTGGTGGAGCTGGCGGTCGCCCAGGACGTGGGCCGGGTGCTGAACCCGGTGCAGCTGGCGGCGCGCATCGAGGCGGGCGTCACCCAGGGCGTGGGCATCGCTCTGACGGAGAACCTCCGCACCCCGCGCGGCCTGATCCGCCACCCCGACCTCACCGGCTACGCCCTCCCCACCGCCCTGGACGCCCCCGACATCCGGATCGTGAAACTGGTCGAGGAGCGGGACGTGGTGGCCCCCTTCGGCGCCAAGTCGGTCAGCGCGGTCCCGGTGGTGACGGCACCGGCGGCGATCGCCTCCGCGGTCCGCGCCGCCACCGGCCGCCCGGTCAACCGCCTCCCGATCCGCCCGCAGGCGGCCGTGGTGGCGGACCGGTGAGCACGCCTGAGCCGCGCTACGAACCCGCGCCCGGCGTGGGCAAGCTGGCCCTGTGGATCGCGCTGTTCGCCGTGGCGGCCCTGGCCGTCGTGCTGGGCGGGATCTACTTCACCTGATGGACGGCGTCGTCCTGGTCACCGGGGTGATGGCGGCCGGGAAGTCGACGGTGGCCCAGCGCCTGGCGGAGAGGCTGCCGCGCGCGGCGCACGTGCGGGGCGACGCGTTCCGCCGGATGATCGTGTCCGGGCGGGCGGAGTACACGCCCGGAGCCGAAGGCGAGGCCGCGGACCAGCTCCGCCTGCGCCACGGGCTGTCGGCGGCAGCGGCGGACGGATACGCGGCGGCGGGCTTCACGGCGGTCGTCCAGGACGTCGTGCTCGGCGAACACCTGCGGACGTACGCCGGCCTGGTCCGCACCCGCCCCCTGTACGTGGTGGTCCTGGCACCCGCCGCGGCGGAGGTCGCGGCCCGCGAGGCCGGCCGGGCGAAGACCGGGTACGGCGGCGGCTGGACCGTGGCCGCCCTGGACGAGGAACTGCGGCTGCGCACCCCGCGCATCGGCCTCTGGCTGGACACGTCCGGCTGGACACCCGAGGAGACGGTGGACGCGATCCTCGCGGACGCGCAACGAGCCCGGGTCGCCTGACGTCTTCCCTCGTGAGGGCCGTTGTCAGTGGAGCGGCGTAGTGTGCTGAGCGGTGGGGCACCTGCCCGGGGCCGCGTACGACGGCGTACGCATGCCCGGCACGCACGGGGAAGATCGCGGGGGAGCGATGAGCGCGACGGACGCGGGTACGACCGCGATCACGCTGACCGAGGCGGAGCTGGACCGCTACGTCACGCACGTTCCGACGCGCGGCCTGCTCGCGGGCGCGGGCCTGCCCCCGCAGACCGACCTGCTGACCTTCTCCCCGCTGCGCACACACGGCCTGCGCACGCTCGCCGACGCGGCCGAGGGCGGCCCCCTCGCCCTGGCGGAGGAACTGCGCAGCCGCCTGGTGATAGGCGAACTCCTCACCCCGGCCGGCATGGAACGCGAGTCGATCCTGCTCGACGGCAGCACGGGCGAGCTGACCACGGCCTACCTCTTCGACCCGGCCGACCCGCGCCCCTTCGCGCCCTCCCTGAACACACTGCTGCGCTTCGCCGCGGTCACCGAGGAACTGGCGGGCCTGCGCGGCCGTTTCGCCTCCCTGGCCGGCCACCACGGCCCCAAGACGGTCGCCGAGGCATCCCGCCGCCTCCTCGCGCTCTTCGAGGAGGGCACGGACGGCGAGGTCCCGCCGTACTGGAAGGCGGCGGCCCTGATCCGCCCCCTCGCCCTGGTCGCCGGCCCCGGTACGGCGTCGGGCCTGACCCTGGACGTCCCCGCGCGCGTCCTGGACCAGGAGTTCGGGCACGGCAGGGTGGCCCGCTTCGAGGAGGTCGACTTCCCGGTGACGCTCACGCACGAGCCGACCCGCCGCTTCCTGCGCGAGACGGGGCTGCCGGAGGAGGCGGTGTTCTTCCACGCCGACACGGACGTCCCCCTGCCGACGCTGCGCGAGTACTTCTCTCAGGAACGCCCCGACTACCCGCTCGCGGAACTCCCCGCCCACTGCGACCACTTGATCCGTCTCGGCCGTCTGCTGGAGGAGACCAGCCTGGTGGTCGACGGCAGAACGGGCGCGGTCCTCACCTTCAGCGAGCCGGACGCGACGCTCCACTCCCTCAACACCGACGTCTCCACACTGGCGTTCACCCTGTGGCTCATCCACCACGAGCGCACGATCGACCAACACCTCGGCCACGAACTGGCGACCCACGCCTACGACCACCTGGTCGCCACCATGATCCACACCCTGAACACCCTGGACCCCACCGGCACCCTGCCGGACACCACCTGGCACTACTGGACGGAACTCTTCCAGGACGAGGCGGGCGGAGCGTTCTGAGGTCGGCAGGGCGGTCAGGGAACGGGCTCCAGCCCCTGTCCCGGACCGCCCTGGGGGCGGATGGGTGGACTTCTCCGCTACGTCAGTTGCAGAAGTTGAGAATGGCGAGAAGGCCGTTGCCGCACGCCATGTCGTCCCCGTCTCCGTACCCGCCGCCGTAGGCCGGGGCCTTTGTGGCGACGTGCGTGGCGGGCGCCGCGGCCACGGCGGATGTGGCGGACGCCAACCCCGCCGCGCAGGCGATGCCCACGGCAGCGCTCACCGCGCATGCTCGTGGAATCCGGGAAAAGGTCTTCTTGGGGCGAGAGGTAGTGTTCATGAACTCACCATGCACACCCCCGCAACCAGCGGCTCGCCGAGCGCACCCTAGTGGGTGAGCTGCCCCCGCAGGGAGGTAGTGGAGGCCGTGGCGGGATTCGAACCCACGTAACTCGCTTTGCAGGCGAGCCCCTGAACCACTCGGGCACACGGCCGTGTTCGTGAGACGAACGTACGGGGGGCGGGGTGGGGGATCAAGGGGATCCGGTGGGGTGCAATGCGACTGCCACACGGCGTTCATGAAGCGGGGGGTGTACGACCAAGGGCCGAGGGAAGGTCGGACTCCTGACAGGGGTCAAAGTGGGTTGTGGGGCTTACTCTGACGGCATGAGTGCCCTTGGATCCCGCGACCCCGCCGTCCTTGAAGTGCCCGTCGAGCAGGGCGGCGGTGTGCTGAGCCGGTCGTACCGGGCGCTCAGTGTCGGGATCGTGTCCGTCGTGGTGCTGATCGCCTTCGAGGCGACCGCCGTCGGGACCGCCATGCCCGTCGCCGCGCGGGAACTGGACGGCGTGGCGCTGTACGCGTTCGCCTTCTCCGGGTACTTCACCACCAGCCTGTTCGGGATGGTGCTGGCCGGGCAGTGGTCCGACCGGAGGGGGCCCCTGGGGGCGCTCACCACCGGCATCGGGGCCTTCGCCGCCGGGCTCGTCGTCGCCGGGACCGCGCAGGTCATGTGGGTGTTCATCCTCGGGCGGGCCGTGCAGGGGCTGGGCGGTGGGCTGGTCATCGTGGCCTTGTACGTCGTTGTCGGGCGTGCCTACCCGGAACGGCTGCGGCCCGCGATCATGGCGGCCTTCGCGGCCGGCTGGGTCGTACCGTCCGTCGTCGGCCCCCTCGCCTCCGGCGCCACGACCGAGCACCTCGGCTGGCGCTGGGTGTTCCTCGGCATCCCGGTCCTCGTCGTGTTCCCGCTCGCCCTCGCGCTGCCGCAGATACGGCGGAGGGCGTCGGGTCCGGTGGACGAGGAGGCCGGCGCCGGCTCCTTCGACCGGCGGCGGATCCGGCTCGCCCTCGGGATCTCCCTCGGCGCCGGGCTCCTCCAGTACGCCGCCCAGGACCTGCGGCCCCTCGCCCTGCTGCCCGGGCTGGCCGGTGCCGCGCTGCTCGTGCCCGCCGTCCTCGGCCTCCTGCCGCGCGGCACCTACCGGGCGGCCCGCGGCCTGCCCTCCGTCGTCCTGCTGCGCGGGCTCGCCGCCGGTTCCTTCATCACCGCCGAGTCCTTCGTACCGCTGATGCTCGTCACCCAGCGCGGCCTGTCGCCGACGCTCGCAGGGTTCTCGCTGGCCGCCGGCGGCGGGACCTGGGCGCTGGGGTCGTTCGTGCAGTCCCGTCCGCGCGTGGCGCCGTACCGTGAGCGGCTGATGACCGTGGGGATGGTGCTGGTCGCCGCCGCGATCGTCGCCGCGCCGAGCGTGCTGGTGCACTCCGTGCCCGTGTGGACCGTCGCCGTCGCCTGGGGCGTCGGCTGCTTCGGGATGGGGCTGGTGATCGCCTCCACCAGCGTGCTGCTGCTCCAGCTCTCCGCCCCGGAGGAGGCCGGCACCAACTCCGCCGCCCTCCAGATCTCCGACGCCCTCTCCAACGTCGTCCTCCTCGCCGCGACCGGCGCGGCCTTCGCGGCCCTGGGCGGCGGCAGCACCGCGACCCCCACCGCCGCGTCCGCCGCCGACGGCCACCCCGCCGCCTTCGCCGCCGTCTTCCTGCCGATGGCGGGCGTGGCGCTGGCCGGGGCCTGGGTCACCCGCCGGCTTCGGCGGCGGGAGGCCTAGAAGCGGTGGTGATCGCGGGACGGCCGCGGCAGTTGTGACGTGCCTCCCACCCACGGGCGACCCTGGCTTGTTCGCGCGTTGACCCGAGGGCGGCGCCGGTAGGGTGGCCCGGTTGTCATATGGAGCCACCCGACCACTGATCTACGGAGACCGTGACTACCACCGCCGCCACCTCCGCTTCCTCCCACCATCTCTCGCCCGCCTTCCCCGGCCGGGCCCCCTGGGGTACCGCCAGCAAGCTGCGTGCCTGGCAGCAGGGGGCGATGGAGAAGTACATCCAGGAGCAGCCGCGTGACTTCCTCGCGGTCGCCACGCCCGGCGCCGGCAAGACGACCTTCGCGCTGACGCTGGCGTCCTGGCTGCTGCACCACCACGTCGTGCAGCAGGTCACCGTGGTCGCGCCCACCGAGCACCTGAAGAAGCAGTGGGCCGAGGCGGCGGCGAGGATCGGGATCAAGCTCGACCCCGAGTACAGCGCCGGCCCGCTCGGCAAGGACTACGACGGGGTCGCGGTCACGTACGCCGGTGTCGGTGTGCGCCCGATGCTGCACCGCAACCGGGTCGAGCAGCGCAAGACGCTCGTCATCCTGGACGAGATCCACCACGCCGGTGACTCCAAGTCCTGGGGCGAGGCGTGTCTGGAGGCGTTCGAGCCCGCGACCCGGCGGCTGGCGCTGACCGGTACGCCGTTCCGGTCCGACACCAATCCCATCCCCTTCGTGACGTACGAGGAAGGGACGGACGGGATCCGGCGGTCCGCCGCCGACTACACCTACGGGTACGGCAACGCCCTCGCCGACCATGTCGTCCGGCCGGTGATCTTCCTCAGCTACAGCGGCAACATGCGCTGGCGTACGAAGGCGGGCGACGAGATCGCCGCGCGGCTCGGCGAGCCGATGACCAAGGACGCGGTCAGCCAGGCCTGGCGTACGGCCCTCGACCCGCGCGGCGACTGGATGCCGAGCGTGCTGCGCGCCGCCGACCAGCGGCTGACCGAGGTCCGCAAGGCCATCCCGGACGCGGGTGCGCTCGTCATCGCCTCCGACCAGGACTCCGCGCGCGCGTACGCCAAGCTCATCCGGGAGATCACGGGGACGAAGGCGACGCTCGTGCTGTCGGACGACGCCGGCGCCTCGAAGAGGATCGACGAGTTCAGCGGCAACACCGACCGGTGGATGGTCGCCGTGCGCATGGTGTCCGAGGGCGTCGACGTGCCGCGCCTCGCGGTCGGGGTGTACGCGACCACGATCTCGACTCCGCTGTTCTTCGCGCAGGCCGTCGGGCGATTCGTACGGTCCCGGCGGCGCGGCGAGACCGCGTCCGTGTTCCTGCCCACCGTGCCCGATCTGCTGACCTTCGCCAACGAGATGGAGAAGGAGCGGGACCACGCCCTCGACAAGCCGAAGAAGGAGGGCGAGGAGGACCCGTACGCCGAATCCGAGAAGGAGATGGAGGAGGCGAACAAGCAGCAGGACGAGGACACCGGCGAGCAGGACATGCTGCCCTTCGAGGCGCTGGAGTCCGACGCCGTCTTCGACCGGGTGCTGTACGACGGTGCCGAGTTCGGTATGCAGGCGCACCCCGGGAGCGAGGAGGAGCAGGACTACCTGGGGATTCCGGGGCTCCTCGAACCCGAGCAGGTGCAGCTGCTGCTGCAGAAGCGGCAGGCCCGGCAGATCGCGCACAGCCGGAAGAAGCCGGACGCCGAGGCCGACCTGCTCGAACTGCCCGCCGAGCGGCGGCCCGTGGTCAGCCACAAGGAGATGATGGAGCTGCGCAAGCGGCTCAACACGATGGTCAGCGCGTACGTCCACCAGAGCGGCAAGCCGCACGGGGTGATCCACACCGAGCTGCGGCGGGTGTGCGGGGGCCCGCCGAGTGCGGAGGCGACGGCGGGACAGCTGCGGCAGCGGATCGCCAAGGTGCAGGAGTGGGCGACGCGCATGCGGTGACGCTGCGCCCGGCTTCGGCGGATGCCCGGCCCACCCACCCACCCACCTCCCCACCCACGCGACTCGGTCGGCCGAAGAGCGGGCCGTTCCTGTGTGCGGTATCGGTGTGCGTATCCGGACGAATGCAGGCAGGCCGGATCTGGTCTTGCCCGGATTCTGGACTAAGACTTCCGCTCAGCGAACCGGCTTCGCTACTGTCCCGCTACGCACACGCCCCGTGGCAGCGCCGCCGCGGAGCGCAGCCGTGAAGCGACTCGGCCCGGAGAGCCGCCGGGCAGACCTGCCGATCGGCGGCCTCTGAAGCGCGTCGCCGACGGGACTCGGCTACGCGGTCGTCGCTCAGGGGCTGCCGACCTCACCGCCGAAGGAGTGGGCGTCGTGACCGCGGAGACCTCTCAGACGCTCGACCGGGGACTGCGCGTCCTCAAACTGCTCGCCGACACGGACCACGGGCTGACCGTCACCGAGCTGTCCACCAAACTGGGCGTGAACCGGACCGTGGTGTACCGGTTGCTCGCCACGCTGGAGCAGCACGCGCTCGTACGGCGTGATCTGGGCGGGCGAGCCCGGGTCGGGCTCGGGGTGCTGCGCCTGGGCCGGCAGGTGCACCCGCTGGTACGCGAGGCCGCGTTGCCCGCGCTGCGGTCACTGGCCGAGGACATAGGCGCCACGGCGCATCTGACGCTCGTGGACGGGTCCGAGGCGTTGGCCGTCGCGGTCGTGGAGCCCACGTGGACGGACTACCACGTGGCCTATCGTGCCGGGTTCCGGCATCCGCTGGACCGGGGCGCGGCCGGCAGGGCGATCCTCGCCGCCCGGCAGTCGCCGTCCGCCGATCCCGGGTACACGCTCACGCACGGTGAGTTGGAGGCGGGGGCGAGCGGTGCCGCCGCGCCGTTGGTGGGGGTCACCGGCGTCGAGGGCAGTGTGGGTGTGGTGATGTTGGTGGATTCCGTGCCGGAGCGGGTGGGGCCCCGGGTGGTCGAGGCGGCGCGGGAGGTCGCGGAAGCCCTGCGCTGAGCGACCGGCTTCACCTTGGCCGCTCGGCCAACCCGCCGCCCCGACCTTTGGCCGATCCGCGCACCCGTCCGTCGCTCCCGCTCCGCATCATCGAGGGTCGTACAGAGCCCCGAGGCGGAGGAAGCGCACCTCGCATGAACGGTCTTGATCTCGAATCCGACGTCGTCACGCTCACGCGCGCCCTCGTCGACCTGCCCTCCGAGAGCGGGGAGGAGGCGCGCATCGCGGATGCGGTGGAGGCGGCCCTGCGGCGCCTGCCCCACCTCGGCGTGGAACGCGTCGGGAACTCCGTCATCGCCCGCACCGACCTCGGCCGGCCGGAACGGGCGGTGCTGGCCGGCCACCTGGACACCGTGCCGGCCGCCGGGAACCTGCCCTCCCGGCTCGCCGGCGGGCGGGTCCACGGGCTCGGCGCCTGTGACATGAAGGGCGGGGTGGCCGTCGCGCTGCGGCTCGCGGCCACCGTGCCCGAGCCCGTCCGCGATCTCACCTACGTCTTCTACGAGTGCGAGGAGGTGGAGGGGGAGCGCAACGGGCTCGGCCGGATCGCCGCCGCCCGGCCGGGGCTGCTGGGGGAGGCGGACCTCGCGATCCTCATGGAGCCCTCCGGTGCCGGTGTCGAGGCCGGCTGCCAGGGCATCCTCACCGCCGACATCGTGGTCAAGGGCGCCCGCGCGCACACCGCCCGCGCCTGGCAGGGCACCAACGCCGCCCACAAGGCCGGGCAGGTGCTCCAGCGGCTCGACGCGCACACCCCCGAGCGGGTCGTGATCGACGGGCTGGAGTACCGGGAGGGGCTCAGTGCCGTCGCCGTACGCGCCGGGGTCGCCGGGAACGTCGTACCGGACGAGTGTGTCGTGACCGTCAACTGCCGGTTTGCGCCCAGCCGTTCGGGCGAGGAGGCGGAGGCGTATGTGCGGGGGCTCTTCCCGGAGTACGAGGTGCGGGTCACCGAGGTCGTCGCCGGTGCCCTGCCCCACCTCGACCGGGTCGGCGGGCTCGTCGCCGCCCTCGGGGGCGAGCCGCGGGCCAAGCTGGGGTGGACGGACGTGGCCCGGTTCGCCGCGCTGGGTGTGCCCGCGCTCAACTTCGGCCCCGGCGATCCGTCGCTGGCGCACACGGCGGGTGAGTACGTCCCCGTGGACCACCTGGAGCGGTGCGAGGCCCGGCTCAGCGCGTGGCTGCGCTGAGGCCCGCCAGCGTCCGTAGCTGGAGCCACAGCACCAGCCGTTCGTCGGGGTCGTCCAGATCGATCCCGGCGTGTTGCTGGAGCTGCCTGAGGCGGTAGCGGCAGGTGTTGGGGTGCACGGCGAGGAGTCTCGCCGCGCCCGCCATGTCGCAGCCCGCGTCGAACCAGCAGACCAGGGTGCGGGCGTACTCCGTGCCGTGCCCGGCGTCGTACGCCAGGACCCGCCGCCACGCGCCCGCGCTCAGCTCCCGTCGCTCGCCCATCACCTCGGTCAGCCGCAGCAGCGTCACCCGGGCCCGCACCTCCTCCACCGCGGCCACCGGCAGCTCCGCGTCCAGCACCCGCAGCACCAGGTCCGCGTCGGCCCGCGAGTCGGCGAGTTCGTCCGCGCCCGGCACCACCTCGCCCAGCGCCGCCCGCACCGGCACCCGCAGCGCCTGCCCGGCCCGCGCCACGATGTCCTCGGCGAGCCGCCGGTGCCGCTCTCCGGGCCCCTGGAGCACGGCGTACACCACGCCGTCCAGGAGCACGCACGCGTGCCGCCCGTAGCGGGCCTCGCACTGCAGGCGTACGACGTCCAGCAGGCGCAGCGCGGTGCGTTCGGTGTCCGGGACGCCCGCGGCGGAGTCCAGGACGAAGGCCGCCACCCGGGCCGGGCCGTCGACCCCCAGGCGGGCGGCGGCCGTCGCCGGATCCGGAGCCGTGCCGTCAAGCAGCCGGCGCAGCAGGTCGCTGCCGCGGTGCCGGGCCAGTTCCCGGGCCGCCCGTGCGCGCAGCAGGAGCAGGGCGGCGGTGGAGGCGCCCTGGGCGAGGGTGTCCTCGGCGTCCGGGGCGAGCGCGCCGCCGTCGATCACCCACACCGAGCCGAGGGTCTCCCCGCCGGCCCGTACCGGCATCGCCAGCCGGGGCAGGCCGGCGTCGGTCAGCGCGGGCAGCCGCACCGGCCGGTCGGCGGCGAACAGCCGCCGGTACTGCTCGGTGTTCTCCGCGCTCGCCGGGACCTGCCGGCCGAGGATGCCCTGCCGGCGGTCCTCGTCCACGGGCTGGCCGGCGACGGTGGAGTAGGCGAGGATCCGCTGCCGCGGGTCCTCGACGGCGGTGGCCCCGCCGGTCGCCGTCGCGATCGCGTCGGCCAGCGCGAACAGGTCGCCGAGCCCGGTGTCGGAGGGCATGGCGGCGGGCTGGGCGGCGATGGCCGAGGCCAGCAGCAGATGGACGTGGTGCCAGGCCGCGTCCTCGGCGATCGACAGCAGGGCCACGCCGTGCTCCTGAGCCGCCGCGACCGGGCCGTCCGCGCCGCGCACGACCACCCCGGTCAGCCCCGCCTCCGCTGCCGCCGCGAGCAGCGGCCCGGCGTCCGCCGCCCGCACCCCGACCGCCAGCAGCAGCCCGCCGGGCAGCCGGGGGAGCGGGATGCGGCCGTCGTGCAGGACGGCCTCGGTGACCGGGACGCCGAGGCCGGCGGGAGCCGTGTGCAGGCGCAGGGCGGGGCCGCCGACGACGTCCAGGAGATCACCGAGGGTGCAGGCGTCCATGAGGTCCCCAGCGGGCTGTTGGCGGATGGTGCAACGAACGTACGCGTGTGTTGGCCGCTCGCACAACACACGCGGAGCCGGCTCCTCCGAGACTCGTGCCATGACAGCAGGAGTCACCATCCGTACCGTCCACGACGTCGCCTCCCTCGCGGCCGTCGCCGACCACTTCAGCGACGTCTGGCAGACGCCCCGCACCGCCCCGCCCTATCCGGCCGAGGTCCTGCACAGCCTGGTGCACGCCGGCGGCGCGGTCCACGCCGCGTACGACGGGCAGCGGCTCGCCGGCGCGTCCGTCGCCGTCCTCGGCGCCGATCGCAGCACGTACTCGCTGGTGGCCGCCGCCGAGCGCGGGCTCGGGCACACCCTGAAGCTGGCCCAGCGCGACTGGGCGCTCGGCCTGGGCGCCCGCACCATGCGCTGGACCTTCGACCCGCTGGTCGGCCGCAACGCCCGCTTCAACCTGGTCAAGCTGGGCGCCGCCGGCACCGAGTACCTGGTCGACTTCTACGGCCCCATGGCCGACGGCGTGAACGACGGCGACGAGAGCGACCGCCTGACGGTGACCTGGGAGCTGGGCGCGCCGACGGCGTCGTACGACGCCGGACCCCGCGGACCGGTCACCGCCACCGCCCCCGACGGCGACCCCCTCGCCCGCCGCGACGAGCGGCACCTGTGGTGCCGGGTGCCGGAGGACGTCGTGAAGCTGCGCGCCGCCGACCCGGCGCTGGCCCTGCGCTGGCGGTACGCGGTGCGCGAGGTGCTGCTGACGGCCTTCGCGGACGGATTCCGGGCCACCGGGATGTCCCGCGACGGCTGGTACACCCTGACCCGGACGGAGGGGGCCGCGTGAAGCTCGAACGCGTCGAGATCGTGCACGTCGCGATCCCGCTGGTCACCCCGTTCCGTACGTCCTTCGGGACGATGACGACGAAGGACACCTTCCTCCTGCACGTCGTCACCGACTGTGCCGAGGGCTGGTCGGAGTTCGCCGCCGACCCCGAGCCGCTGTACTGCTCGGAGTTCGTCGCCGGCGCGGAGATCGTGCTGCGCGACTTCCTGATCCCGCGCGTGGCGGCGCTGGGGGAGGCCACGGCCGCCGCCCTCGCCCCGGCCGTGGCGAAGGTCAAGGGCCACGAGCTGGCGAAGGCGGCCCTGGAGACGGCGCTGCTGGACGCCGAGCTGCGGTCGTACGGCATGCCGCTCGCGACCTATCTCGGCGCGGTACGGGACCGGGTGCCCGCCGGGGTGTCGGTCGGCATCAAGAACTCGGTCCCCGAGCTGCTGGACGACGTCGAGCGCTACCTCGCCGAGGGGTATGTGCGGATCAAGCTGAAGATCGAGCCCGGCTGGGACGTCGAGCCGGTACGGGCGGTCCGCGAGCGCTTCGGCGACGACCTGCCCCTCCAGGTCGACGCCAACACCGCCTACACCCTCGCCGACGCCGCGCACCTGCGGCGGCTGGACGCGTTCGGGCTGCTGCTGATCGAGGAGCCGCTGGAGGAGAACAACCTGCACGCCCACGCCCTGCTCCAGCAGCGGCTGTCGACCCCGGTCTGCCTGGACGAGTCCCTGCACCACGCCCGCGACACCGCGTCCGCGATAGCCCTGGACGCCTGCCGGGTGGTGAACGTCAAGCCCGCCCGGGTCGGCGGCTACCTGGAGGCCCGCCGGGTGCACGACGTGGCCCACGCGCACGGGGTGCCGGTGTGGTGCGGCGGCATGCTGGAGACCGGCATCGGCCGCGCCCCGAACCTCGCCCTGGCCGCGCTGCCCGGCTTCACCCTGCCCGGGGACACCTCGGCGTCCAGCCGCTACTTCGCGGAGGACATCACCGAGCCGTTCGTCCTCGACGAGGACGGCCATCTCCCGGTCCCGGCCGGCCCCGGCATCGGCGTCACCCCCCTGCCGGACGCCCTGCGCCGGTTCACCCGCGAGCGCCGGGACCTCTACGCCGCGTGAGGGGCCCGGGGGCGGTGAGGGGCCGGGGGCCGGACAAGGGCGCCGGGTTAGATTGACCCCGTGCTCTCACGTCTCACACGCCCCCAGGCCCTCGCCGTCTGCGCACTGCCCGCCGCGGCACTGCTCGCCACGGCGGTGTTCGCGCCGCTGCCGTTCTCGGTGGCGCAGCCCGGGAGCACGGCGAACGTGCTCGGCGCCTACCGGGGCACCCAGGTGATCACGGTCTCCGGCGCGGCGACCCGGAAGACCAGCGGGCAGCTGCGGATGACGACGATCGTGGCGACCGGCCCGGACACCCGGGTCTCCCTCGGTGACGTGCTCGACAACTGGTTCCGTACCGACCGGGCCGTCATGCCGCGCGACGCGGTCTACCCGAGCGGTGACACCGTCAAGGAGATCGAGAAGCACAACCAGGCGCAGATGGAGGAGTCCCAGGACGCGGCGGCCCAGGCGGCGCTGAAGTACCTCGGGCTCAGCCCCGACAAGGTCAAGGTCACGCTGAAGCTCGCCGACGTGGGCGGGCCCAGCGCGGGGCTGCTGTTCACCCTGGGGATCATCGACAAGCTGGACGGCGACGGCAGCGGCGGCGACCTCACCGGAGGCCGCACGATCGCCGGTACGGGCACGATCGACGCGGCCGGCAAGGTCGGCGCGGTCGGCGGGGTGGCCCTGAAGACGCAGGCCGCGCGCCGGGACGGGGCCACCGTCTTCCTGGTCCCGAAGGCGGAGTGCGGCGAGGCGAAGGCGGAGCTGCCGAAGGGCCTGCGGCTGGTTCCGGTGACGACGCTCAAGGGCGCGGTCGACTCCCTGGTGGCCCTGGAGAAGGGCAAGGGCCCCGTTCCGAGCTGCTAGTCCCCGGCGGGAGAGGGCGGGCTACGTCACGAACCCCTCCTGCTTCATCCAGTCCAGCGCCACCTGGTGCGGGTCCTCGCCGTCGACGTCCACCCTGGCGTTCAGGGTCCGCGCCACCGTGTTGTCCAGCTTCCGGGTGACGGGCTCGATGACGCCCGCGATGGCCGGCCACTTCTCCAGGACCTTCGTGTTGACCACGGGGGTGGCGTTGTAGTGGGGGAAGAACTTCTTGTCGTCGGCCGTCACCACCAGGTGCATCGATGTGATGCGGCCGTCGGTGGTGAACACCTCGCCGTAGGCGCAACCGCCCTTCGCCACCTGGGTGTAGATGATCCCGGTGTCCATCTGGGTGACGTTCCGCGCCGGCAGGCTCATGCCGTACGCCTTCTCCATGCCGGGCAGCCCGTCGGCCCGGTTGGCGAACTCCCCCTCCACGCACAGGGTGACCGCGCCCGGGTCCTTCTTCGACAGCGCGGCCACCTCGGACAGCGTCCTCGTGCGGTACTTCCGGAAGCCGGCCCGGTTCATGGCGAGCGCGTAGGTGTTGTCGAGCTTCGAGGGCTGCAGCCAGGTCAGCCCGTTGCGCAGGTCGGAGTCCCTGACGGCCTGCCACTGCTTCCGCGGATCGGGGATGGGGTCGCTGTTGCCCAGGTAGGTGATCCAGCCGGTGCCGGTGTACTCGAACTGGGCGTCCGCGTCCCCCTTCCGGACCGCCTCCCGGGAGCCGATGGACCCCTGGATCCCGGTCCGGTCGACGACGTCCGCGCCGGCCGCCTGGAAGGCGATCCCCATGATCGCGCCGAGGATCAGCTGCTCGGTGAACTCCTTCGAGGTCACCGTGAGACGGGCTCCCTTGAGCGGTTCGCCCCGGCCGATCGTGCCGGGCCCGACGTCGTCGGTCATGGGGGAGCCGCTGCTCAGCCCGCAGCCGGCCGGTACGAGGAGCAGCGCGGCCAGCACCGGGCACACCCGGCGCCTCATGTGCCCGCCTCCAGACCCCGTGGCCGCAGCAGCACCTCCGCCAGCGAGGCCAGCCAGTCCACCAGCAGGGCCAGCGCCACGGTCAGCACCGAGCCCAGCACCAGCACCGGCATGCGCTGGGTGGTGATGCCGGTGGTGATCAGCGTGCCGAGGCCGCCGCCCCCGCCGAAGGTCGCCAGGGTGGCCGTACCGACGTTCAGCACCAGGGCGGTTCTGACGCCGGCGAGGATCAGCGGGACGGCGAGGGGCAGCTCGACGCGGCCGAGCACGCCGAGCGGGGACATGCCGATGCCACGGGCCGCCTCCAGCAGGGCGGGATCGTTGGCCTGCAGGCCGGCGATCGTGTTGGAGAGCACCGGCAGGACCGCGTAGACGATGATGCCGATCAGGGCCGCCTTCGCACCGGTGCCGAGCCAGATGACGAGCAGGGCCAGCAGGCCGATCGCCGGGGTCGCCTGGCCCGCGTTGGCCAGCGTCATGGCCGCCGGGGTGGCCTTCCGGAACGCCCGCCGGGTCAGCACGATGCCCAGCGGGACGGCGATGACCAGCACGAAGAAGGTGGAGATCACCGTCAGCCGCACGTGCTGCCACAGCGCCTTCGAGACCTGGCCGCCCGACAGCGCGTTCCGGGAGATCGTGTCCAGGTCCGCCTGCCGGAACCACAGCCAGGTCGCGAGGAGTACGGCGATCAGGAACGCGGGCAGCACGGTCAGCCGCGGCCAGGTCAGCCGGCGGCCGGGCGGGCGCCGGGGCGGGGGCGGGGCCTCCTGCTCCGCCTCGCCCTCGTCATGGAAGGCGGGCTGCTCGGCCTCGTGCTCGCCCTTCGGCCGCTGAGCGGTGCTCATGCCTTCGTCACCCCGCCGGGACCCTCCTGCTCGAAGTGGGTCTGCTGGGCGCGCGCCTCCTCCAGCTCGGCCTGCGCCTCCATGGCCTCCAGCCGGTCGGCCTCCAGCAGCTCGTGCACGGAGTTCATCAGCGTCTCCATGTCGACCACGCCGATGTACTCGCCGCGCCGCCCGGTCACCGCGACCCGGCCCGCGTTGTCCGTCAGTACGGCCTCCAGCGCGTCCCGGAGGGTGGCGTCCCGGGTCACCGTGTCGTGCACCAGCGTGCCCGCGCGGGCGAGCGAGCCGCGGGCCCGCATCAGGTCGCCGCGCCGCAGCCACTTGTAGGGCCGGCGGCGCCTGTCCAGGAGCAGGATCTCGTTGGTGCCGCTGCCCCGCAGGTACCCGAAGATCTGCTGGAGCGGGGTGTCCACGGTCACCGTCGGGTAGTCCCGCATCTCCACGTCCCGCACCCGGGTCAGGTTGAGCCGCTTCAGGGCCGCGCCGGCGCCGACGAAACCGGACACGAAGTCGTCGGCGGGGTTGGTGAGGATCGCCTCCGGGGTGTCGAACTGGGCGATGTGCGAGCGTTCGCGCAGCACCGCGATCCGGTCGCCCAGTTTGATCGCCTCGTCGAAGTCGTGGGTGACGAACACGATCGTCTTGTGCAGTTCGCGCTGGAGCCGGATCAGCTCGTCCTGGAGGTGATCGCGGGTGATCGGGTCGACCGCGCCGAACGGCTCGTCCATGAGGAGGACCGGGGGATCGGCGGCCAGCGCCCGCGCCACCCCCACGCGTTGCTGCTGGCCGCCGGAGAGCTGGCGCGGATAGCGGCCGTGGAACTCGCCGGGGTCCAGGCCGACCAGGTCGAGCAGTTCCTCGACGCGGGAGCGGATCCGGCCCTTCGGCCAGCGGAGCATCCCCGGGACCAGGGCGATGTTCTGGGCGACCGTCATGTGCGGGAACAGCCCGGCCGACTGGATCGCGTACCCGACCTTGCGGCGCAGCTTCACCGCGTCGATGCCGGTGACGTCCTCGCCGCCGATCCGGATCCGGCCGCCGGTCGGCTCGATCAGCCGGTTGATCATCTTCAGGGTCGTGGACTTGCCGCAGCCGGACGGGCCGACGAAGATCACCGTCTCCCCGGCCCTGATCTCCATGTTCACGCTGTCGACGGCGGGCTGGGAGCTGCCCGGGTAGCGCTTGGTCAGGTTCTCCAGCTCGATGGCCGCACCCGCGACGGAGGACTCAGACACGGATCCCCCTCGGAATGGTCAGCCGCCCGATCAGGACGTACGCGGCGTCGAACAGCAGGGCGAGGACGATGATCCCGAGGGTGCCCGCGAGCACCTGGTTCAGCGCGTTCCTGCTGCCCAGGGAGGCGAGCCCGCGGAAGATCTCGTTGCCCAGGCCGGGTCCGGAGGCGTACGCGGCGATCGCGGCGATGCCCATCAGCATCTGGGTGGAGACCCGGATGCCGGTCAGGATCGGCGGCCAGGCCAGCGGCAGCTCCACCCGCACCAGCCGCATCGGCCCCGACATGCCGATGCCGCGGGCCGCGTCCACCAGTGCCGGGTCCACCCCGCGCAGGCCCACGATCGCGTTCCGCACGATCGGCAGCAGCCCGTACAGCGTCAGCGCGATCACCGTGGGCGGCACGCCCAGGCCGACGACCGGGACGAGCAGACCGATCATGGCGAGCGAGGGGATGGTCAGAATGGTCGAGGTGGCGGTGGTGGCGAGGTTCCCGGCCCACTCGGAGCGGTAGGTGACGACGGCGACGAGCACGCCGAGGAGGGTCGCCAGGACCATGCACTGGAACACCGCGCTGGCGTGCTGGTAGGCGTCCGTGAGCAGCTGCTGGTGCCGGCTGCCCAGGTACTCCCAGAAGCTCACCCGCGCTCACCCCCGGTCGGTCACGTCTCTTCCCGGTCCCGGGCCGCCTGCTCCACCAGCGGGATGATCCGCAGCGGGACGGGGTTCTCCATGACGATCGCCGTGGAGGCCCGGACGATGCCATCAAAACCGACAACCCGGTCGATCACCCGCTGAAGATCGGCGTTCGAGCGGGCCACCAGCCGGCACAGCATGTCCCCGCTGCCGGTGGTGGTCAGCAGCTCCAGCACCTCCGGCACCGTCGCCAAGTACGCCCGCACGTCGGGGCCTTGGCCCTGCCGGATCTGCAGCGTGGCGAACGCGGTGACCGGGTAGCCGAGGGCCGCCGGGTCCACCTGCGGGCCGAACCCGCGGATGACTCCGTTCGACTGAAGCCGGTCCAGCCGCGCCTGCACCGTGCCCCGGGCCACGCCCAGCCGCCGGGACATCTCCAGCACGCCGATGCGCGGTTCCTCGGCCAGCAGCACGATGATCCGCCCGTCCAGATGATCGATCGCCACGGGACCCCCTGAGATGGTCATCCTGTACAGAAAGACCGCCGATACGGCCATAGTGCTGGTCAGATTGCCCAGCGATGAAGCGAACTATTGCGCACCTTGCCGAGCAGAGCCACCCTTCCGCCATGACGCAGACCACACAGCACACTCCCGACACGACCGCCCGGCAGGACGACCCCTTCCCGGTCAAGGGAATGGACGCGGTCGTCTTCGCCGTGGGCAACGCCAAGCAGGCGGCGCACTACTACTCCACCGCTTTCGGCATGCGGCTGGTCGCCTACTCCGGACCGGAGAACGGCAGCCGCGAGACCGCCGCCTACGTGCTGGAGAACGGCTCCGCCCGCTTCGTCTTCACCTCGGTCATCAAGGCGAGCACGGACTGGGGCCACTTCCTGGACCGGCACGTGGCCGAGCACGGCGACGGCGTCGTCGACCTCGCCATCGAGGTCCCCGACGCCCGCCGCGCGTACGCGTACGCGATCGAGCACGGCGCGAAGAGCGTCGCCGAGCCGTACGAGGTGAAGGACGAGCACGGCACCGTCGTCCTCGCCGCGATCGCCACCTACGGCGAGACCCGCCACACCCTGGTGGACCGCTCCGGCTACGACGGCCCCTACCTCCCCGGCTACACCGCCGCCGCCCCGCTCGTCGAGCCGCCCGCCCAGCGCACCTTCCAGGCCATCGACCACTGCGTCGGCAACGTGGAACTCGGCCGGATGAACGAATGGGTGGCCTTCTACAACAAGGTCATGGGCTTCACGAACATGAAGGAGTTCGTGGGCGACGACATCGCCACCGAGTACAGCGCCCTGATGTCGAAGGTGGTCGCGGACGGCACCCTCAAGGTCAAGTTCCCGATCAACGAGCCCGCCGTCGCCAAGAAGAAGTCCCAGATCGACGAGTACCTGGAGTTCTACGGCGGCGCGGGCGTCCAGCACATCGCGCTCAACACGAACGACATCGTGGCGACGGTCCGCACCATGCGCGCGGCCGGCGTCGAGTTCCTCGACACCCCCGACTCGTACTACGACACCCTCGGCGAGTGGGTCGGCGACACCCGGGTGCCGATCGACACCCTGCGCGAGCTGAAGATCCTCGCCGACCGGGACGAGGACGGCTACCTGCTGCAGATCTTCACCAAGCCGGTCCAGGACCGGCCGACCGTGTTCTTCGAACTCATCGAGCGGCACGGCTCGATGGGCTTCGGCAAGGGCAACTTCAAGGCACTGTTCGAGGCGATCGAACGCGAGCAGGCCAAGCGGGGCAACCTGTAGCCGACGGGTCCCCCGCCGGACGTCCAGGGGGACCGTGGAGCCGCTGCCCGAGACCCAGGGCCGCCTAGGTCTCGGGCAGCGGCTCGTCCGGTACGTCGCCCAGCGCGGCCAGGGCGCCCCGGGCGTCGGGCGCCCTCAGCGGGGAGAAGAAGGGGTTGATCCGCAGCGCCTCCTGCAGATGCCGCCGCGCGGACGCGTACTTCTCCAGCTCGCCCTCGATCACCCCCCGGTGGAACGCGTACAGCGCGCTGCGCACCCCGCCGCCCTTCGTCTTGTCCGTCGCGACGGTCGCGTAGGTCAGCGCCTCCGTGTCCTCGCCGGTCCGGTGCAGCGCCCAGCCCAGCGCGTCGGCCACCTCGATCCCCGGCTGCCGCTGCCACTCCTCCCGCAACCGCTCCACCGCCTCCCACGGGTCCCCGTGGTCCGCCTCGTACCGCCCGATCAGCAGCTCCTGGTCGACCCCGCCCGCCACCGACTCCCGTACCGCGGTCTTCAGCCGCGTGAACTGCTCCTCGGCGAGCTCGGGCTGCCCCAGCGACTCGTACAGCTCGCCCAGTTCCAGCAGGTCCGCGGGGTCCGGCCGCTGCGCGACGACGGCCCGGTACGCGGCCAGCGCCTCGTCGGTGCGCCCCAGCGCGGCCAGCGTCCGCGCCCGCCCCGCCGACGCCGCCCGCTGGTCGGGGTCGAGCCGCAGCGCGGCCACGAAGTGCCGCAGCGCGTCCTGCAGGTCCCCGCGCTCCCAGGCCAGCTGCCCGACCCCGGTCAGCCAGGCGGCCCGCTCGGCCGGGGTGCGGGCGGCGGCCGCCGCGTCGGTCAGCCGGGCCACCGCGTCCTCGCGCCAGCCCCGGTCCCGGTACACCGCCGCGGCCCGCGCCATCACCGCCGGCCGCGCCTCGGCGCCGGTGCGCAGCGCCAGCAGCCTGTCCAGGGTCGCGCGGGCGTTCTTGTAGTCGCCGAGCCCGGTGTAGGCGTCGATCAGCGGCGGATACGCCGTCCACCGCTTCGGCGCCGCCTTCAGCGCCTGCTCGCCGTACTGCTTCGCCGCCGGGAAGTCCCGGCGCGCCAGCGCCAGCGCGGCCAGACCGTCCAGCGCGTCGGTGTTCCGGGTGCCGCGCACCTCCAGCGAGGTCCGCAGCGCCCGCTCGGCCCGCGGATAGTCCGCCACGTCCCCCGCCCGGCGCCCCCGCTCCACGTAGGCCGAGCCCAGCAGCGCCCACGCCCGGGCGTCCTTCGGCCGCGCCCGCACCCGCCCCTCCTGCCGCGCGATGAGCGCCGACAGGCCGGGCAGCGCGGCCGGCACCCCGTACGTCACCGTCGTCAGCGTCGGCGCCTGTGCCTGCGGACCCGCGGCGGGCGGCCGGGCCGCCCGCTGCTGCCGCTCCGTCGGCAGCAGGGTCAGCACCGTGCCGGCCACGACACCGGCCGCCAGGGCGGCGACCAGCACCCGCCGCAGCACCCGCCGGGGCCGGCGCGGTGCCGGCGGCTCGGAGATCAGGGACGTACCCACGCACTGCCGGTTGTCCATGGCGCTCACTGTGCGTCAGTACGACGAGCACATCCGGGTGGCCCAAGGGCGGGGCGGCCGGGGTTCACACCGATGGCCGCGAGTGCCACGCTGTGATCATGAGCCGCATCGAAGCACCGCGCGACGAGCACACGGGCAACCTCACCGACCGGCTCCTGGCCGGCCTGCCGCCCGAGGCCGTCCTGACCGACCCCGACGTCACGGCCTCCTACGCCAACGACATGGCGAGCTTCTGCCCGGCCGGCAGCCCCGCCGTCGTCGTCCTCCCGCGCACCGTCGAGCAGGTCCAGCACGTCATGCGCACCGCCACCGAACTGCGCGTGCCGGTCGTCCCGCAGGGCGCCCGCACCGGCCTGTCCGGCGGCGCCAACGCCACCGACGGCTGCATCGTGCTGTCCCTCACCAAGATGGACCGCGTCCTGGAGATCAGCCCCGTCGACCGGATCGCCGTGGTCGAACCCGGCGTGATCAACGCGACCCTGTCCCGCGCGGTCGAGGAACACGGCCTGTACTACCCGCCGGACCCCTCCAGCTGGGAGATGTGCACCATCGGCGGCAACATCGGCACCGCCTCCGGCGGCCTGTGCTGCGTCAAGTACGGCGTGACCGCCGAGTACGTCCTCGGCCTGGACGTCGTCCTCGCCGACGGCCGCCTGATGTCCACCGGCCGGCGTACCGCCAAGGGCGTCGCCGGCTACGACCTCACCCGCCTCTTCGTCGGCTCCGAGGGCTCCCTCGGCATCGTCGTCCGGGCCGTCCTGGCGCTGAAGCCCAAGCCGCCCCAGCAGCTCGTCCTGGCCGCCGAGTTCGCCTCCGCGACCGCCGCCTGCGACGCCGTGTGCCGGATCATGGAGGGCGGGCACGTCCCCTCCCTCCTCGAACTGATGGACCGTACGACCGTCAAGGCGGTCAACGACCTCGCCCACATGGGGCTGCCCGAGACCACCGAGGCGCTGCTGCTGGCCGCCTTCGACAGCCCGGACCCTGCCGCCGACCTGGCCGCCGTCGGCGCCCTGTGCGAGGCGGCCGGGGCCACCCAGGTGGTCCCGGCCGAGGACGCCGCCGAGTCCGAACTCCTCCTCCAGGCGCGGCGGCTCTCGCTGACCGCGCTGGAGGCGGTGAAGGGCACGACGATGATCGACGACGTGTGCGTGCCCCGCTCCCGGCTCGGCGCCATGCTGGACGGCGTCGAGCGGATCGCCGACAAGTACGACCTCACGATCGGCGTCTGCGCGCACGCCGGCGACGGCAACACCCACCCCACCGTCTGCTTCGACGCCCAGGACCCCGACGAGTCCCGCCGGGCCCGCGAGTCCTTCGACGAGATCATGGCCCTCGGCCTGGAACTGGGCGGCACCATCACCGGCGAACACGGCGTCGGCGTACTGAAGAAGGAGTGGCTGGCCCGCGAGATCGGCCCGGTCGGGGTGGAGATGCAGCGGGCGGTGAAGCAGGTCTTCGACCCCCTCGGCATCCTCAACCCCGGCAAGCTCTTCTGAAGCCCCGGCCGGGGTCACCGGGCGAGCAGCTGGTCGAGCGCGTCGTCGATGCCCAGCTGCCCGCCCTCCGCCCCCGGCGGCACCGCCCGCAGCGTCCGCTCCAGCCAGGCCGACACCTGGGCGGACGGCGCCTCCAGCAGGGCGTCCCCGTCCGGCGAACTCAGCGCCATCAGCACGACACTGCGCCCGTCGGTCTTCGCCGGCCACACCCGCACGTCCCCGTGCCCGCACGGCCGGAACACCCCCTCCACCAGCAGGTCGCGGGCGAACGTCCAGTTGACGGGGTGCTCGGAGTTGATGTGGAAGGTGATGTGGACGGCGTAGGGGTCGTCGCAGCGGTAGCGGAGCCGGGCCGGGACCGGCACCCTCCGTTCCGGCGACAGAATCAGCTTCAGCTCCAGCTCGCGTTCCACCACGGTGTGATGCATGACCTGCGTTTCCCTTCTGACCGGGGCCGCTCGGACCGGGCCCGCACGAGGGAGAGGGGGCACGGGCCGGGCCATTACGCGGGTTCGGGGAAATTTCTTTCGCGGGGCCGTGAGCCCGGCACGGTGTAGCCCGGAAAGGGGTGGGTCCTGTGGGACTGGCGCTGCGGACTGCCGCGGTCTGATAGATGTGGAGGCCCCCATCCCACCCCCGAGCAGATACGGGACGACGGACATGAGCGCCCCAACCCCGGCCCCAGGTGACGACCGGCCCCGCGAGGGCTACTACCCGGACCCGTCCATCCCCGGCTACGTCCGGTACTGGAACGGCGCCTCCTGGGTGCCCGGCACCAGCCGCCCGGCGCCGAAGGACGGCGAACCGCTCACCCCGCCGCCCGGCGTCCACCCGGCCCCGGCGTCCGTGGAGGAGACGGGCCCCCACTTCTTCGACGAGGACCCACCGGCGACGACCGGCACGGACCAGTGGGCACAGCAGGGCCAGGGCGGACACGGTGGCGGTCAGGGCGCGCAGGGTGGACACGGCGGCCAGGCGGCGCAGTGGGGTCAGGCAGGCCAGTCGGGTCAGCCGGGCTCGTCCGGCCAGGCTGCGCAGGGTGCGCAGTGGGGTCAGGCGGGTCAGGCACGTCAGCCGGGCTCGTCGGGTCGGTCGGCTCAGGGCGGTCAGGCCGCGCAGGGCGCGCAGTGGGGTCAGTCGGCTCAGGCAGGCCAGCCGGGCTCGTCGGGTCAGGCCGCGCAGGGCGCGCAGTGGGGCCAGTCGGGTCAGGCGGGCTCGTCGGCCCGGTCCGGCCAGTCCGCGCCGTCGTCCGCCTTCGGGGGTGACCCCGGACATGCCGCACCCTGGGGTGCCGACCCCCGCCTTCCCGCGGACTCCCCGAGCGCGCCCGACGGCCACGGCACCGCCCGTAGCGACGGCACCCCGGCGGAGGACGGCGACGCCCCGGACCCCGGCACCTTCATCTTCCGCCGGCCGATCCCCGGCCCGGCCGCCGTCCACGGCGACGACGGCACGATGACGTTCCGGCCGGTGCCGCCCGGCCCCTCCGGTGCCGAGGGCGGTGCTTCGGGCCCGGCCGGCCTCCCCACGCAGGGACCCGTCGGCGCGCCCGCGAACCCCGGCTTCGGCGCCGGCAAGGCCGCCGCGGCCCGCGCCACCTCCGCGCAGCCGCCCCAGGCGTCCCCGGCGTCCCAGGGCCCGCAGTCACCGCGCATCCCGCAGCCCTCCCCGCCCCCGACCCCCTCCGCCGTAGCCCCTTCGGTACCGCAGCAAGCGGGCCCGCCGCAGGCGGGACCCGGACAGGCCGGGCCCCCGCCATCCGGTGCTTCCGGCACCCCGCTGACCAGCGGTCCCGGTGGCGGGCAGGCGTCCTGGGCGCAGCAGGTGCACCAGCTGGCCGGGGGCGGGGACGAGCAGTCCGTGGCGCCGTGGAAGCCGCCGGTGGAGGACGTCTTCCAGGCCGCCGCGCGCCGGCAGGCCGCCGCCCGCCCCGCCGGCGTCGGCAAGCGGCTCGCCGCACGGCTGATCGACCTGCTGGCGCTGGGCGCCGTGACGGCCGCCGCCGCGGTCCCGCTCGGCATCCGGGCCGTGGACCACGTCCAGGAGAAGATCGACGCGGCCCGGCTCTCCGGCCGCGAGGTCACCGTCTGGCTGCTCGACGGCACGACCGGTACCAGCCTCGGCGTCATCCTCGCCGTGCTGCTCCTCGCCGGTGTCCTGTACGAGGTGCTGCCCACCGTCAAGTGGGGCCGCACCCTCGGCAAGAAGCTGTGCGGTCTTGAGGTGCGGGACATCGAGGCGCACGAGCCGCCGACATTCGGTCCGGCGCTGCGCCGCTGGCTCGTGTTCAGCGTGCCGGGGCTGCTGGTCGTCGGGATCGTGGGCGTGCTGTGGTGCCTGTTCGACCGGCCCTGGCACCAGTGCTGGCACGACAAGGCGGCGCACACGTTCGTGGCGGGCTGACGCGCGGAGCGGGGGGCGTACTCCGTACGGCCGCCTGCCGGATGCGGAGTCCGGAGGTTCGGGTTCCACTCGGGCCATGACCAGCGAACCGCCCCCCGGCTCCGGAGAGCAGCCCCCCGAGGACGACCCGTTCAGGAAGCGGCCCCCGTCGGACCAGGGGTCGGGCTCGCCGTACGACACCCCGCCCGGTGGGGGCCGGCAGCCACCCCCCTACGGCGGCGGCCCGTACGGCGGCTCGCCCTACGGCGGTTACCCCGCCGACCCGCTGGCCGGTATGCCCCCACTGGCTGACAGTGGCATGAGGACCCTCGCGAGGCTCGTCGACATCGTCCTCCTCGCCGTCGTCGATGTGGTGCTCACCCTGCTCCTGGGGCTCCCTGTGAACAGCGAGACGGCCCAGTCCGCGCTGGGTATCGTGTGGCTGCTGCTCATCATGGTGATCCCCATCGCCTACGACACCTTCACGACCGCCAAGTGGGGGCAGACCCTCGGCAAGAAGTGGCTGCGCCTCAGGGTGGCCAACCTCAATGACGGCTCCACGCCCGCCACGCAGACCGCTCTGATCCGCGCGCTCGTGCTGTGGCTTCCGTGCTACTGCTGCTCCTGTCTCTGGCTCGTACTCGCGGGCGGCTGGAGCTTCTTCGACAAGCCGTACAAGCAGGGTCTGCACGACAAGGCGGCCAAGACGGTGGTGGTCAGCACCGGTTGAGCCGAGCGCGTCGTACGGTCACAGGGTCGTCGGGACCCGCTCCTCGTCCGCCACGGGCTCGGCGGGCGCCTGCTCCGTGCGCGCCCCGGGGACGGGGACCGTCATGGCGACCAGGAGGCCCAGCGCGAGTGCCGCGAGGGCGATGACGGTGATCCCGAGGCCCGAACTCGTCTGGGACAGCAGCAGCATGGCGAGCGTCGAGAAGATCACGGTGCAGGAACCGTAGGCGAGCTGTGCGGCGGTCGGACGAGGCATGGCAATCGTGTCCTCGGCAGTCTTCGGAGGCGGGGTGCGGGGGGTGCCGTTCGACTCTCTTGGCGTGCATGCCCGAGCGGAACGCCCGGTAAGCGTGACCTAACCCACGGTACCGGGTGCACAGGGGGCGCATGGAGTCACCCCGCCCGCCAAATGGGCGATGCCCTGCGCCCGTTGGCTGACGGACATGTGTCCGCAAAGCGAACGTCACCTCCGCATAGTGCACTTGTCCTGCTCAAGTCAAGGTCTGTCTTTTCCGCTAAACCTCTAGTCAAATGTCGTCACTTGATTACACGCGTTGATCATGCGCGCACGGATTCCTCCATGACCCGGAACCCCCTGTCCGTGTGCGCGGCGCGGGGGAGGAACTCAAGTGACCAGCAGATCCTGGACGTTCAGAGCGGCCGCCATCGGCGTGACGCTCGCGGCGGCCTCCGCCACGTTCGCGACCTTCGCCGTCGCGGAGGCGAGCACCCCGGCCCGGTCCGCCGCCGCCAACCGGCACGACCCGGCCCCGGTGAAGCAGCAGAAGCACGACCTGGACGGCCCGCTGAGCAAGACCCAGGACGCCCAGCGTGAAGAGGCCCTGAACCAGCTCATATCGGGCAAGGCGAAGGCCCAGGAGCGCAACGGCTCCAAGGTCGTGAAGCTCAAGAGCCGCAAGGGCCGGAGCAAGTACGTCGAGCTGAGCCGCGAGAAGACCGACAAGATCTTCACCATCCTGGTGGAGTTCGGGGACCAGACCGACCCCAAGTACGGCGGCACCGCGGGCCCGCGCCACAACAAGATCGCCGAGCCGGACCGCAAGAAGGACAACTCGACGGCCTGGCAGAAGGACTACGACAAGAAGCACTACCAGGACCTCTACTTCGGCACCGGCAAGAAGACCGAGTCGCTGAAGAAGTACTACGAGAAGCAGTCCTCGGGCCGCTACTCGGTCGCCGGCGAGGTCACGGACTGGGTCAAGGTCCCCTACAACGAGGCCCGTTACGGCAACAACGCCTGCGGCCAGACCAACTGCCCGAGCGTGTGGAACGTCGTCAGCGACGGCCTGAGCGCCTGGGTCGCCCAGCAGAAGGCGGCCGGCCGGACCGACGCCGACATCAAGGCGGACCTGGCCAAGTACGACCAGTGGGACCGCTACGACTTCGACGGCGACGGCAACTTCAACGAGCCCGACGGCTACGTCGACCACTTCCAGATCGTGCACGCCGGTGAGGACGAGTCCGCGGGCGGCGGCGCCCAGGGCAAGGACGCGATCTGGGCCCACCGCTGGTACGCCTTCGGCACCGACGCCGGCGCGACCGGCCCCGCGGGCAACAAGCTCGGCGGCACGCAGGTCGGCAGCACCGGCATCTGGGTCGGCGACTACACCATCCAGCCGGAGAACGGCGGCCTGGGCGTCTTCGCCCACGAGTACGGCCACGACCTCGGCCTGCCGGACGAGTACGACACCGCGGGCGGCGACAACTCCACCGGCTTCTGGACCCTGATGTCCTCCGGCTCCTGGCTGGGCACCGGCAAGGAGTCCATCGGCAACCTGCCCGGCGACATGAACGCCTGGGACAAGCTGCAGCTGGGCTGGCTGAACTACGACACCGCCAAGGCGGGCAAGCAGTCCACGCACAAGCTGGGTGTCGCCGAGTACAACACCTGGGACAAGCAGGCCCTCCTGGTGACCCTGCCGGACAAGGCCGTCACCACCACCATCACCCAGCCCGCCGAGGGCTCGACCCAGTGGTGGAGCGGCAGCGGCAACGACCTCAAGAACACGCTGACCCGGTCGGTCGACCTGACCGGCAAGTCGTCGGCGAGCCTGGACCTGGACGGCTGGTGGGCCACCGAGGACGGCTACGACTTCGTCTACACCGAGGTGTCGACGGACGGCGGCGCCAACTGGACCGCCCTTGACGGCACCGCGGACGGCCAGGCCCTGCCGAAGGACGCCAGCGGCAAGCCGGCCCTGACCGGCTTCTCGCAGACGCACAAGAAGCTGGCGTTCTCCCTCGACGCCTACGCGGGCAAGAAGATCGACCTGCGCTTCCGCTACGCCACCGACGGCGGTGTCGCGGAGAACGGCTTCACGGCCGACAAGATCACCGTGACCGCCGACGGCACCCCGCTGTTCTCGGACAACGCCGAGACCGCGGACGCCGGTTGGACCGCGGCCGGCTTCTCCCGCATCGGCGCGTCCTTCACCAAGGACTACAAGCAGTACTACATCGCCGAGAACCGGCAGTACGTGTCGTACGACAAGACCCTCAAGGTCGGCCCGTACAACTACGGCTTCTCGTCGCGTCCGGACTGGGTGGAGCACTACCCGTACCAGAACGGTCTGCTGATCTGGAAGTGGGACACCTCCCAGGCGGACGACAACACCAACAGCACCAACGGCCACCCGGGCACCGGTCTGATCCTGCCGGTCGACTCGCACCCGAAGGCGCTGAAGTGGGCCGACGGCACGCTGCTGCGCAACCGCATCCAGGCCTACGACTCCCCGTTCAGCCTCTACGGCACGGACGGCATCACCCTGCACAAGGCCGATGTGGCGCTGAAGATCAAGGGCTCGAAGGGTGTCTCGGTCTTCAACGACCACACCAACACCTACTACGACCCGTCGAACCCGACGGGCGGGGTGAAGGTCACTGACACCAACACCAAGATCGCGATCGTCAAGGAAGCCAAGGACGGCTCCACGATCCAGATCAAGGTCGGCCCCGCGGTCAAGTAGTCAGCAAAACCGCAGGTCACAGACGTATCGGCGGCAGCCCCTTGGCGGGCTGCCGCCGATCGTGTTTAGGTGCGTCCTGTGGCTCTCTTATTGACACCGACCGAAACGGGGATGTGACCGCATGGCCGCAGGAGGCTTCTGCAAACTGCCGAACGGCACGGTGGTGGTGGCGCTGAACCTGCCGTACGGCTCCGCCGGGGTGCGGGTGCTCGTGCACGCCCAGAACCGCGCCCGGGCCCTGACCAGGCTCCGCAATCTGGGCCTGCGGGCGATCTACCTCCGGGGCAACGCCGCACCGCCCACGCCGGACGAGATCACGGCGGTCCTGCACCATCCCGACGGGCTGATATGGCGGACGTCCCCTACGGACAACGGTGTCATCGTGACCGAGTTGTGGCATCCCATCCGCGCGCTGCTGCGCAGGTCAGCGGTGGTCCAGTAGGGGTTGCTCGGGTGCCCCGCCCGGCGCTGCCCCTAGGCGTTCACCACGGGCTTGCCCGTCAGCTCGACGCCCGCCTCCCGCAGTTCCTCCAAGGCCCGGTCGGTCGTCTCCGGGGCGACCCCCGCCGTGAGGTCCAGGAGGACCTGGGTGCGGAAGCCCTCCCGGGCGGCGTCCAGCGCGGTGGCCCGCACGCAGTGGTCCGTGGCGATGCCGACGACGTCCACCTCGGTGATCTCGCGGGCGCGGAGCCACTCGGCCAGCGGGACCCCGTTCTCGTCGGTGCCCTCGAAGCCGCTGTAGGCCGCCGAGTACGCCCCCTTGTCGAACACCGCGTCGACCGCGCCGGAGGCGACGGCGGGGGCGAAGTTCGGGTGGAAGCCCACGCCCTCCGTGCCCGCGACACAGTGCGCGGGCCAGGAGCGGACGTAGTCGGGGTTGTCCGCGAAGTGGCCGCCGGGCGCGATGTGGTGGTCGCGGGTGGCGACCACGTGCCGGTACCCGGCCCCCGCCGCCTGCCCGATCAGCTCGGTGACGGCGGCGGCCACGTCGGCGCCCCCGGCCACCGCGAGACTGCCCCCCTCGCAGAAGTCGTTCTGCACATCTACGACGATCAAGGCGCGGCGCATGGTGGGTGTCCTTCGACTGAGAGTGAAGTAACTGAGCCTAGAGACTTCCGGGCCCGTGCGGGAGGGGGCGTTCGAGGGCGGACGGGGTCCCGCATTAGCTACCCGAGCGCCCGTGGACGTACTCCGTCGGGATGACGGGTTCCCCACGGGAGAGCTGGGTAGCGGAGAGCGGCAGATTCGCGCGGGCCGCGATGTGACGGTCCCGGGGCACGTCCAGCGGCTCGCGGGCGACCACCTCGCCGCCCTTGACCAGCTCGACCAGCAGCTGCCGGTCGGCCAGCTCCGCCGGGACCGGCCCGGTGCCGACGACCTCGGCCTCCGCGACGCCCTCCGCGTCCAGCCGGCGCGCGGCCCACTTGCGCCCGCCGACGGAGATCTTGCCGCCGCTGGACTTCTTCGCGACCGGCACCAGCGGTGCCTTCGGATCGGCGGACTCGGCCCGGGCGACCAGCTTGTAGACCATCGAGCAGGTGGGGTGCCCGGAGCCGGTCACCAGCTGGGTGCCGACGCCGTACGCGTCCACGGGCGCCGCGGCCAGCGAGGCGATGGCGTACTCGTCCAGGTCGGACGTCACGACGATCTTCGTGTGTGTCGCGCCCAGCTCGTCCAGCTGCTGCCGCACCCGGTGGGCCACCAGCAGCAGGTCGCCGGAGTCGATGCGGACCGCGCCCAGCTCGGGCCCGGCCACCTCCACCGCCGTACGGACGGCCTCGGCGACGTCGTAGGTGTCCACCAGCAGGGTCGTGCCCCGGCCGAGGGTCTCCACCTGGGCCCGGAAGGCGTCCCGCTCGCGGTCGTGGAGCAGCGTGAAGGCGTGCGCCGAGGTGCCGACGGTCGGGATGCCGTAGCGGAAGCCGGCGGCCAGGTCGGAGGTGGTGGCGAAGCCGCCCACGTAGGCGGCGCGCGCGGCGGCCACCGCCGACAGCTCGTGGGTGCGGCGGGCGCCCATCTCGATCAGCGGGCGGTCACCGGCTGCGGAGGCCATCCGGGAGGCGGCGGCGGCGATCGCGGAGTCGTGGTTGAGGATGGAGAGGATCACCGTCTCCAGCAGGACGCACTCGGCGAAGCTGCCCTCGACGCGCATGATCGGCGAGCCGGGGAAGTACACCTCCCCCTCGGGATAGCCCCAGATGTCCCCGCTGAAGCGGTAGCCGGCGAGCCACTCCAGGGTCTCCTCGTCGACGATCTGCCGCTCGCGCAGGAAGCCGAGGACGCCGTTGTCGAAGCGGAAGTTCTCCACCGCGTCCAGGACCCGGCCGGTGCCGGCCACCACGCCGTAGCGGCGCCCGTTCGGCAGCCGCCGGGTGAAGACCTCGAACACGCTCCGCCGTTCGGCCGTACCGGCCTTCAGGGCGGCCCGCAGCATGGTCAGCTCGTACTGGTCCGTGAAGAGCGCCGTCGAGGGAACATCCACCGGCAGCCCAAGGTCCGCTGTGTTCATGACGAGAAGCGTACACCCCTTTTCGTCGGTGTGACGATTTGTGCGGGCCGTGGCAGCATGGGCTGTGTGACGTCACCCGCGCCCGTAGAGATCGAACGCACCGAGTCGGCGGAGGAGGTCTTCGCCGTACCCGAGCCCGACGTCCCCTGGGTCACGATCGTCCACAACGACCCGGTCAACCTCATGAGCTATGTGACGTACGTCTTCCAGACGTACTTCGGCTACACCAAGGACAAGGCCACCAGCCTCATGCTGGACGTCCATCACAAGGGCCGGGCGGTCGTCTCCAGCGGGAGCCGCGAGGAGATGGAGCGCGACGTGCAGGCCATGCACGGCTACGGTCTGTGGGCCACCCTTCAGCAGGACCGGAAGTAGCGACCGAACCCACATGCCCGGACATTTCGAACCGCTCCCCGGCGGCGGCGCGGCCGTCGCACTCGACGACGTCGAGATCTCCATCATCCGGTCGCTGGCCGTCCAGCTGCTGGAGCTGATCGGCCCCGGTCCCGGTGCCGACGCCCCGGAGGACCCGCTCGCCGAGCTGTTCGCCGAGGGTCCGAGCGAGCCGCCGGCCGACCCGGTGCTGCGCCGGCTCTTCCCGGACGCCTACAGCGACCCGGAGCGGGACCCGGCCTCCGCGGCCGAGGCCGAGGAGCGGCGGGCGCACTCCGCCGAGTTCCGCCGCTACACCGAGAACGACCTGCGGGCCGGCAAGCGGGAGAACGCGCTCGGGGTGATCCGCTCCCTGGACGCGCTCGCCCCGGTCGACGAGGGCGGGGCGGTGCTCAAGCTGTCCCCGCAGGAGTCCCGGCAGTGGCTCGGCGCCCTCAACGACCTCCGGCTGGCGATCGGCTCCCGGCTGGAGATCACCGACGAGGACGACACCGATCTGCTCTACCGGCTGCCGGAGGAGGACCCCCGCAAGCCGATGGTGCTGGCCTATCTCTGGCTGGGTGGGCTCCAGGAGACCCTGGTTACGACCCTTATGCCGTAATCGGGTGGATTTGCCCCCTACAAGTGTTCGCTCAGAGGACGCTCAAATCCGGATAACGATCCCGTCACCTTTGTGGCCGGTTTTGATGCATTCGGCGGCACTTTGTCCGGTTCTTCCTGTGTGATGCGCCACATCGGCTCGCTGTGATCAATATTGCGGCCGTGATAAATCTTCACGACCGCCCGGCCAACACCACCCATGTTCGGCCGGGTGCGCCACCGAGCCGACGACCGTCGGCCAGGCAACAGCTCCATCAATCCGGGGGGATCGAGACCCGATCCGAGGCCGACGAAAGGCCCGGGTCGGCATGGAGAAAGGCGCACCACACATGACCTCAGCGCAGGTCGACCAGTATCGCGACGGCAATGAGGCCGTGCGTGCGGAGGGCACCGAGGGCGAGGGGTATCAGCGCGGGCTCGGCGCCCGGCAGATCCAGATGATCGCCATCGGCGGTGCCATCGGCACCGGTCTGTTCCTCGGCGCGGGCAAGGGCATTTCCAAGGCCGGCCCGAGCCTGATCCTGGCGTACGCCGTCGCGGGCCTCGTCATCTTCTTCATCATGCGGGCACTCGGCGAGCTGCTGATGTACCGCCCGGTGTCGGGCTCCTTCTCGGAGTACGCGCGCGAGTTCATCGGCCCGTTCGCCGGCTTCGTCACGGGCTGGACGTACTGGCTGTTCTGGGTGGTCACGGGCATCACCGAGGTCACCGCGGCGGCTGCCTACATGACGTACTGGTTCGACATCCCGCAATGGGTGTCGGCCCTGATCTTCACGATCATCCTCTACGGCGCCAACCTGATCTCCGTGAAGCTCTTCGGTGAGCTGGAGTTCTGGTTCTCCATGGTCAAGGTCACCGCCATCATCGGCATGATCCTGATCTGCGTCGGCATCCTGACCGTCGGCTTCTCCGACGCCGGTGACACCGCCTCCGTCAGCCACCTGTGGAGCGACGGCGGCTTCTTCCCGCACGGCGTCGGCAACACGCTGATGACGCTCCAGATGGTCATGTTCGCCTTCCTCGCCGTCGAGCTGGTCGGCGTGACCGCGGGCGAGTCCAAGGACCCGAAGACCGTGCTGCCCAAGGCGATCAACACCGTGCCGTGGCGCATCGCCGTCTTCTACGTCGGCGCGCTGATCATGATCCTGTCGGTCGTGCCGTGGACCAACTTCCACCCGGGCGTCAGCCCCTTCGTGGCCGCCTTCGAGAAGATGGGCTTCGCCGCCGGCGCGGGCATCGTCAACTTCGTCGTGCTCACCGCCGCGCTCTCGTCCTGCAACTCCGGCATGTACTCCACCGGCCGCATGCTGCGCGACCTGGCGCTCAACAGCCAGGGTCCGAAGATCTTCACCAAGCTGACGCGCAGCGGCACCCCGCTCGTCGGCACCACGGTCTCCGCCGCGCTGATGCTCGTCGGCGTCTGGATCAACTACCAGTGGCCGGGCAAGGCGTTCGACTACGTGGTCTCCTTCGCGACCATCTCCGGCATGTGGGCCTGGATCGTCATCCTGCTCTGCCAGATCCGCTACCGTGCCAAGGCCAACCGCGGGGAGCTGCCCCAGTCGGAGTTCCGCACGCCGGGCGCGCCGTTCACCACCTGGATCGCCCTCGCCTTCATCGGCATGGTGATCGTGCTGATGGGCATCGACAAGGACGCCCGGGTCTCGCTGTACTGTGCGCCGCTGTGGGGCCTGATCCTCGGTGTCGCGTACCTGGTGCTCAAGCGCCGCAACCCGGAGGCCGCCGCCTTCCACAAGCGCTGACGGACACCCTCCCCAGGACGTCCGGCCGTCGGGAGCACTCGTGGCGCCCCCGACGGCCGCCGCTCAGGACGTCCGCCATGTGGGCCGTCCCGTACCATCCCTCGGTACGGGACGGCCCCTTTGCTTATCCTGACCCCCATGCTGACCATCACCCAGGCACTCGTCGACCAGATCGTCGCCCACGCGCGCAAGGACCACCCCGACGAGGCGTGCGGCGTCGTCGCGGGCCCGGCCGGCTCGGACCGCCCCGAGCGCTTCATTCCGATGCTGAACGCGGCCATGTCGCCCACGTTCTACGAGTTCGACTCGGGCGACCTGCTCAAGCTCTACCGCGAGCTGGACGACCGCGACGAGGACCCGGTGGTCATCTACCACTCCCACACCGCGACCGAGGCCTACCCCTCCCGCACGGACATCTCCTACGCCAACGAGCCCGGCGCGCACTACGTCCTGGTGTCCACCGCCGACACCGACGGCCTCGGCGAGTTCCAGTTCCGCTCGTACCGCATCGTGGAGGGCGAGGTCACGGAGGAGGAAGTGAAGGTCGTGGAGACCTACTAGGGGCCTGTCGCTCGCCGGCAAGGACAGGGTCTCGATCTCCGGACGGATTGCGTCCGGCATGTGGAATCACACTCCGGGAACCGAAGGGGGAATCGATACGATGAGCCCATGGTTTTCCACGACGTGAGCGAGAAGACGCCGGGCTTGCTGCTCGTGGCGCGGCTGCACGTCGACCTGTGCAGGCTCGCCAGCGCCATCTGTTGACGCCGGCCTGCCGCCGTACGGCCGTGAGCCGCGGCGCCCAGACCCGCGTACGTCGCCCGTGCGCCCCGCGCCGCCGCGCGCCCACCGACCAGACACCTTCCGACAGGAGCCCTGAGCCATGGCCATCGAGGTCCGCATCCCGACCATCCTCCGCCAGTACACCGACGGTCAGAAGGCGGTGGAGGGCAGCGGGAGCACCCTCGCCGAGCTCTTCGCCGACCTCGAGACCCGGCACACGGGCATCCAGGCCCGCATCGTCGACGAGGGCAAGCTGCGCCGCTTCGTCAACGTGTACCTGAACGACGAGGACGTCCGCTTCGTCGACGGCATCGACACCAAGCTGACCGACGGCGACACCGTGACCATCCTGCCGGCCGTGGCCGGCGGCATGCGCTGATCGGTCGCTGAGCAGCGATGCGCTACGACTCCCCGCTGGCCGCGGTGGGCAACACCCCTCTGGTGCGCCTGCCGCGGCTGTCGCCGTCCCCGGACGTCCGCATCTGGGCCAAGCTGGAGGACCGCAACCCCACCGGCTCGGTCAAGGACCGCCCCGCCCTGCACATGATCGAGCAGGCGGAGAAGGACGGCCGGCTCACCCCGGGCTGCACCATCCTGGAGCCCACCTCCGGCAACACCGGCATCTCCCTCGCGATGGCGGCCAAGCTCAAGGGCTACCGGATGGTGTGCGTCATGCCGGAGAACACCTCCCAGGAGCGGCGGGACCTGCTCGGCATGTGGGGCGCCGAGATCATCTCCTCGCCGGCCGCCGGCGGCTCCAACACCGCGGTGCGCGTCGCCAAGGAGCTGGCCGCCGAGCACCCCGACTGGGTGATGCTCTACCAGTACGGCAACCCGGACAACGCGGGCGCCCACTACGCGACCACCGGCCCGGAGATCCTCGCCGACCTCCCCTCGATCACCCACTTCGTGGCGGGTCTGGGGACGACGGGGACGTTGATGGGCGTCGGCCGCTACCTGCGCGAGCACAAGCCGGACGTGAAGATCGTCGCCGCCGAACCGCGCTACGACGACCTGGTCTACGGCCTCCGCAACCTCGACGAGGGCTTCGTCCCCGAGCTGTACGACGCCTCCGTCCTCACCACCCGCTTCTCGGTCGGCTCGGCCGACGCGGTCACCCGCACCCGTGAACTCCTCCAGCAGGAGGGCATCTTCGCGGGCGTCTCCACCGGCGCCGCCCTGCACGCGGCGATCGGCGTCGGGAAGAAGGCCGTCAAGGCGGGCGAGAGCGCCGACATCGTCTTCATCGTGGCCGACGGCGGCTGGAAGTACCTCTCCACCGGCGTCTACACGGCGGCCACCACCGAGGAGGCCATCGACACGCTCCAGGGCCAGCTCTGGGCATAGCGGCGGATCCGCGCACGCCGGTGGTACGTCACATCCGTACCAGGACACCGGCAGAAAGGCGGACCCCATGCGCCGTACGACGCCCATCGCCCTCGCGGCGGCAGCGCTGCTCCTCGCGGGCTGCGGCTCCCAGCAGGACACCGGGGGCAGCAGCGACAAGGTGTCGGCGCCGCCCCGCGGCTCGGCGCCGTCGCCCACCCGGTCCGCGGGCGACTGCACCGGCCAGGCGGAGCTGACCGCCGCCGATCACGGCCGTACCGTCTGCGTGACCAAGGGCGGCGAGGTGCGGCTGACCCTGGACGGCACCAAGGCCCGCCCCTGGAAGCCGGTCGCCGCGAGCGGCACGGGCCTGGAGGCCATCAACGCGGGCTTCGTACTCCAGCCGGGTGACGCCACGGCCGCGTACCGGGCGGTGGCCGCCGGCACGGTGAAGCTCACCTCGTCCCGCCCGCTGTGCGCCGAGCCCACCGCCCCCGGCCAGGTCTCCTGCAAGGGCATCGAGGAGTGGGCGGTCACCGTGCGGGTGGACTAACCCGCCAGGTGCCTGACCTGGTCCCACAGGACCGGGTCGACCACGCCCACCCGGCGGCGGAAGCCGTCCACCGGTACCTCGCGCAGCTCGTCGGTCTCCACGAAGCTGGGCCGGCCCTGGGCGTCACCGACCGCGCCGGGCGGCAGCGGGATCACCCCGCAGCGCTCGTCGTGGTACTTGCTGGTGATCTTCGCGACGGTGGCCCGGTCGCCGCGCACGGCCAGCACCAGACACGGCCGGTCCTTCGTGCCGGCCCGGTCCTCGTAGGGGACGTTCGCCCACCAGATGTCCCCCGGGGCCGGCCGCTGCGCGTGCGGCCCCCGGATGCCCGCCCGGCCCGGCGGCCTCAGGCGCCGTCCAGCGGGGCGGCGACCGCGGCCCCAGCCGTCGACGAGCGTCGCGACGAGCGCGAGCAGCACCACCGCCGCGAGCGCCAGCCACCAGGACGTGTCCATACGACGACGTTACCGGCGCGCGCCGAACATCGCGCGCCCTCTTCCAAAGCCTGTGCGCCCCGAGTCCAGCCGAACCGGTGACAGCACAGGTGAGTTCGCCCACAACGGCCCCTGGCGGAGGAGCGACCCGCGCTTTTGCGCCTTACGCTCGACAAACCGCACGACCCCCGACAGCCCTCATCCTGAGTGGCCTCTCGTCCCGACCATCACTTTCCCGCCAACGGAGGTTTCTGCTTCATGAAGCTCACCGTCGTCGGCTGCTCGGGGTCGTTCCCGTCCGCGGAATCGGCCTGTTCGAGCTACCTCGTCGAGGCCGACGGCTTCCGGCTGCTTCTCGACATGGGCAACGGCGCCCTGGGCGAGCTGCAGCGCCACTGCGGTCTCTACGACCTCGACGCGATCTTCCTGAGCCATCTGCACGCCGATCACTGCATCGACATGCTCGCGTACTTCGTCGCGCGCTACTACCGCCACGAGGGCGGTCGCTGCGCCCCCCTCCCGGTCTACGGCCCCGAGGGCACCGAACACCGTCTGACCACGGCCTACGCGGACACCCCCTCCGCCTCCTCCATGAGCGAGGTCTTCGACTTCCACACGGTCAAGCCGTCCACGTTCGAGATCGGCCCGTTCACCGTGCACACCGAGCGGGTCCGCCACCCCGTGGAGGCCTACGCCATCCGCGTCGAGCACGGCGGGACGTCCCTGACGTACTCCGGCGACACGGGCGTCACCGAGGTGCTGGACGCGCTGGCCCGGGACACCGATCTGTTCCTGTGCGAGGCCGCGTTCACGCACGGCAAGGAGAGCATCCCCGACCTGCACCTCAACGGCCGCGAGGCGGGTGAGACGGCGGCCCGCGCGGGCGCCCGCCGCCTGGTCCTCACCCACATCCCGCCGTGGACCGACCCGCAGGTCAATCTGCGGGACGCGCGCGAGGTGTTCACCGGGCCGGTGGAACTGGCCGCTCCGCGGGTCACGTACGAGATCTGACCCCCAGGCATGCGCAAGGGCCCCGGAACCGACGAGGTTCCGGGGCCCTTGCGCATGTGCTGCCTGGCTACTTGGCCTCGGCCTTCTGCAGTTCCGCCAGTTCCTCGTCGGACTCGCGGCCCGGGGTCGGGAGGTTGAACCTGGTGATCGCGAAGCGGAAGATCACGTAGTAGACCGCCGCGAAGCACAGGCCCACCAGGACCAGCCCCCACGGGTTACTGGCGATGCCCAGGTTCAGTCCGAAGTCGACCGCGCCCGCCGAGAAGCCGAAGCCGTCCTTCATGCCCAGCGCCCAGGTCAGCGCCAGCGAGACACCGGTGAGGACCGCGTGGATCGCGTACAGGACCGGCGCGATGAACATGAAGGTGAACTCGATGGGCTCGGTGACGCCGGTGACGAAGGACGTCAGCGCCAGCGAGAACATCATGCCGCCGACGACCTTGCGGCGCTCCGGGCGGGCACAGTGCACGATCGCGAGGCAGGCGGCCGGCAGGGCGAACATCATGATCGGGAAGAAGCCGGTCATGAACTGGCCCGCGTGCGGGTCGCCGGCCAGGAAGCGCCCGATGTCACCGCTCTTGCCGTGGTACTCGCCGGCCTGGAACCACGGGAACGAGTTGAGCAGGTGGTGCATGCCGATCGGGATCAGCGCACGGTTGGCGACACCGAAGATGCCCGCGCCGACCGCGCCCGACTTGACCAGCCACTCACCGAAGTTGTGCAGGCCCGTGCCGAGGACCGGCCAGATGTAACCGAAGACGATGCCGATGACCAGGCCGGCGAAGGCCGACAGGATCGGGACCAGCCGGCGGCCGCCGAAGAAGCCCGCCCAGTCGGGCAGCTTGGTGCGGTAGAAGCGCTGGTAGAGCAGGGCCACCACGAGGCCCATCACGACACCGCCGAGGACCTTGGCGTCCACCGGGGCGTCCACCATGACGACCTTGCCGTCGACGACGGTCGCCACCTGCGGCAGGTTCTTGTCGGTGAACGTGGCGAGGACGTTCTTGAAGACCAGGTAGCCGGCGACCGCGGCGAGGGCCGTGGAGCCGTCCGACTTCTTCGCGAAGCCGATCGCGATGCCCACGGCGAACAGCAGCGCCATGTTGTCGAGGATCGCGTTTCCGCCGGCGGCCATGAAGGACGCTATCTTCGTCAGGAAGGCCGGGAAGGAGGGGCGGCCCAGCATGTCGGGGTTGCCGAGGCGCACCAGCAGGGCGGCGGCCGGCAGCACGGCCACCGGCAGCATCAGGCTGCGGCCGATGCGCTGCAGAACAGCCATCACGCCCGCGCCCTTCTTCTTCTCCGCCGCGGGAGCGGCGCTGGCCGTGGTCACAAGTTCCTCCAGTGGGCAAGGCGCCGCCCGGGGAACCACGGAAGGGGGAGGGACGGCAGCGTCTCTGGTCTACACCACCCAGTGGTGTAGACCTGTTGTAGCACGATGAAGGCGGTATAAGGAACCCACGGATCCGCTACCGCCGCGCTACGTATCGTGCTCGCCCCGACCGCCCTCTGTGCGGCTCACCTGACGTTGTCCCGCTCCATCTCCTCCGCCAGCTCCCGCGGCTCCCGGCCCGGCGTCTTCAGGTCGAACTTCGTGATGGCGAACCGGAAGACGGCGTAGTACACGGCCGCGAAGCCCAGGCCGATCGGGATGATCCCCCAGGGTTTCGTCGCCAGGTGCCAGTTGATGACGTAGTCGATCAGGCCCGCCGAGAAGCTGAAGCCGTCGTGCACCCCGAGCGCCCAGGTCACCGCCATCGAGGCGCCGGTGAGCACCGCGTGGACGGCGTACAGCGCGGGCGCGATGAACAGGAACGAGTATTCGAGCGGCTCGGTGATGCCGGTGACGAACGAGGTCAGCGCGACCGACAGCATCAGGCCGCCGACCTCCTTGCGGCGCTCCGGCCGGGCGCAGTGCGTGATCGCCAGCGCGGCGGCGGGCAGCGCGAACATCATGATCGGGAAGAAGCCCGAGGTGAACTGGCCGGCGTTCGGGTCGCCCTGCAGGAACATGTTGATGTCGCCGTGCACCACCGTGCCGTCGGGCTTGATGTAGCTGCCGAACTGGAACCAGATGGGCACGTTCAGGAACTGGTGCAGGCCCACCACCAGCAGCGCGCGGTTCGCGACACCGAAGACGCCCGCACCCCAGGAGCCCGCGTCCCGCAGCCACTGGCTGAAACTCTCCAGGGCGTCACCGATCGGCGGCCAGACCCACAGGCACAGCACCGCGAAGGCGATGGCGACGAAAGACATGATGATCGGCACCAGCCGCCGCCCGTTGAAGAAGCCCAGCCAGTCCACCAGCCTGGTGCGGTGGAAGCGGGCCCAGAAGAAGGCGGAGAGCAGGCCCATGACGATGCCGCCGAAGACGCCGGGGTTCTGGTAGGTGAAGGGGGACACCGTGCCCTCGGCCGCCTGGCAGCCGGTCACCACCACCTTGGCGCCCGCCGGGCACGTCTGCGGGAACTGGCGCAGGACGCCGTAGTAGACGAGGAAGCCCGCCACCGCCGCGAGCGCGGTCGAGCCGTCGGACTTCTTCGCCATGCCGATCGCGACGCCCACGCAGAACAGCAGCGGCAGCCCGAGCGTGCCGTCCAGCAGGGCGCCGCCCGCCCCGCTCATCACCTTGGAGACGTCGATCCAGCCCAGGCCGTCCTTGCCGAACACGTCGGACTGGCCCAGCCGGTTCAGGATGCCCGCCGCCGGCAGCACCGCGATGGGCAGCTGCAGGCTGCGGCCCATCTTCTGCATGCCCTGGAAGAGGCGGTTCCAGCGGACCCGGGCGGGGCTGACCGTGCTCTCGGCGCTCATGGGTTTGGCGACCTTCCCCACGGTGGTGTAGACCAGTTGGCGGACGGTTCCGCTGTCGTGATCGCCATCATTCGGCACGCACGGCATGACCGCTCGCAAAGATGGGCCAACTGTGGGTTACTGCGACAAAGCGGTTCGGATCAGGGAGAAGGAACATGGCCAGCAAGGCTGAGAAGATCGTCGCCGGTCTCGGGGGCATCGACAACATCGAGGAGATCGAGGGCTGCATCACCCGGCTGCGCACCGAGGTGTCCGACGCCAGCCTGGTCGACGAAGCCGCCCTGAAGGCCGCCGGCGCCCACGGCGTCGTCAAGATGGGCACCGCCATCCAGGTCGTCATCGGCACCGACGCCGACCCGATCGCCGCGGAGATCGAAGACATGATGTGAGCCTCCGGGCTCACCGGCGAGGGGCTCTTCCCGATGCGGGAGGAGCCCCTTCCGCATCTCCGGCTAGGCTCCATGCCATGTCTCGCATCGACGGCCGTACCCCCGAACAGCTCCGCCCGGTCACCATCGAACGCGGATGGAGCAAGCACGCCGAGGGCTCCGTCCTCATCTCCTTCGGCGACACCAAGGTCTTCTGCACCGCCTCCGTCACCGAAGGCGTCCCGCGCTGGCGCAAGGGCAGCGGCGAGGGCTGGGTCACCGCGGAGTACGCCATGCTGCCCCGCGCCACCAACACCCGCGGCGACCGCGAGTCCGTCAAGGGCAAGATCGGCGGCCGGACCCACGAGATCTCCCGGCTCATCGGCCGGTCCCTGCGCGCCGTCATCGACTACAAGGCCCTCGGCGAGAACACCATCGTCCTCGACTGCGACGTCCTCCAGGCCGACGGCGGCACGCGTACGGCCGCGATCACCGGCGCGTACGTGGCACTGGCCGACGCCGTCGCCTGGGCCCAGGGCAAGAAGCTGATCAAGGCCGGCCGGCAGCCGCTCACCGGCACCGTCAGCGCCGTCTCCGTGGGCATCGTCGGAGGGATCCCCCTCCTCGACCTCTGCTACGAGGAGGACGTGCGCGCCGACACCGACATGAACGTCGTCTGCACCGGCGACGGCCGCTTCGTCGAGGTCCAGGGCACCGCCGAGGCCGAGCCGTTCGCCCGCGACGAGCTCAACGCCCTGCTCGACCTCGCCGTCACCGGCTGCACGGAACTGTCCGCGATCCAGCAGGCGGCGCTGACGGCCACGCGCGCGTAAAGAATCCTTCAAGGGCCGGGGCAACCCGGCGTGCCTTTCCCGCGTCCCTGTGGGTACGGGCGCACAGCTCACCGGCGTGCGCCCGGCCAGCCGTAACAGGGGAGGGAACCCACCATGGCCGCCAGTCGACGCCGAGGCCGACTCACCGCCGTCGCCGCCGCCGTAGCGACCGTCGCACTCACCGCCGGCCTCACCACCGGCTGTGACGCCGTGGACAAGGCGCTGGACTGTGTGCAGACCGCCGACGCCATCGCCGACAGCGTCACCGATCTGCAGCAGGCCGTGGAGAACGCCGCGAACGACCCCTCCCAGACCGAGGACTCGCTCGACTCCATCGACAAGAGCCTGCGGAAGATCGGCGACAAGACGGACAACGCCGACGTGAACAAGGCCGTGGACGACGTGACCAAGGCCGTCGGCAACGTCCGTACGGCGATCAAGAACGGGGACCAGACACCGGACGTCAGCCCGGTCACGGACGCGGCCGGCGAACTGACCAAGGTGTGTACGTCGTAGTGCCCCCCGGGCGCCGCCGGAAGTGAGCGCCGGCGGCGGGAGCGGGGCGCTCTAGCGCTCCTCCTCGCGCCGGCGCTCCCGCTCCTCGTACCGCTCGTACCGCCCCTGGTACCGCTCTTCCCGGCGCGCCCGGTGCAGTTCGTGCCGCTCCTCGCGCCGCGCCCGGTGCAGCTCATGCCGTTCCGCGCGGCGCTCCAGCTGCTCCTGCCGGCGCTGCTCCTTCAGGCGCCGACGCTCGGCGCGGGGGAGTCTGCGCTCCACGCCCACCCCGCCCCAGAACGCGAAACCGCCGATGACCACCCGCGGAGCTCCCGGCTCGGGCGGGCCGTCGTCCCTCGGATGCTCGAAGGCCCCCATCACACCGATGCCGCGGACGACGACCTCGACCCCCGGCGGCACGATCACCTGCACACCGCCCATGACCGCCACACAGTTGATCTCGACCTCGCGGTCCGCGAAGTCCGCGTCCCGCAGGTCCAGCTCGCCGCCGCCCATGAACGTGAAGCAGGAGAACCGCTTCGGCACCGTCCAGCGGCCCTTGCGCTCGAAGCCCGACAGGATCGCCACCGCCCCCGTCGAGGAACCCTCGCCGCCGGTGATCCGGCCCGCCCAACCCGCACCGCGCTCCGGCTCCTTGACGAAGGAGACGGGGACGGGCGGAGCCGCCGCCCCCGCCGCCGGCAGATCGCGGGTCAGCGGCGCAAGCTCGCCGTAGGTACGGGACGCGTAGACCGCCTCCAGCCGCTCCTCGAACTCGTCCATGTCGAGCCGGCCCTCGGCGAGGGCGTCCCGCAGGACCTCGGCGACCCGATCACGGTCGGCGTCGGACGCCCTCAGGTCGGCGGCTGCGTCGTCGCTCATGCCAGCAGCCTACGAGACCGCCTTCTCGGCGTACATCCGCGCGATGACGGCCTCGATGTCCGGCTCCCGCACCGACAGGTCCACCAGCGGATACCGCGCCGCCAGATGCGCGACCACCGGCGCCGCCGACTGCCCCGCCGGGAACGCCAGCCACTGCCGGGGCCCCTCCACCCGCACCACCCGCGCCGACGGCACGTCCACCGGCGGCAACTCCCGCTCCAGGTCCACCACCAGCGTCCGCTCGCTCTCCCCGGCCTCGTGCAGCCCCGCGAGCGGACCGTCGTACACCAGCCGCCCGTGGTCGATCACCATCACCCGCGAGCACAACTGCTCGATGTCCTGCAGGTCATGCGTGGTCAACAGCACCGTCGTACCGCGCTCGGCGTTCAACTCCCGCAGGAACTCCCGCACCTTCGCCTTCGAGACGACATCCAGACCGATCGTCGGCTCGTCCAGGTACAGCACGTCCGGATCGTGCAACAGCGCCGCCGCGATGTCCCCCCGCATCCGCTGCCCCAGCGACAACTGCCGCACCGGCACGTCCAACAGATCGCCCAGCTCCAGCAGTTCCACCAGACGGTCCAGGTTCTCCCGGTAACGGGCGTCCGGGATGCGGTACATGCGGTGCGCCAGCCGGTACGAGTCGATCAGCGGCAGATCCCACCACAGCGTGGTCCGCTGCCCGAACACCACCCCGATCCGGTGCGCCAGGCGCGCCCGCTCCCGCGACGGGTCGATCCCCGCCACCCGCAGCCGCCCGGCACTCGGCGTCAGGATCCCCGTCAGCATCTTGATCGTCGTCGACTTCCCGGCGCCGTTCGGCCCGATGTACCCGACCATCTCCCCGCGCGCCACGGTGAACGAGATCGAGTCCACCGCCCGCACCTCGCGCCGCTCCCGTTTGAGGAACCCGGTCTTCCGGCGCACCTCGAAGACCTTCTCGACCTGCTCCAACGCGATGAAGTCAGCCACGCTCAGCTCCCTGTGCTGCGGTACGAACGAAGTCCCGCCCGCCAGGCCAGCCCCGCCAGCGCGCAGCACACCACCGCCACCAGCGGCGGCGTGAACGCGGTCCACCCCGGCAGGCCCAGCGGATACGGCCGCCCCAGCACATAGGTCGCGGGCAGCCAGTTGACGAAGGCCAGCGGCAGCACGAAGGTCACCCCACGCACCAACTCCTTCGCGAACACCGTCGGCGGATACTGCAACAGCGTCGTACCGCCGTAGGTGAAGGCGTTCTGCACCTCCGAGGCGTCCTGCGCCACGAACTGGAAGGCAGCGCCCGCCACGAACACCGCGCAGAAGATCCCGCAGCCGCTCACCACCATCACCGGCATCAGCAGCAGCCTGCCCGCCGTCCAGTCGATGTCCACCCGCGCCAGCGACCAGCCCAGCACCAGCGCCCCCTGCGTCACCCGGCCGAGGCGCCGGAGCCCGAACCGGTCGGCTGCCACCTGCGCCAGCACCGGCGCCGGGCGCACCAGCAGCGTGTCCAGCGTGCCGTCCCGCACCCGCCGGCCCAGCCGGTCCATCGACCCGATCACCAGGTCCGCCAGCCCGAAGGAGGTCGCGGACAGCCCGTACAGGAACGCCACCTCGGGCAGCGGCCAGCCGCCCAGCGCGTCCACCCGGGAGAACATCAGCATGATCGCCACGAAGTCCAGGAAGGTCGCCGCGAAATTCCCGAACGTGGTCATGACGAACGACGCGCGATAGGCCATCGTGGACCGCACCCACATCGCCGCGATCAGCCGGTACGCCCGTACCCCCTCGGCCAGCCGCCGCGTCCACCTCTCCGGCACCGCCAGGCCCCGCTCAGCCACCCTGCACCACCACCCGGCGCGTCGCCACCGACTGCACCAGACGCCCGCCGCCCAGCAGCGCCGCCGCCCAGCCCGCCTGGAAGAGATACGTCCGCAGCGGGTCGCCGTGCCCGAGCAGGATGTCCGCGGGCGCCTGCAGCAGCGAGGACCAGGGCAGGGCGCGCACCACCTCGCCGAGCGTGCCCGGGAACACGTTCAGCGGCAGCAGCATGCCCGAGCAGAAGAACCCCGCCAGCCATGCCATCTGCACCACACCGGTGCCGTCCAGCAGCCAGAACGCGCTCAGCGCCACCAGGTACCGGATGCCGAAACCGACCAGCATCGCGAGGACGACGGAGACGAGGAAGGCCGCCCAGGTGCCGGCGTCGGCCGGCAGGTACACGGGGAAGCACACGGCACCGAACACGAACGGTACGATCCCCCGGCCCAGCAACTGGAAGAACGCCCGGCCGAGATCGGCGGCCAGCCACCACAACTGAAGATCGGCGGGCCGGTACAGGTCGATCGCCACGTCCCCCGTACGGATGCGTTCCATCAACTCGTCCTCGACGCCGCCACCCCCGATCGCAAGCGTCGACAGAAAGGCCTGCCCGAGCCACACATACGTGACAGCCTGCGCCTGGTCATACCCCCCCAGGTGCGGCTTCTCGCTCCACAGCGCGAGGTAGGTGTAGACGAGAATCAGCCCGAAGACCGTGTTGGTGAAGACCCCTGCCGCAGTGGCGGCCCGATAGGTCGCGTACCGTCGGAACCCCCCTGCCGCGACGGCCGCGTACAACCGTCCCGCGCCCACGCCAGTCGACCTCCTCGGACTGCTCGACACCGAAGCGCAGGAGCCTAGTCCGGAGCCCGGCGGCCGGCCACGCATTTTCCGGTCGGAAGCGTGCCGGAATCCGGGAACGGAACGCCAGGTGCGAGAGTCTTCAAACAGGGGGAGCGCAGAAGCGTACGAGGCGTACGGGAACGTACGACGCGAAACAGGAGTCCGTGCACGACATGAGCGACGAGCCGCAGCCGCAGCAGCCGAACGAAGGCGTGGCCCCGAAACGGCCGCTGCCGGCTGAAGGGCCCGGGAACCGCGGGGGCCGCGAGGAGCCGGCCACCGAGCCGCCCAAGCCGACACCGGAGAGGGGCGCCGGGCCTGAGGGCGCTGACGCGCGCGCCGAGGGCCGGGCCGGCACCGGCCGGCCGGACTCGGCGGCGCAGGACCGGACGACCTCCATGGCCCGAGCCCGCCAGGCGTCCCGCGACGCCCGAACGGAACAGCCGGGGGCGGCAGGGGCTGCGGGAGGCGCCAAGGGGGCGCCTTCCGGCGACACCAGGGGCTCGGCTTCCGGCGCCGCCAAGGGGTCGGCTTCCGGCGGCGCTGCGGCGTCCGGTGGTGGCTCGGTGCCCGGCGGCGCTCCGGTGTCCGGCCGTGGCCCGGTTTCCGGTCGTGGTCCGGCGTCGGGGGGTGGCTCGGGGTCGGGGGGTGCTTCGGCGTCCGGCCGTGGTCCGGCGTCGGGTGGTGGCCGGGGGGCCGGGGGTGCTTCGGCGTCCGGCGGTGCCTCGGTGCCGGGCAGTGGCCCGGGGGCCGGCGGTGCCTCGGCCTCCGGCGATGCTTCGGCGTCCGGTCGTGGCCCGGTGTCGGGGGGTGGCTCGGGGTCGGGGGGTGCTTCGGCGTCCGGCAGTGGCCCGGTGTCCGGCGGTGCCTCGGCCTCCGGTAAGAACTCCGGCATGTCCGGTGGTGCCTCCGCCCCCGGTGGTGCCTCGGCCTCGGGCAAGAACCCCGGTGTGTCCGGTGGTGCCTCGGCCTCGGGCAAGAACCCCGGCACTGCCGGCGGTGGCACGCCCCCCGGCAAGGCCCCCGGTGCCAAGAAGCCCGCCTCCCCCCAGGGGACCGGTGGTGCTGGGCAGGGGCAGTCGGCCGAGAGTACTCAGGTGCTTCGGCGTATCGGGCCGCCCAGGGGACCCGAGGGGGCCTCGGCGCAGTCCGGCAAGGGCGGGCGCCAGGACCAGCCCGGTGACGGGCCCGCCCCCGAGACCACCCAGGTGCTCCGGCGGGTCGGCGCGCCCCGCTCGGGCGAGCCGAAGCCCGCCGCAGGCGCTCCCCGGCCCTCCGTGCCCCGCCCCGGCGGCCAGAACCGCGCCACCGCCGCCAACGCGGCCGGCGCGGGCGGCGCCGCCGCTCCGACCTCCCCGGCCGCCGCACGCGCCGCCCGTGCCGCACGCGCGGCGGGCGCCGCCGGCGCAGCCGCCGGAGCCGGTGCCCAGGCCGCCAAGGCCGGCGCCGCATCCGCATCCGCATCCGCAGCCGCGGCCGGTGCCACACCGCCGCCGGACTCCTCCGACGCCCGGACCACCGCCCTCTCCGCCACCGACGGCGAAACCGCCGGAGGCAACGGCAACGGCAAGGGCAAGACCAAGACCAAGAAGGGCAAGCGGCCCAAGCGGACCGGCTGGCGGCGGATCATTCCGACCTGGCGCATGGTGCTCGGTACCTTCTTCGTCGGCGTGCTGCTGCTCATCGGGCTCTTCTTCCTCGGGTACTCCCTGGTGAAGATCCCGCCCGCCAACGCGTTCGCGACCAAGCAGAGCAACGTCTACCTCTACGCCGACGGCTCCCAGCTCGCCCGCGACGGCAAGGTCAACCGCGAGAACGTCAGCCTCGCCCAGGTCTCCAAGGACGCCCAGCACGCCGTACTGGCCGCGGAGGACCGCGACTTCTACTCCGAGTCCGCCGTCGACCCCAAGGCCATGCTCCGCGCCGGCTGGAACACCGCGACCGGCAAGGGCAAGCAGTCCGGCTCGACGATCACCCAGCAGTACGTGAAGAACTACTACCTGGCCCAGGAACAGACGGTCACCCGCAAGGCCAAGGAATTCTTCATCGCGATCAAGCTCGACCAGAACAAGTCCAAGGACGAGATCCTGGAGGGCTACCTCAACACCAGCTACTTCGGCCGCAACGCCTACGGCATCCAGGCCGCCGCCCAGGCCTACTACGGCCGTGACGCCGCCGACCTCGACCCCGCCCGCGCCGCCTACCTCGCCGCGCTCGTCAACGCGCCGAGCGAGTACGACGTCGTAGCCCACCCGGAGAACAAGAGGGCGGCCGTCGCCCGCTGGAACTACGTCCTGGACGGCATGGTCACGAAGGGCTGGCTCAGCGAGTCCAAGCGCACCGGCATGAAGTTCCCGATGCCGAAGGAGCAGACGATCTCCACCGGCCTCTCCGGCCAGCGCGGCTACCTCGTCGAGGCGGTCAAGCAGTACCTGATCACCAACAACATCATCGACGCCGACCACCTCGCGCTCGGCGGCTACCGCATCACCACCACCATCCAGAAGAACCGGCAGGACGCCTTCGTCAAGGCCGTGGACGACCAGCTGATGTCCAAGCTGGACAAGAAGAACCGCAAGGCCGACAGCTACGTCCGGGCCGGCGGCGCCTCCGTCGACCCCAAGACCGGCAAGGTCGTCGCCATGTACGGCGGCATCGACTACGTGAAGCAGTACACCAACGGCGCCACCCGCGGTGACTTCCAGGTCGGCTCGACGTTCAAGCCGTTCGTGTTCACCTCCGCCGTCCAGAACGGGTCCACCACCCAGGACGGCCGCACCATCACCCCGAACACGGTCTACGACGGCACCAACCAGCGCCCCGTCCAGGGCTGGAGCGGCGGCGCCTACGCCCCCGAGAACGAGGACCAGAGGTCGTACGGCCCGACCACCGTCCGCAAGGCCACCGACCTGTCGGTGAACTCGGTCTACGCGCAGATGGCCGTCGACGTCGGCCCCGCCAAGGTCAAGCAGACCGCGGTCGACCTGGGCGTCCCCTCCGACACCCCGGACCTGCAGCCGTACCCGTCCATCGCCCTCGGCACCGCCACCGCCAGCGTCCTGGAGATGGCGGAGTCCTACGCCACCCTCGCCAACCACGGCAAGCACGGCACGTACACCCTGGTCGAGAAGATCACCAAGGACGGCAGGGACGAGATCAAGCTGCCCGAGCAGCCGGTCAAGCAGGCCGTCAGCCGGGAGGCCGCCGACACCACCACGTCGGTCCTGCAGAGCGTCGTCGAGAGCGGCACCGCCACCGCCGCGCAGGCCGCAGGCCGCCCGGCGGCCGGCAAGACCGGTACCGCCGAGAGCGACACCGCCGCCTGGTTCGCGGGCTACACCCCCGACCTGGCCACGGTGGTCTCCGTCATGGGCCAGGACCCGGTGACGGCCAAGCACATGCCGCTGTACGGCGCCCTCGGCCAGGCCCGCATGAACGGCGGCGGCCCGCCCACCCAGATCTGGGCGCAGTACACGCGTGACGCGCTGAAGGGCAAGTCGGCCGCCGACTTCGACCTCCAGCTCGAAGAGGGTGCCGACCAGGTCCAGGAGCCCCCGGCCACCAGCACCGCCGAGCCCGGCACCGACACCGGCGGCGACGACGGCGGCGCGACCGCCACCCCGACCGCCGGCGGCGCGAGCAGCACCCCGGCCGACGGCGGCACCACCAGCACCCCGACCAACGGCGGCCCGACCACCGACGGAGGCACCACCACCACGGGCGGCGACACGACCGGCGGTGACACGACCACGGGCGGCGACACGACCGGCGGTGACACGACCACCGGCGGCGACACCACGGGCGGCGACGCGACCGGCGGTGACGCGACCACCGGCGGCGGAACCCCGGGCGGCGGCACGACGGGTGCCGGCGGCGCCACCGGCACCGACGGAGGCGCCGGAGGCGGCCCCGGCACCTGACGTGCCCGCGGCTCAGTGACCGCTGGTCGCCTTCAGCCCCACCACGGCGACCAGCAGCAGACACACGAAGAAGATCCGGGCGGCGGTGGCCGGCTCACCCAGCACCACCATGCCGAGCACCGCCGCACCGGCCGCACCGATCCCCACCCACACGCCGTAGGCCGTACCGATGGGCAGGGACTTCGCCGCGTACGACAGCAGCACCATGCTGGCGACGATCCCGGCCCCCGTGAGCACACTGGGCACCACCCGCGTGAACCCGTCGGTGTACTTCATCCCGATCGACCAGCCGACTTCCAGCAGACCGGCGACGACGAGCAGAACCCACGCCATGACAGGCACCTCCGAGACGTAGCGGACCTGGTCCGCGGTTCTTCCTGGGGTGCGTCGTCTTTGCCTTCGACCCGGTACGGCGCGTCTCGTCGGGTTCCTTCCGAACATAGCAAAAGCACGACAAAGAGGGCCGGTGACGATGGTCACCGGCCCTCGCGCGCGTAGCTTCGGAACGTCAGAGATACAGACCCGTGGAGTCCTCCGACCCCTCGAACCGGTCCGCGGCGACGGCATGCAGATCACGCTCGCGCATGAGCACGTACGCCACGCCCCGCACCTCGACCTCCGCCCGGTCCTCCGGATCGAACAGAACCCGGTCACCGGGCTCCACCGTCCGTACGTTCTGCCCGACCGCGACGACCTCGGCCCAGGCCAGCCGCCGGCCGACCGCCGCGGTGGCCGGAATCAGGATGCCGCCCCCCGACCGCCGCTCGCCCTCACCGGTCTCCTGCCGCACGAGAACCCGGTCGTGCAGCATCCGGATGGGCAGCTTGTCGTGGTGGGGAGTGCTGTGCACATTTCTGTTGGCGCTCACGCCTCGAACCTACCTGTCCCGGTCAGTCCCTGCGCCGCCGGGCCCCCAGGGCGAGCAGCCCCACGACCCCGACGACGACCAGCGCGACCGGCACGACCCGCTCCAGCCGGGGCGTGCCCTCGGCATCCACGAACTGCGCCCGGACATCGCTCACGACCCGATTGACCTGCACATACGCCCGCCCGACCGTGTGATCGACATTGGCGATGACCTTGGCCTTCGCATCCCCGACGATGGTCTTCGGATGCACCCGCACCCCGATCTCGTCGAGCGTCTCGGCCAGCACTTCGCGGCGGCGCTTGATGTCCGCCTCGATCTGCGCCGGGGTTCTGGTGTCCGACGTGTCCGCCACCGTACGGCCTCCGAAGTCTCCTGATGCTGTCCCGAACAGTCTGTCAGCTCTTGCTCCCGGCGCACCGCAAGGCCCCCCGGTTACGCTGGCCCGATGAGCGAGCGACTCCAGCCGGGGGATGTGGCCCCCGCCTTCACCCTCCCGGACGCCGACGGCACCGAGGTGTCCCTTTCCGCCCACAAGGGCCGCAAGGTCATCGTCTATTTCTACCCCGCCGCCCTGACTCCCGGCTGCACCAAGCAGGCCTGCGATTTCACGGACAACCTGGAACTCCTGGCCGGCGCCGGCTACGACGTCATCGGCATCTCCCCCGACACCCCGGAGAAGCTGGCGAAGTTCCGCGACAAGGAATCCCTGAGGGTCACCCTCCTCGCCGACCCGGACAAGAAGATCACCGAAGCCTACGGCGCCTACGGCGAGAAGAAGAACTACGGCAAGACGTACATGGGCGTCATCCGCTCCACGATCGTCGTGGACGAGGACGGCAAGGTCGAACGGGCCCTGTACAACGTCCGCGCGACGGGCCACGTGGCCAAGATCATCAAGGACCTGGGCATCTGATCCCCACGTCCGCCACCGGCGGCTCGCACCGTGACCGGTGCGAGCCGCTTTCTCGTTTCCGTGCGTGACCGTCCGATAAACGGTTCGTTACTCCGTACGGGTGGCGAACGCACGCCCGGAACGGAGGGGCTCGATGGGGGCCGGCGCATACACCAAGGAGCGGCTGGAGACGGCGGCTCGCGGGGCGCGGAACTTGTCGGAGGCGTTGGAGAGGCTGGGGGTGGATCCGAGGAGTCCGAGGCGGGACTACATCAGGCAACGGATGAAGAAGCTCGGCGTCGATACGTCGCACTTCGAGCGGGAGGGGGTGAAGTGGACGCGCGAGATTCTTGAGCCGGTCGTCGCCGTATCCACCAGCATCAACGAGGTCGTGCGTCGACTCGGGCTCGAGTCCGTGGGTGGCCACCAGGCCAACATCGCCCGGCGGATCAAGGCGTACGGGATCGACACCTCGCACTTCATGCCTGTGGTCCGAACCGAGCGGATGCGATACAACCAGCGCCGCCGAACCCCTGCGGAGATCCTCGTCGAGGACACGTCGGCGCATGCTCCGCGCGTCCCGAGTCAGCGACTCAAGAGGGCGATGATCGAGTTGGGCATGGAGGAGCGCTGCGCCCTGTGCGGTATTGAGCCGGTCTGGCTCGGCGAGCGGCTCCCCCTGGAGGTCGACCATGTTGACGGCAACTGGCGGAACAACCGCGTCGAAAACCTGCGGTTCCTCTGCCCCAACTGCCACTCGACCACCGACACTTACCGAGGGCGTGGCAAGGGCCGTGCCCGGGCAGGTGTCGTATGAGCAGCGGAGTGCAGTACACGCGCGAGCGGTTGGCCCAGGCGGCCGCGCAGTGCTCGAACCTTGACGAGGTCATCGCCTTCTTCGGCACCCGGCCATACGGCTACCTGCGGGGATACCTCGTGAAGCGATTCGCCCACTTCGGCATCGACATCTCGCACTTCTCACTCACTGGCAGGCAAGCGCGACCCGCGCCGGACGAGCTGCGGGCGGTGGTCGACGAGTCGGCGTCCATCGCCGAGGTGCTTCGCCGTATCGGTCGTACGAACAACGGCAGCCAACGCGCGATGCTTCGCAAGTGGATCGCCGAAGACGGCCTCGACACCGCCCACTTTCTCGGCCAGGCCCATCAGCGAGGGAAGCCGGGTACGAATGCCAAGCGGCCGGAAGCTGTCCTGGTGCGGCACGATGGCGGACACCGGATCGCGACCGAACGCCTCCGGCGCGCGCTCCGTGAAGTGGGCGTTCCTGAACAGTGCGCCAGGTGCGGAGTCGCTGCGGAGTGGCTCGGGAAGCCCATGACGCTGGAAATTGACCACGTCAACGGGGACTGGCACGACAACAGGCGGGAGAATCTGCGTTTCCTCTGCCCCAACTGCCACGCGATCACCAGCACCTGGTGCCGAGGAGGGCGACGAGCGGTCCGTAGCGCCCAGTAGAGTAGGCGAGGCTGAGGGCCCGTACCCCAGCTGGCTAGAGGGCGCCGGTTTAGGTCCGGTGTGTCGTGGGTTCGAGTCCCACCGGGCCCACACATACAGAGGGGCCGTCCATCCGGGCGGCCCCTCTGCGACTCTCAGCCCAGCAGCTCCCGCACCACCGGCACCAGTGCCCGGAACGCCTTCCCCCGGTGGCTGATCGCGTTCTTCTCCTCCGCGCTCAGCTCGGCGCACGTGCGCGTCTCGCCCTCCGGCTGGAGGATCGGGTCGTAGCCGAAGCCGTTCGTGCCGGCGGGGGCGTGCCGCAGGGCGCCCAGCAGCCGGCCCTCGACCACCCTCTCCCGCCCGTCCGGCAGGGCGAGGGCCGCCGCGCAGGCGAAGTGGGCGCCGCGGTGTTCGTCCGCGATGTCCGAGAGCTGGGCCAGCAGCAGGTCCAGGTTGGCTTTGTCGTCGCCGTGGCGGCCGGCCCAGCGGGCGGAGAAGATGCCGGGGGCGCCGCCCAGGACGTCGACGCAGAGGCCGGAGTCGTCGGCGACGGCGGGAAGGCCGGTGGCCCGGGCGAGGGCGTGGGCCTTGAGGAGGGCGTTCTCGGCGAAGGTGACGCCGGTTTCCTTGACGTCGGGGATGTCGGGGTAGGCGTCGGCGCCGATCAGTTCGTGCGGGAGTCCTGCTTCGGCGAGGATCGCCCTCAGTTCGGTGATCTTTCCGGTGTTGCGGGTGGCGAGGATCAGGCGGGTCATGTCCGTCAGTATTCCTCGCCGCGCGGCTACAGCTCCGTCTGGCCCGCGCCGGTCAGTGTGCGCAGGTCGAAGGTCTGGGCCATGGTGCGGTAGCCCAGGTCGCTGGGGTGCAGGTGGTCGCCGGAGTCGTATTCGGGGCGCAGTCGGCGTGGGTCGTAGGGGTCGCGGAGGGCCTTGTCGAAGTCGACGACGGCGTCGTAGATCCCGCCGGCCCGGATGTCCGCGTTGACCTGCTGGCGTACGGCTTCCCGCTGTGGGGTGTAGCCGCGGTGGCCGTTGAAGGGCATCAGGGTGGCGCCGATGACCTTGAGGCCGCGGGCGTGTGCCTGGCGGACGAGGGTGCGCAGGCCGGTGGTGATGCGGTGGGGGTCGGCGAGCCGGCGGTTGCGCAGGATGTCGTTCACGCCGAGGTCGATGACGACGACCTTGGTGCCGGTGCGGGCGAGTGCGTCGCGGCCGAAGCGGCCGAGGCCGCTCTGGTTCTCGGCGGGTCGGCCGAGTCCGTCGGCGAGGACCTGGTTGCCGCTGATGCCTTCGTTGACGACGCTGTAGCGGGGCAGTTGCTGGCCGCTTTCGAGGGCGCTGCGCAGGCGGCCGGAGAGGATGTCGGGCCAGCGGTGGTTGGCGCCGACGGTGGACGTGATGCCGTCGGTGATGGAGTCGCCGAAGACGACGACGGTGCCGGCGGCTTCGTTGCTGAGGACGTCAAGGGCTGTCAGGTAGCGCCAGTACGGGGTCTGTTCGGTGTACGGGCCGCCGGTGGTGTCCTCGGTGCGGTCGCCGGTGGCGACGTACGACGTCTGCCGGGCGTGGGGGTGGTAGGTGACCGGGCCGGAGGGGGTGGGGGAGTAGGTGGTGACGAGGACGTCGGTGTCGTGCGGGATGGTCAGGCGTACGGCGTCGCTGACCGTCTGTCCGCCGGCGGGTATGACCACGCTGGTGCTGCCGTTGAAGGTGAGGCGGCGCATCGTTTCCGCGTCGGCGGCGGCGGTGCCGTCGCCGGTGGAGAGGGCGACGGTGGCGTGGGTGAGGGTGAGGGGTGACTGGCCGTAGAGGTTGGACAGCGTGACGCGGGCGCTGGTGCCGCCGGCGGTGGTATGGACCACGTTGCGGACCGAGTGGCCGGCGAGGCCCTGTGTCTCGGTGCCGGGTTCGCCGCCGACGGGGGCGGTGGCCCAGGCGCCGACCCAGGTGCCGGTGGAGGCGGGGGCGGCGGAGCCGCGGTGCGGGCGGGTGTCGGCGAGGGTGCCGCGGGGGGTTCCGTCGTCGGCGGCCACGGTGATGTATATGGCGGCGGACAGCAGGATGACCAGGGCGACCAGCGCACCGAGCACCCCGTAACCATGACGCTTGGTCACGCTTGTGTTGTTCTCCTCGGGAGATGGGAGCCCGAGGCTCCGATCTTGCTGCGTCCATGATGCGTCATGGGCCGGGGAGATCTGACAGGACCCTGCCACTGCTCCCGTTCAGACAGACGCCGGGAACTCCTGTTCCGTTCCGGGAGTCGGTCAGGAAGGGACAATTGTGTGCGGGATCACCGAACGGGTGGAGCTGATGGAACCTACCGAGACGGGAACACCGGCACGGGTGGCGTCGTACCGGACGATGACGGCGTTCACCCCGGCCGACGAGGAGCGTCGGCGCGGGGTGCGGCGGATGAAGCTCACGGCGACGGGCCTGCTGCTGTTCGTGGCGGTGGTCTACGTCGTGGCGAAGGCGGTCGGGAACGCGGGGGCCGGGGAGTGGGCGGACTATGTGGCGGCGGCGGCCGAGGCGGGCATGGTGGGCGCGCTCGCCGACTGGTTCGCGGTCACGGCTCTCTTCCGGCATCCGCTGGGCCTGCCGATCCCGCACACCGCGATCATCCCGACGAAGAAGGATCAGCTGGGCGTCTCGCTGGGCGAGTTCGTCGGGGAGAACTTCCTCTCCGCGGACGTCGTACGGCAGCGGTTGCGCGCGGTCGGTATCGGCAGCCGGCTCGGGGCCTGGCTGGCCGAGCCGGAGCACGCGGACCGGGTGACGGCGGAGCTGGCCACCGCCCTGCGCGGGGCGCTGACCGTGCTGCGTGACTCGGATGTGCAGGCGGTCGTCGGTGAGGCGATCACGCGGCGGGCGAACGTCCAGGAGATCGCGCCGGGCCTCGGGAAGACGCTGGAGAAGATCGTCGCCGACGGGGGGCACCGGCGGGTGGTGGACCTGGTGGTGGCCCGCGCGCACGACTGGCTGGTGCTGCACCGGGACGATGTGATGGTGGCCGTGGAGGGTGGTGCGCCCGGCTGGACCCCGCGGTTCGTGGACCGGAAGGTCGGCGAGCGGGTGTACAAGGAGCTGTTGCGGTTCGTCACCGAGATGCGGGACATGCCGGCGCATCCGGCGCGCGGTGCGCTGGACCGCTTCCTGACCGACTTCGCGTCCGATCTGCAGTCCGACACGGACACGCGGGCGCGGGTGGAGCGGCTCAAGGGTGAGGTGCTGGGCCGCGGTGAGGTGCAGGATCTGATCGCGTCCGCGTGGACGGCCGTACGGTCGATGATCGTGGCGGCGGCCGAGGACGAGCGCAGTGAGCTGCGGTTGCGGGTGCGGGCGGCGTTGCTGTCGCTGGGCTCGCGGATGGCGACCGAGCCGAAGGTGCAGGAGAAGGTCGACAGCTGGGTGGAGGGTGCGGCGGTGCATGTCGTGACGACGTACCGCGCGGAGATCACTTCGCTGATCACGGACACCGTGGCGGGCTGGGACGCCGAGCACACCACCCGGAAGATCGAGGCGCACATCGGCCGCGATCTGCAGTTCATCCGGATCAATGGCACGGTGGTGGGGTCCCTGGCGGGGCTGCTGATCCATACGGTGTCGCGGGGGCTCGGGGTCTGACCGGCGAGCAGGGCCCGACCGGCTGGTTTCGGTCGTTTGCGGCGGGCCGGGGCCGGGCCGGACTGCTCCGGTCAGGTCAGGGCACCCGGTGACCCGTTCCTCGCTGAGGAGGGAGCCCATGCGCGCAGTCGAGGCCTCGACCGGCCGGACCGTCGTCACCGCCGTCCCTGCCCGGCTCGACCGCCTTCCGTGGTCCCGCTGGCACTGGACGATCGTCATCGGTCTGGGCACCGTGTGGATCCTGGACGGCCTGGAGGTCACGGTCGTCGGCAATATCGCCGGCCGGCTGTCGGAGCCCGGCAGTGGTCTGTCGATCACTTCCGGGCAGGTCACGGGTGTGGCCGCGGCGCTGTATGTGGCGGGTGCGTGCTCGGGTGCCCTGTTCTGGGGCCGGCTGACCGACCGCTTCGGCCGCAAGAAACTTTTCATGATCACGCTGGCGGTGTATCTGGCGGCGACGGCCCTGACGGCGGTGTCCTGGGAGGCCTGGTGGTTCTTCCTCTTCCGCTTCCTGACCGGTTTCGGTATCGGCGGTGAGTACGCGGCGATCAACTCCGCGATCGACGAGCTGATCCCGGCGGACTACCGGGGCCGGGTCGATCTCGTCATCAACGGCAGTTTCTGGCTGGGCGCGGTCGGCGGCTCCCTGCTGTCGATCGTCGCGCTCGACACCGGCCTGCTGGCCAGGAACGTCGGCTGGCGTCTCACCTTCGCCCTCGGCGCCTTCCTGGCCCTGGTCATCCTGCTGGTACGGCGGCATGTCCCGGAGAGTCCGCGCTGGCTGCTGATCCACGGCCGGGACCGGGAGGCGGAGGAGATCGTCTCCGGCATCGAACGCCGGGTGGAGGCGGAGAAGGGCGTACGGCTGCCCGAGGCGCGCGGCGAGCTGGAGATACGGCAGCGAAGGAGCGTGACGTTCACGGAGATCGCCCGTACGGTCTTCGGGCGGTACCGCAGGCGGGCGGTGCTGGGCTTCTCCCTCTTCATCGGCCAGGCGTTCCTGTACAACGCGATCACCTTCGGCTTCGGCGCGATCCTGACCAGGTTCTACGACGTGCCCGCGGACCGTACCGGCTACTACTTCGCGGTGATCGCGGTCGGCAACTTCTGTGGCCCGCTGCTGCTCGGGAAGCTGTTCGACACGGTGGGCCGGCGCGTGATGATCGCGTCCACGTATCTGCTCTCGGGCCTGCTGCTCTTCGGTACGGCGTGGCTGTTCGGCCGGGGTGTGCTGGGCGCGGGCACGCTGACGGCCTGTTGGTGCGCGGTGCTGTTCTTCGCTTCGGCGGGCGCCTCCAGTGCCTATCTGACCGTGTCCGAGATCTTCCCGATGGAGACGAGGGCGATGTCCATCGCCTTCTTCTACGCCCTGGGCACGGCGGCCGGCGGTATCAGCGGTCCGCTGTTGTTCGCCGACCTCACGGGCACCGGCAGGGTCGGCGACACGGTCCTCGCCTTCTGCATCGGCGCGGCGTTGATGTGTGCGGCCGGTCTGGTCGCGGCGGCCCTGGCGGTGAAGGCGGAGCGCCGCTCCCTGGAGGACATCGCCCGCCCGCTGACGGCGGTGGCCGACCGGGCGAAGGCGGCGGCGTCGGGCGGCCGGCCGGGTACCGAGGGCCGTGGTCCCACGGCGCCGCCGGCGGCGAGCAGGCCGTGACCTCGCGTACGCCTGGGTGACCTCGCTCATGCCCCGGTGGTGGATCCGGGGCGCACGATCATCAGGACCGTCACGGCGGCCCACAGCAGGTTGAAGACGCCGGTGGACATCGCGAGCCGTGCGGTCAGCCCGGGCCCCGCCGTCCCCTCGACGAACGCGGTCTGGGCGGGCAGCACGAGTGCGGCGAGGACGAGGGCGGCGAGCGCGGTGAGCGCTATCGACACGATCAGCCAGGCGCTGCCGAGTACGCCCATCTGGCCGGCGGTGGCGAACCCGAAGACGGGGACGACGACGCCGACGACGGCGTACACCTGGCAGATCCGGTGCAGCAGCCGGAGTGTCCCGGTGGCATCGGAGTCGTCGGGTCCGGCGGCGCCGGGGCCGTCGGTTCCAGCGGGTCCGGCGGCCAGTGCCCGGCGTGCGGCGGGCGGGAACATGCTGGCGGCGACGGCGACGGGCCCGATGGCGAGGATCGCGGCGATGACGTGGACGGCGAGGAGGAACTTGGTCACGGAGGGACGCTAGGGGCGCCGCGATCCCGACACCAGTGGCGAGATTGCCAGTATCCGACGGATTCCCGCCACCCGGTGTGGCAGCGGCTGGGAGACCCGTTTCCCCACTGCGGCACGGTTGGCGAGGACCCGCCGTAGAGCTAGATTCCCGCCATGCATACCGTGGCCGTGCTGGCGCTGGACGGCGTCATCCCCTTCGACCTCTCCGCTCCCATCGACACGTTCGGCTGGGCGAGACTGCCGGACGGCCGGGAGCCGTACCGGGTGCGGGTGTGCTCGGTGCGGGAGGAGGTGAGCGCGGGCGCCTTCACGGTGCGGGCGCCGTACGGTCTGGAGGCGCTGGCGGAGGCCGACACGATCATCCTGCCCGGGGTGGCCGAACCTCCGGCGGCGCTGCCGCCCGGGGTGGCGGAAGCCCTGCGCGCGGCGGCGGCGAACGGTACCCGGATCGCGTCGATCTGCGTGGGCGCGTTCCTCTTCGCGGCGACGGGCCTGCTGGACGGCCTGCGGGCCACGACGCACTGGATCGCCGCCCCGGACCTGGCCCGGCGTCACCCGGAGGTGACGGTGGACCCGAACGTGCTGTACGTGGACAACGGCCAGTTCCTGACGTCGGCGGGCGCCGCCGCGGCCATGGACATGTGCCTGCACATGATCCGCAAGGACTTCGGCTCGGCGGTCGCCGCGCACGCGGCCCGGATGTCGGTCATGCCGCTGGAACGGGAGGGCGGGCAGGCCCAGTTCATCGTCCACGACCTGCCGCCGGCCCCGGCCGGCACCACCCTGGAGCCTCTGCTGGCGTGGCTGGAGGACCACTGCGACCAGAATCTGACGCTGGACGAGGTCGCGGCGAAGGCCGGCATGAGCACCCGCACCCTCAACCGCCGCTTCCGCGAGCAGACCGGCACGACACCACTGCAGTGGCTGCACCGGGCGCGGGTGCGGCGCGCCCAGTACCTGCTGGAGACCACGGACCACCCTGTCGAACGGATCGCCGTACAGACGGGTTTCGGCTCGCCGACGGCGTTCCGGGAGCGCTTCCGCCGGGTGGCGGGGACGAGCCCGCAGGCGTACCGGAGGGCGTTCCGGGCGGGGGTGTCGTAGCGGGCGGGTCGGGCTCAGGCGGCCCGGCGGTCGGCGACGGCCCAGGAGGCGAGGGCGACGGCGCCGGCGACACCGAGGACGGACGGCCAGGCGCCGATCTTCTTGGCCAGCGGGTGGGACCCGGCGAACGCGGCGACGTACGCGGCACTCAGCGCGCCCGCGGCCTTGCCGCCGGCCTGCGCCCGCCACCGCTGCGCGGCGGCGGCCCCGGCCGCCGCCAGGACGACCCCGCCGAGCTGCCGCTTCTTGGTCCAGCGGGCGACGCCATAGCCGCCGACGAGCCCGGTCGCCGCGATGGCCGAGCTGGGAATCTTCGCCATGCCTGCCTCCTCGTGTCTGCGTCCTGAGGCTAACGCCGAGGCCGGCCGGCGGACCGAGCTTGAGTCGGGGTGTGTCAAGTTCCGGGGTCCGGGTCACTGGAGAGGGGAATCCGGGGGCGGGAGCTGATACGTGCGCTCGCGGTCGACGGCTTCGACACCGTCGAGGCCCGCCAGTTCCGGGATCCGGTCGGCGGCGATCGTGCCCGCCAGCGAACCGATCAGCGGCTGCTCACCGGTGACGGTCAGCCCGCTGCGCCGGGCGGCTTCGACCACGTCGGCGAACCGGTCGGGGTCGACGGAGAGAATCACCCCGACGACCCCGGCCGGCTCCGCCGCTCCGGGCGTCCGGCTCACGGGACCTGGAGCAGACCCGCGCCGACGTCCTCGACGGGTTGCGGCAGCGGGTACGCGCCGGACATCAGCCGGGACTTGAGGTCGGCCGCCGAGGCGTCGGGGTTCGCCTGGGAGATGAGGGCCAGCGCGCCGGCGACGTGCGGGGTGGCCATGCTGGTGCCGCTCATGGTCGCGTACTCGCCGTTCGGGGCGGCCGAGTACACGTCGACACCGGGCGCGGCGATGTTGACCTCGCCGCCCTGCAGGTTGAAGGCGCAGCAGGAGAACCGGGCCGTCGACAGATCCTTGCCCACGGCGGCCACGGCGAGGATGGACGGGCAGTTGGCCGGACGCTCGACCGGCAGGACGTTCCAGGGCCGGCGGCTGCCGTTGCCGGCCGCGGCGACGATGACGGTGCCGCGCTGGAGGGCGCGCTGGGCCACCTGCTCGTACGTCTGCGGGTACAGCTCCGTGGGCATCACCCGTGCGCCGAGCGACATGGAGATCACCCGTGCCCCGTGCGCGACCGCCCAGTTGATGCCCGCGAGGATCTGGCCGTCGGTGCCGCTGCCGGAGCGGCCGAGGACCTTGCCCGCGAGGATCCGTGCCTGCACGGCGACGCCGTAGCGGGGTCCCTCGGCGGGGCTCGCCGGACCGGCCACCGTTCCGATGCAGTGCGTGCCGTGCCCGTGGACGTCCTCGACGCTCTCGCCGAGGACGAAGGAAGCGGTGTCCTCCAGGCACCCGGCCAGGTCGGGATGGTCGGTGTCGACGCCGGTGTCCAGAACGGCGATCTTCGTGCCCTGCCCGGTCAGCGTGGTCAGGTTGGCGCGGATGGCCTGGAGGCCCCACGTCGTGTTCGACGAGTCCCAGGCGGGGCCCAGATGGGCGGCGACTTGCGCCTCGGTGAAGTGGCTGAGTGCTTCCTCGTCGCTGCGGTAGGCGGGGAAGAACCCGGTCAGCGTCTGCTGGGCCTCGGTGATCACGGAGGCGTACACATAGCGCTCCGGTTCGGCCGCGAGGATCGTGGGCTCCGCCTCGGCGGTGGTCACCAGCGCGTGCCGCTGATCCGGCTGCGCGTCGACGACCGCGACGCCGATCTCGTCGAAGACCACCGAGACGTCGGGGCGCCCGAGCCCTTCCATCATGCTCTCGGGCCTGGCCCCGCTGACCCGTTCGGCGACGGCGACACCGGCCGAGGAACGCAGCGCGTTCATTCCGCGCTCGGGGTCCGTCTGGTCCAGCAGAACCACGTACCGTCCGGTGTACTCCGCGCCCGGCTCCATTCCGCCACCTGCCCGCTCCGGGGGCTCACCGCCGAGACGCGTCCCGATGTTGTCCGCCATTGCCTTCTCCGCTTCCGCGCCGCGTGCTGTGCGCTTCAGAACGTCGTAGCCGTGCATCTCCAGAACACGGACATGCGCCGACGCCCGGCCAGGCTCAACTCAACGATTCAACAATCGGATGGCTCCACCGAGTACGAACGCGATGCCCCTGACCACCCCTCATCCACCGTGACCCCGGGGACGGGGAGCCCGCAACTCGGGCCTCACCACCACCGGCACTCTCCCCCGACATCAGCTGGCACTCATCCCTCGCTCGGGCCAGCTCCCCCTCTCCTCGTACAACGAACTGATCTTCCGCGAGGCCTTGAGAAACAGATAGTCGACGTGCCCGTCGACCGGTTCCGACGCACATGTGACGGTGTTCAGAACGAGCCGCCGATCCATCTCGGATGGGTCGGCCCCGAAGCGGTAGCGAACGAATCCGGCGTGCATGGATTCCTTCTTGAAGTAGACGAGTCCGGCCATGACAACCTCCGTTTTCCCGGCCCTACGACAGAGGGCGCTGCTCAGCTGATGGCTGACGCTATGACCTTGCTCCCCGCGATACTGGCCGCCATGACCAGCACTCCCGACACGCCGGCAGCAGCTTTCTCTCGCATCAAGGTCCGAGCCGGGGCCCTTGTCTTCTGCGGCAACGAGGTCGCCCTCATCCGCCGTGACCGCGCCGGATCCATTCACTACACCCCGCCCGGCGGCAACGTGGAGGACGGCGAGGACTTCCGTCAGGCCCTGGCACGGGAACTCGCCGAGGAACTGAACCTGGACATCGACCAGGCCGACGGCGGTGATCTCCTGTGGGTCGTCGACCAACGAGTCACCCGCCCCGGGCCCACCCCGCCACCGCGGAAAATCCACCTGATCTACCGCCTCCACATCACTCCCGAGATCCGCGCAACCCTCGCCGAGCAGGAGCTGGACGAACTCCCCGACGGCAGCCACGAGGTCGGAATCATCGAGTGGATCAACTACCGCAAGGTCGCCGAACTGCCCGTCTTCCCGCCCGTCGGTTCCCCCCTGGCGGCACTGCCCGACCCCCGAGCCGCCGTCGGTGATGCCGCACTGGACGCCGTCACCGACGAGAACTACACCTGGGTGTAGGCATCGACCTTGCCCCGTGCCGGCGTGAGGCGCGGTCAGCCGGACCGAAGTTCCTCGATGGTCTTCTCTGCCATCCGGCGCGCGGGGCCGAGCCGGGGATCCTCGGGATGCGAGTGCGGCCCAAGGATCTTCGAGCACACGAACAGGGTCATCAGCTTGCCGTCCCGGCTTCCGAAGTCGGCCCGCCGCTCTCGCCGTACGCGATCGGCAAGAGCCGGGACGGCCAGGGAGCTTGCCCACAGCGAGGCGGAGTCCAGTCCCTGCGGTGCGTTCCCCCAGTCCTCCCAGTCGAAGAGGCTGAAGACCGGCGCCGTCATGTTCGCCCAGTTGAGGTCGGCGTGGGCCGGCAGCCAGTGCTCGACGGTCGTATCGAAGTCATCGCGGAAGACGCTGCGGATGGACTCGGTGACGTGGTCCTGGGTGATGGTGACGGTGTCCGGCGTGGCCACCCGCCTTGTCTCCTGCGAGGTGAGGGCGTCCAGCGAGGCGTTGAGTGCTTGCCACCACTCGTCCGGCAGTCTCGGGTCGTCACCCGGAACGGCGGTTCCGACGGGTCTCCCCGGCAGGAGCTCTGTCTCGTCGGCCCGCCACATCACGGGCTCGTCCGCGTCGCGCCAGACGAGGCATCCGAGCCATGCCGGTTGTGTGACGCCTTCCAGACGAGCGGCGCACTCGCTGCCGTTCCAGCCCTGGACACCGATCCTGTCGAGTGACCGCCGTTCGATACGAACCCACGTGCCGCGGTCGGTCCGTGCACCGACCGTGCGGCGCTTGCGCACCACTGTGTCCCGGTCCATGCGAGTCCGAAGCGACCGCTCCACATGGCCGAGAACTTGATCAACTGGCTCGGTCCGCAGGTCTACAGCACGCGCCGTGGACACGGAGAGGGGCATGGATCGACCGTAGCAGGTGGTCTGCTCTGTCTTCCTTGATGTCCCGAACGATGGTTCGGCGGGGGCCGGAGGCGGAGCGTGAACTGCCGCTCCGGTCCCCCTCTTGAGGGGCAGCCGGAGATCAGTGCTCCAGTATGTTCGTGAAGAAGCCCAGGTCAGGATCGTCCGGCGTGCCGACGAGCAGCGCGCGGTCCAGCAGGATGTTGTTGTGCTCGCAACTCGTCTCGGGGAGCATGACGCAGGCGTGGCAAGCGGCGAGGTTGGTGCTGCCAGTGCCGGATGCCTCGGTCTCGACGCAGAGCGGGTCGGAGGAACACCACTCGGCACGGCGGACGGCCGAACGTATCGTCCGGTCGAGGCGGTCCGGTTCGCCCTGGGCGACGAGCCCGCCGAGGCTGCCCGCAGAGTCGCTCGTCGCTGTGTAGACGAGTATCCCTGCCATGTCGTCGGCGGCGTACAGGCGCTCGCGCAGGGAAGCGGCCGGGTAGCCCGCCTCCAGGCTCCACTCGTTGATGAGCACGTGGGCCAGGGTGTGGAGCAGCACCATGCGTGGAGTGGCCGGGGAGGGGACGACCCGGCTCGGGTCGCCGGCCCGCTGCTCCAGCACCCGTTGGTGAGCGGTACGCATCCGCTCGATCCGGGCCGCCACCGCCGTGGCTTTCTCCCAGGTGCCGAGTCGGTCTTCCTTCAGGCGAAGGAAGACCCCCTCGCCGCGCACCTCCATGGCCGGGAGCCAGCGCAAGGGAGAGTCGGAGAGCGGCATCTCCTTCGATTCGGTCGTCGAATCGGGGTCGGCGAGCCGGGTGAACGCCTTCAGAGCACGTACCTCGCGAAGCTTTTTGACCAGCATCGGGCCGGTGACGCCGAGCGGACCGAGCACGCTCTGGTCGCCCAGTGGGGTCTCGCAGATGAACTGCTCGTCGCGGGAGTGCTCGCGCTCGTCGTTGCCCGAGCGGAGACGCTCGTACTCCTTGTTGCGCAGGGCGCGGTAGCGGTGGTCGAAGGAGGGGCCTGCCTCGCCCTCGGGGTCCTCCTCACGCTCCGCGTCGAGCAGCGCCATCACCTCGTCCAGCGGGACGGGACACTTTCCTTTGAAAACGCCTTTGAGATAGATCTCGACGTGCTCGCGGTTGTCGTACTCGCGGAGTGTGTCCCAGTGCTCGGCGAGCGGATCCGCGCGGCCGTCGCTCCACGGAGGGATGGAGAGTGCCGACTTCAGCACCGGCTGCCACACCGTTGATGAACCGCGCTGAAGCGTGCGCAGGGGGAGTCCGCACTCCTGGGCGGGGGCGGACGTGCCGAGCCACGGGCGCAAGCCCCGGCATGTGAGCCCCAGATCCTTGAGCGCGTTCCTGCGGAAGGAGCCCTCCATCGAGACTTCAGGAGCCTGTCCACAGGTGCAGGAGACGAGGATCGAGCGGAGCGAAGACGTACGTCCGGACGTACGCAGGTTGAGTTTCCCACCGCACTGTCCCGCCGTCGTGGCACCGCGGTCGATGGAACGGTGCACCCACTGCCAGTACGGGAACTCCCCGAGGTGTCCGGCCTCGCAGGCGACGACGAAGCGGGAGGGGACGAGGTCGACCTCACACGTGCCGCAGACGCTACGACCGGCGGGCGGATTGAAGTCGCGGTGTCGCTGCAGTTCCGTGCACTCGGGGCAGGAGTGCATCAGGGGGAAGCGACGGACCCGCAGGCCGTCCTCGCTGCTGTCGTCGGACGCGGGCGGCAGCCGGAAGTAGTCGACGCCGAGCAGCCGGGCCAGGCGGCGTTCGTGGATCCGCGGGGATTCATGGATGCTCCAGCTGCCCTCGGCATCGTCCAGCCCCGAGACGACGAAGGACTCGTGGTCGACGGCTATGAGCGATCCGACGCCGTACGTGGTGATCGCCTGGGCGCGGCGGACCGTGCCGCGCCGTGGGAGGTTGTGGGCGGGTGCGGCGCCTTTCGCACCGGTCCTGCGACGGCGGGCGGGGGGCGGGGTCATCGGGTTCCCTCCATGAACAGGGCGGACTCGGCGTCGACGTCGCGCAGGCTCCACAGAGTGGACCAGGCATCGGCACCCTCGGACTCGTCGTCGTACGCCTTCAGCAGCGAGGGGGCACGACTGCCCCTGCGGGGTTCGAAGAGCAGGCCGCTGTGGATGTCGGCCTCCTCGCACCACCACTCGACGAACTCGTCGAAGGCCTGGGACACGGCGTCGGTCTCCTCCGGGGTGACTGCGTCCACGCGGTCCAGAAGTACGGACTTGATGCGGCCCCGGAGAATGTGCTCGTAAGACTCGACCTTGCCGGCACCCTCGTTGGGGCGGGCAGCCGGGATCAGGACGCGGGCGAGTGCGACGATCACCGCGTGCAGGCCCCGCTCGCGGGCGCGGGCGGAGAAAGGGGTGACGGAGGTGGACTCGACCTCACGGTAGAGGGCCGAGTGGAAGTGCTGGAAGCTCTCGTAGTGAGAACGATCGCGAGAACGGGCCGAGTTGAGCATGACCGCCACCATGCCGGGGTGTGCGCGGCCGACTCGGCTGGTGGCCTGGATGTACTCGGCGGTCGTCTGCGGCTGGCCCATCACGGCCATGAGACCGAGGCGGTCCACGTCCACGCCCACCGCGATCATGTTGGTGGCCAGGAGGACGTCCACGGCGTCCTCGTCGGGGAGCCTCTTCTCGATGCCCTTGAGGCGGGTCGGGATCTCGCTCGCGTCGACACGGCTCGTCAGCTCCGAGTAGTTGGCGACCGAGCGGACCGCCACCCCTTCGCGCTCGGCGAGCAGCTCCAGATAGGCCACCACGTCGTCGTGGACCTGAAGTTCGGCCGCGGAGAGCAGCCGGAGGCTGTTGAAGTAGCCGACAAGGCTCCAGTACGCGTCGCGCACCTCGTCGTCGGTCTCCGCGTGCTTGGCCCGGTGCAGCAGGGTGGCGTATGTGCGGATCAGCAGGGTGGACTGGCTGGTGCCGGGCGCCAGGAGGCCGACGTAGCGGCGGCTCGCCTTGTCCTCGCGCGGTGTCTCCACGGCGAACCACGAGTCGCGGGCGTCCAGCCCGGCAGGCGGGAACTGCCGCACTCCGCGGGCGAAGAGGTGACGGCCCTGGTCGGCGGCACGACGGATGGTCGCCGTAGAGGCGATCACCTTGGGCCGGCCGGCGAGCGCGTCCACAGCAGTCTCGTAGAGACCGGTGAGCGTTCCCAACGGCCCAGAAATCAGGTGCAGTTCGTCCTGAACGATCAATTCCGGGGGAGGGGTTCCGTCGTCCGGGTCATCAAGGTTGAAGAGCGCGGAGGTCGCCGGACGCCACGGCATGGATGCGAACTTGTCGACGGTGGCGATCACCAGCGTGGGTCGGGCGTCGTACACCGCCTCGTCGATCAGATGGACGGGCAGGCCATCGGCGAAGTCGCAGTCCGTGCCGGGGCAGCGGACGTGCATCCGCTTGGCGTCCTCGTCGGCCTCGTAGTTCCGGGCGTCGAGGCGGGTCCCGCACCAAGGGCAGGCGTGCAACTGGACGGGATTCTCGGTAGCGAGGCGCTTGTCGAGGTTCTTGCGCAGCTCGTCGAGCTTCTGGCCGGCCTCGACCAGTGTGTTGGGGGTGGCCGAGCGGCCCACCCACATGCCGATGGAGAACTGCTCACGTCCCAGCTCGGGCATGTGGCGTCGCATGTGCTCCATGGCGCAGAGCAGGATCGCCGCGCGCTCGAACTGCTGGAGGGTAAGCAGTCGCAGCGTGTAGCGCATGAGAACGGTGACACCGCCGCCGTCCGCACCTTTGCGGATACGGCGCAGGAACGACGTGAGGGCGATGAGCCCGAGGTAGGCCTCTGTCTTGCCACCACCGGTGGGGAACCACAGCAGATCGGAGACCTGCCGGTCGCGGTGGTCCGGGTCGTCGATGCCGGCCAGGCAGAGCAGCACGAACGCGATCTGGAAGGGGCGCCAGCGGCCTGCCGCCACGTCGGGAGCACCGCTGCGGCCGCCCTTCACCCACGCGCTGCGGGCGCGCTGGTCGGCCATGGCGCGGTTGGCGAGCCGGAACGCCCTCATGAGATCGGGCTTCGCCCGCAGCAGCTCGATGCCCTCGCGGATCCGGTCGAGCGCAACACAGCAGGCCTCCACCTGGTCCCGCGCGGGCTTCTCGTGCGTGCCGCCCGTCAGCGCATTCGCCTCGGCCGTCTTGCGGTCGATCCAGCGCTCGTAGCCCGCGGCGAGCTCCTCCAGAGCAGCCAGAACCTCGGTGTCGGGCTTCTCCGCCAGCCCCAACATGGACAGAGCCGAGCTGTCTATCTCCGGATTGGAGTCGGTGAGCAGCACCTCGACGGTGGGCACGAACTCGCTCCGCACCTCGGCGACTGCGGCCCGTACGGTGTCGGTCATGCCGATCGGCGGGGGAGTCCAGTCCCATTCGGCGGCGCAACCGTGACCGACAGCGAAGGTCGGGGCATGACGGTGCAGCAGCCGACTCGTGGCGATCTCCGGGTCGTGAGCGGCGGTCGGGGCGGAACGCTCGACGAACGCGGTGGAGCCGTCGGCGGCTCGGACCGTCAGACCACACTGGAACAGGGAGAAGGCGTCCTGGAGATCCCGTTCGCCTATCTTCTGGGTGTTGATCAGCGTGACCGTGATCGTGACCGTTCCGGTGGTCGGGTCGGGGCGCCGGACGTTGACGTGCAACGCGGCGGTTTCCGGGGCGAGCTCGATCGGGTCCTTCGGAGCCGGCCGGGTCACGTCGATGCGCTGGTCCGGGAGGGCGAGTTCCCTGCGCCGCCACCGCTCCCGCTGGTCGGCGGTGGTACGGGCCTCGGCGCGGCGGGGCGGGATCGGACTGCCGTCGGCATCGGTGGGCTCGTAGACGGCTGCGCGCGCCGAGACCACGATCGCGTCGCTTATGGCCGGGTCGACCGCAAAGGTGAGGCCCATCGAGGAGGGACGGCGGGACCCCGCCGCGCCGACCTCGTCCGCGGTACCGGATTCCTCGAGGTTGTCACCGGTGCGCTGCGGTGCGACGTCCAGGCCTTCGTGCTCCTCGTCGTCCTCACGGATCCGCTGCTTCGCGTCCGCGTTCGCCGATCGCGGGTAGAGGACGCCGGTCAGGTAGCGGTCGATCGGCGCGTCCTGGGTGAGGATCTCGTCCCGGTCGTCCGGCGCAGCGTCCGGAGCAGGTCCTAGGAGTTCCCGGCGAAGCCCCACCAGAAGTTCCTCGTCCCGCACCCGATAGTGCTCGGAGTGCCGACCTGCTACGTGCGTCATGCGCGCTGCTCCTCCTCGTTGTCAGCCCGTCGATACTTTCCGATGCCGGTGATCCGGGGGACGACCCACACGCCTCGCTCGCCGAGGCCGGCGTTCGCGCCGGCGGCGATGCTGCCCGTCACGGTCTCCAGGGTGTCGACCCGCATGTCGTGGATCTCATCGGGCCACCAGGGGTCCCACGTCCGGTTCACCTTTTGCACCTGGTACAGCTCCTCGCGGAAACGCTGCGACGCCTCACCGATCTCCCGCCCGTTGTGCACCAGGGCGTACGGCGGGCTCTGGCACTCGCCCATGGGCAGGTCGTGGCGCTTGCACAGCACCACTTCCTGCCCGGGGCCGACCTGCTCCAGGAGGTACGTCTGGGTCGCCACGGCGTCGGTCTCGTGCCCGGGCGGGTTGTCCCGGCAGACGTCGCCCGCCTCGGCGACGATCCCGAACCTGTCGTACGACCGCCACCCGCCGACATACCGGCGACCGTTCCTTCGGCCACCCGCTCGCTTGAGGACCGGCAGCTCCGGGGATCGTGCGTGGTAGAGGTCCTGGCGGACGCGCGTCATCGCCACGTACAGGGCGCGGGCCTCGGCGGGGAGGTCCAACTCGTCCTTGTGCTGCTTGTGGAGTTCGGCGATGCTCGGAGGAGTCAGAACGATCACGCGGTCGAACTCGAGGCCCTTGGCCCGATGCACGGTGGAGACCACGAGCCGTGCGGCCTCCGGGTCGGCCGCCTCGTCCGGAAACCTGCCGTCGGCAACGAGGCGGCGCAGCCGTTCCAGATCGAGCACACTGCGCCCCGTCGAGCGGGTGGCCCGGCGCAACACCGTCCACAGAGCACTCGTATTCGGCTCGTACGGCAGAGGGATCTCCGCGAGCAGGGAGCGGAACCGGTCCTCGGTGAGGCCGGTCGCCTCCGTACGGCGCAGCAATTCTGCGACCCAGTACGGCACCGGCCGCTCTTCGAGGGGGCGCCGCAGCCGGTGCTCGATGCCGTGCTCATGCAGCAGATCGGCGACCACCAGGGCCTGTCGGTTGTCGCGGGTGAGGATCGCGCAGCTGTCGGTGAGGGACCGCAATCCGCCCAAGGTGTACTCATCGGCGAGGTCACCCGTCCCGTTCACCGGATCCAGGAGCAGATCACGCAGTTCGTCGTAGAGCGTTCCTGCCTCGTCCGGGTCGCTGATCTGCTGGAGCCGGGGACCGTGCGCCAGCGCCACCCGGGCCTCGGGAGTGACGGCCCGAAAGTTTTCGGTGAGGCACAACTCCACCAGATCGTCGGGATACGAACAGCGCAGCCACTCGAAGAACCGGCCGGTCTCGTCGCTGCGTTCGGTCAGGTCCTCGATCTGGAATCCGTAGACGGACTGGGCGGCGTCGCCGACCACGGTGAAGCCGCAGCTGTCCTGGTAGCGATCGAGCAGAGCCTCCACCAGTTCCCGGCGGTCACCCAACAGGTCCTGCACCTCGTCGATCACCACATGGGAGGGCGGGACGGCGTCACCCGACTCCAGGGCGCCCTTCTCGATCGCCTCGACAGCGGCCCTGATCCGCTCATCGAAGGAGGCCGCAAGCCACTCACTGCCCGGGTACGCCTGGACGAGTACCCCGTACGCCCAGGCGTCGAAAGTCTGGGCGCGCACCCGGCGCGCCCGCTCCCCGTGCCGGGCGATACGCTCCCGCAACTCCCGCGCGGCGGCATTGGAGAAGGTGAGAACCAGTATCTCGGCGGCCTCCAGGGCCTCGTCAGGATCCTCGTGGCCGCACAGCGCATCGAGCCGGCGCACCAACGTGTGGGTCTTGCCCGCTCCGGCGCCGGCGGTGACCAGGACACGTGCATCCCAGGGCTGCTCGACCACGGCCCGCTGCTCGTCGGTGAGCGGAGGGCTGTCGAGGTAGGCGTTGGTCACTTACTGCTCCAGAGGTGCTCGAACTGGGTGAAGGCGAGCTGAGTGTCGAAGTTGGCGATGTTGTCGCTGACGTTGAGGATCAGGCAGGTGTCCTTGCCGCCGTTCTTGGGGCCACGCAGGCCACGGCCGATCATCTGCTGATAGACGTTGGTGCTGTAGACCGGGCGAGCCACGACCACGACACGGGTGGCGGGTGCGTCGAATCCCTGGGTGAGCACACCGTAGTTGGTGAGCACGCGGATACGGCCCGTGCGGAAGTCCTCGATCCGCCGACGCCGGTCCTGAGCGCTGGTGGTCGAGTCCACGGCGGCGGCCGGGATCCCGCGGTCGTTCAACATGGCTGCCAGGTACTTGGCGTGGTCCACGGACGTGGCGAAGAGCAGGGTCGGCCAGCCCTTCGGAAGCTCGGCCACTTCGTCGATGATGCGGCGGCTGCGTGCGTGGTCGTCGGCGAGACGCTGCTCGGCGGCGCGGGAGAGCACCGCCATCCGCTCGGCCTGCGCCTTCTCGTCCCGTGTCAGTTCGATACGGCCACCTTCCAGGGTGCGGTGCTCGACACGGGCGAGCATCCCCCATTGCTGGAGATCGCGGTACGGGTCACCGGAAGGGAAGACACCCTCGTCGAGTCGCCGGTTGCCGAAGCGATTGACCAGACGGCGGGTCTCCTCCTCGTTGGTGTTGCGGAACGGGGTGGCGGTCAGGCCGAGCAGGTGCCGACCGGTCTCGTACTGGGTGAGACCCAACTGCCCCAGGACGTCGGTGTACCGCTTGGAGATGGCGGTGTGCGCCTCGTCCACGACCACCAGGGCGGCCTGCCGCAGCCAGGCGTACTGCTCGGTGTCCAGGCATCGTTCCAGCTTGGCGTCCGTGGCAACGACCAGGTGCGGGTGTTCCACGACGTTCCCCACCTCGTTGCTGCTCCAGAGCCGACTGATGGTGAGTGGCCGCTCGGCGCCCACCTTGCTCCACACGAACTTCCAGCTCTGTACGGCCTGCTCGCACAGCTCCTCGGTCTGTGCGATCCACAGCAGCGGTCCCTCCAGATCGCCCACTCGCTTCACCCAGCGGATCACGGCTTCGGCGGTGACCCGGGTCTTGCCCGCGCCGGTGGGTAGGGACAGCATGGCGCGTTGCGGGGCCAACCGGTCGAGGAGGGTGGAGATGTTCCGGACCAGATCCTCCTGGTAGTCGTGCAGCCGAGGGAAGTCCCGCGGGCCGTCCACGGTCTCGCAGGCGGGCGGGGACGGTGTCCTGGAGCCAGCGAAGGACACGGGCAGTTTCAGGTCCGACACGAATGCGACGGCAGCCGACGAACCTCCGTATGCCACTGGCGCATTGGGGAACCTGGCCTGGATGTCTCGGGCGTGCTGTTGCAGCACGCCGTCGCCGTGCGCGTTGAAGGCCAGCTGTGCGATCCGGTGACCGGTCGGATCGACACCGCCGGTGTCCTTCAGCTCGGCCGCCATCAGCCCTTCGGGCAGCCCGGAGCGCAGAGCCTCCGCACCGATCAGCAGTTCGATCTTGGCGACCACGTCCTCGGCGCCGCGTACGGCCTTGAGCGCCGCCCTCGTCTCGCTGTCCCGAGCCATGCGCTCCTGGTGTTCCAGCACCGCCCGGCAGCCGGCCGTGCCGAGACCCAGTTCCAGCTCGCGGTCGATCAACCGCAGCAGCGGTTCAGGGTCCAGCGGGACGCGGACCTTGACGGTGCTGCCCTGGCGCACCGCATCCAGGGGGGTGTGCTGCGTGCCGTTCGGGGTGCGGGTCACCTCCTCGAGCTCGGTGCACCGCTGCACCAGGCTGTTCCGGTTGGTGCTGTTCAGCCGCTGCCGCAGGGCGGGATACAGCTCCACCAGGAGGACCGGGTCGCCGTCCGCGACCTCGCGTGTCTCCCGGCTGATCACGTCGGCGTAGCGAAGCATCCCCCACTTCTCGACCATCAGCTCGGCGTCCTCGGGAGTCGCCACGAGCAGCGCGGGAAGCTGCTCGGCCCGCAGTGCCCGATACTCGGCGGCGCCGACTGCGAGGGTGATCTCTCCGTCCGGACGTGCGCCCCAGACGTCGCCGATGCGGCACCGGGTCAGCGCGTCCTCGGGGAAGTCCGCGCCGAACCGGGTGAGCATCACATAGGTGGCGCCGACGAACGTATCGTCCTCGCTCCGGGACACTTCGGAGAGAAGGGTGTCCCATCGGTCGGGCGGAACCTCGTCGACCGTGGTCGGCAGACGCAGCTTGCGAGCCTTCTCCGGGGAGATGTCGGCGACCGGCAGCACGTCGCGATATGCGGCGAGCTGCGGTCCGACGGCTTCCTTCAGCGGCTTGATCCCCTGGGAGGTGGCGACGGTGCCGTACTTCTTGAGCATCCAGCGGATCGGCGAGATGACGGCCTGCCGCGAGCTCGACCGATCACCGATCCGGCAGGTCCAGTTGTCCACCACGTCGTCGTCGGCCAGGGCCTTCAGGAACGCGGCGCGGGACTCCTCCGAGAGGGAGCGGAAGAGGTGCAGCGGGCCGCCGATCGCGGAGCCCTCCACCTTCGTCCGGCTGAGGGACGGACGCGGGGCACGCTTGTCCAGGCTCCGCAGAAGGGCGGAGTGGACCTCCTCCCGGTACTCCTCGAACCAGGCTTCGCCTTCCGGCTGTACCCCTGTCGAGGGCCGCTCCCGCAGCCCGATCTCCGGGAAGAAGGAGAGGTCGTCGGAGTGGAACTCCTTGTCGACGGCGATGCTCGGGTCACGCCGGACATCGACCACCGCACCGGGCAGCATGCAGTCCCGCACCGGCCGGAACTTCCCGTCGGCAGTCCGGACATGCAGCGTCTCGCGAGGTGTCGGTACCCGCTCGAGAACCCTGTGGGCCAGCCGACGACCCCCGGCCTGCCGGAACAGCTCCCAGAAGCGCCCCCATTCCGTGTCACCGTAGCCGTCGAAGCCCTGGTCGAGGACGCTCACGAAGCGTCCCTCGGCGTCCGCCTCCCGGATGCCGAGGACGTTGAGGGAGTGAGCGAGCGACGGGTCCTGGGCGATGCCGTGGACCACGTACACCAGGGACTCACGCAGCCCACCCTGGTCCGCGCGTCGGAATACCCGACCGGGCACAGGGGCGACGAGACCATGCTCCTCCGTGAGGACGATCCGTGCCTTGCGCGCCTCCTCGACGTACGGGTTCTGGACCTCGATCATCTCCGCGAGGATGCGGATGGCCACAGCCGAAGCCTCGACGGTGCCGCACTCGACGAGCGCCTCCAGCCACTCACGGACGTCGGCCTTCCCGTGTCCCGCCGCGCCAAGGATGTGCTCGACCTTTCCGGACCGCAGGGCGTCGGCCTCGACGCTGGGGTGCAGCCAGTCCGTGGGACGGCCTGGGCACTCGTGCCACATCCACAGCCAGCCGGCGAGGCGCTTCTGGTCCTTGTCGAAACGAGGATGGACACGCAGCTCGGTGGGCACGCGCAACACCCCCTCCTGATCGGGCAGCGACGGACGGATCGCGGCCCGCGCCCAGATCTCCCGGGTCAGGAACTCGTCCGCCCAACTGATCGCCTCCTTCACACGCCCGGGCAGTAGGGGGAGGTAGGCGGCCGGGTCCGACGTCGGGACGAGAGCGGGAAGAGAGTCGACCACCAGTGCAGCCGACACCTTGATCATTTCCTGGTTGAAGGGCGAGGAGTCGAGCAGGTTCTGCCGGTCCTCGTTGGTCTTCCAGGCACCGTTGAGGATGCCGCTCAGCGACATCTCGTACTTGGTCGGGAAGAAGGACCAGAAGCGCCCTCGGCCTCGTGACCTGGCGCTGCCGTACAGTCTGCCTTCGGCATCCTTTTCCAGCTCGGGCACGGCCCAGGCGAGATCGAGCGAGAGCCGGCCGTGGAGCTCACCGGCGTCGGCCCGTGCGGCCGGGCCGGGCTCGTGGGTGACGGTGAAGACGCGCCAGCGGTCGGTGGTCGTGGGCTTTCCTGTCCGCTCCTCGACCACGGTGCGCAGATCACCGCTCTGCTGGGTGGTCAGCACCCGGCGGGCGAGCGGGCGAGGTCGACGGTCCTCCAGGACGACCTTCGCCACGTGTGGAGAGAAGAGTTGGAAGCCGACCGGGAACTCTTCGCGTCCCTCGCCGGGATGGCGGGCACGACCTCCGTTCATGTCCAGGCCGAGTCGGTCGTCCGCGCCCGGGAGGAGCGGCAGCCGTACGACGGTGATCGCCCAGGTGAGCAGCTCGTCGAGGATCGGATCGGATGCGCGCTCCAGGTGCTCGTCCAGGGGGCGGGCCATCCGCAGCACGGGAGCGTCGAACTCGGGGCCGTACCGTTCTACGACACCCGGCACGGACCGGATCTGTTCGTACGACCAAGCGCGGTCGAAGCCGAAGCTGCCGGTGAGGCTGAAGAATTCCGGGGTGTCGGTGACCACGAGGACCGATTTCAGCCCGACGCCGAATCGACCGATCTGCCCGCCGCGCTTGCGGGACATGCTCATCCGGAGAATTGTCTCCGCGCCCTCGGAAGTGACCGGAGTTCCTTCGTTGGCGCAGTAGAGATGGGACTCGGTGAGGACGACTTGAACAGAACCACCGGGTTCCGCCGCGATTTCGTCGGCCGCGTTCTGGACGAGTTCGAAGAGCTGGCGGTCACCGTATCCACCTTGAGTGATGCGCCGTTCGCCGTTGGAGTGTTCCGCGACCAGCCCGGGGTCGACTCGGTACGTCTGCAGAACCCGGGAGGACTGCTCGATCACGGTTCTCAGTACGGCGGTCGGTTCAGCGGACACGGGTCTCCGATCCTCGAGCACGGGTGGGGCGGGTGATGTCACGGACGTGGTTGCGGCCCGAGCGGTTGCATGGGGAGCCGACGTGTGCGAAAGACGTGGGCAAGAGCGAGAGCGGAATTGTGTATGCGGCAGAACAAAGGAGAGCAAGCGTGCGTCTCGAGGGCAGCGAAGGTGACCTGTCCATAATGAGGCACACCTGTGGCGTGGATCGGAGAAATGTTTCTTCCGAGGCATGTGGGGCTGCCGATGCAAGACGCTAGTGGGTTCGAATCGACGTGCGCAAGTGCGTTGCTCCCAGGGATTGTTGAGGGTGGAAGCGGAAGTTTTCGGTCCGCATTCCTGCGAGTCGGCGAATGGTGCGTGTCGGACAAAAGGTGGTCAATCTGGCAGCTGATCGGATCGAGGGGCTTTGCGGAAGTCAAACTTCCTTTGACAGTTGCTCTTTGTGTCAATCGCGGGGGTAGGGTGAGGGTGTCGTAGGAACGAGCCGAGACCGGAGCGCAGGTGACCGTGGAAGCAGGCGAGGACTTCGGCCCTTGGTTGGCGCGGCAGTTGAAGCTGGCACGTATGACCCAGACGCAGCTCGCGGAGGCGGTGGATGTGACGCGGGCGGCCGTCTCCGCCTGGATCACAGGGCGGGCCACCCCAAGGCGAGAGACCATCGAACGGATCGCCCAGGCACTGAACACCGACCTGGCCACCGTGCACACGCGCACCACCGACACCCTGGCCGGCCTGCCCATCGGCTGGTACCACCGTCCCGGACACGACGATGGCGGACGGGAGTTGGGCAATGCTGCCGCGTTCGCCTTCGACGCGGACGTCCAGGTGCTTGCCCGTGAGACGTGCCAGAACAGCCTCGATGAGCGGCTGCCCCTGAACGACCGCCCGGTCCGCGTGCGTTACACCCTCCACGAGCTCACCGGTGGGGCTCTGGACGACTTCCGGAAGGCCATCCTCTGGGACGACCTCCACCCGCATTACACGGCGGTTTCGGAGTCCGCTTCCCAGCAGAAGGTGGGACGTGTCGTGGACGCCGGTGTCCGGGACATGTTCGAGAAGGGGCGATTGGTCCTCCTCCGGATCGATGACTACAACGCCTCCGGTCTCACCGGCGACGACTACGACGACGGCAAGTTCTCAGCCGTCGTCCGTCGCCAGCTGGAGAGCCTCAAGTCGGGTGCTGGCGCCGGCGGTTCCTACGGCCTGGGCAAGGCGACGCTGTGGGCGACCAGTGCGCTCGGCCTGGTCCTGATCAACTCCACGCTCTCCGTACCCCACGAGGGTCGTACCGAGCGCCGTGTCATCGGACGGCTCGAGCTTCCGTGGCGTTTCGTCGACGGCCGCCCGTACGCAGGCCCCGCCTGGCTGGGGCGCCCCGACCCTGACAGCCCGGGTGCGGCGGTGGCTCGTTCCTGGTGGGCCGACGAGGAGACGGTCAAGCGTCTGTACCTCGACCGCGACAGCGACGAGCCGGGCACCTCTTTCCTCATCGTCGGGGCCCATGACGTGGCGAGCCTCGACCAGAGCACCCCGGACCTCGATGGCGATGACGAGGACGGCAGCGACAACGAGGGGATCCGCGACATCGAAGCCATGCACAAACGGCTGGTAGAGGCGCTCGGGCGGGACTTCTGGGCAGCGATGACCAGTGGCGGAAACCGACTGCCCCTCCTGGAGGCTTCGGTCCGCACACTGCGCAACGGAAAGGTCGTCGTCGAGGAGCAGAAGGTCGACCCCACCGAGCACCAACCCTCGCGGACCCGGGCGCTGCGTGCCTTCTACGACGGGACGACCGTGGACCGGCTCACCGAGGCCGGACAGGTCGCTCTCCGTACGGTCCCGTTCCGGTTGCCGCTCTCCGGCGGCCGTCGTGGCATGCTCGGCACCCACCCCGCGGTTCTCCTGGTCACGGATGCCGAGGACGCAGACGGCGCCCCGAACCAGGTTCACTCGCTACGCGGCAATCGGATGACCATCAAGAAGTCCGGTGTCGCGGGGCTCCCCCTGGGCGTCAACGCCTTCCAGGCCGTTCTCCTGGTCGGGCAGGCGGCCGGGGAGTCGGTTCCCTTCGCCGAGGAGGCGGAGGAGTTCCTGCGCGCGGCCGAACCCCCCGAGCACGATCGCTGGGGCCAGACCGAGGAGTTGACCCTCCGCTGGTCGCACACGGCCCACCATCGCATCGCCCGGTTGACCACCGAGGTGAACGCCGCCGTGAAGGAACTGGTAGCCCGGCCGAAGCGCTCCGGCGGCCAGGGGGGCGCGAAGCTGCGGAAGGCGCTCACCGTCCCTCGCAAGACTGCGTCCAGGCGCAGTTCCGCGCCGACCCTTCCGGAACTGGACGGACTCGACGCATCGATCGGCGCGGGCGGGGAGTGGCAGATCACCGCCGAGGTGAAGCTGCCTCGTGGTGACGAACTGCCCGCCATGACACCGGTGGTCCTGCTGGACGTACGGTCGGGCAGTCGTCCCAAGCTCGAATGGGCGGAGCTCGTTGCCGTGGACGGCTGTGAGGTCCAGGACGGTGTGCTCCGTTTCACGCCCGGTGCCCGGCGGGCCACTTTCCGGGGCAGCACCGATGCGGCCGGCCACCCGGTCCGCACCGCGCTCACGCGGCTCGTTCTCGAACTCCGTGCCGGCCAAGGGGAGTGAGGCATGAAGTTCTACCCGTACAAGCGACTCAACCGCCCGATCACCCTCCGGGTGACCTCCGCTTCCCTCAAACTGCTCGACGGTTCCAGGGACCACCTGGACACGTCGGCGTACTCCACCCCGCAGCGGACCGTTGCTCTGGGTGTGGCGCAGCACGAGGACTGGGTGTCGGCCAGGATCGGCCTGTCCGCCACTCTGCCGCCCGGGGCCAATGCCCCCGACGCCCCCTGGAGCGACCTGAGCGTCCTGGCGGTGCTCACCGACGGCGAGACCAATGTGCGCACCGCGGTGGACCTGAGACCGGACGCCCCGGGGAGCAAGGAATGGTCGGGCACCATCGAGGTGTTCCGTGACGATCACGTGGGCCGTGCCGTCCTGGCGGCCCATGCTGTCGCCACGGTCGACGACGTGCCTGGCCGGGCGATCGCCGAGACCGATGACGACTGGGCCGTCGACGTGGCTGCCGAGGAGCCACTCGGTGGTCTGCACCTCGACGTGAAGCAGATGAGTTTCTCGAAGAGCGCGCGTGAGTGGCTGCACCCCTACTCCGACGCGCCCTGGATCGTGGATGCCTCGGGACGTGTGCCGACGGTGCTGGTCAACACCGACATCGAAGGCTTCTCCGATCTCCTGGGAGGCGACAGCGGGGGCATCGAGAACAAGATCCACGAGATGTTGGTCTCCCAGATGGCCACCGATGTGTGGACCGCGGTGTTCCACAGCTCCGTGGGTGACCTGGAGGTCGAACCCGACGGAGCCCCGGTCTTCCCCACCGACTGGCAGGGCGAAGTGCTGCGGGAGATGCTCCCCGACGTGGTGCCGGGCGTCCATGTCGAGGAGGCGCTCCGTCAGGTCCACCGCCGCCGCACCGGCGACGCGGGATGGGTGGAACTCCAGACCCGCATCCACTACGCCGCTGTGCGGCGCGCCGGGGCGAGCAAGGCGCTCGCCAACGCCCTGCGTGGACTCCACCAGATGAACCGAGGGGACGGAGCATGATCGAGAAGCCGCACCATCTTCCCCGGCGGCTCGGCCTGTTGTCCGCGCCGGCGGCTGAACCCTTCCTCACCGAGGACCTGCTCAAGGGGATCCAGGGACACGGAGGTGTCGACCTCGCCAAGGTCGTCGAACCGTTGCCGGAGAACGATGTGCGATGGGAGGTCGAGCCGCTCAGGGAACTCGTGGAGGACGCGATGTACGAGTTCCGGGAGAATCCGACCCAGGCCGATGCCTGGCTGGCTCCCCGACTGCATGCGGCGCTCCGCATCACTCGGCGCGAGGCCGCGAACCGAAGGATGTGGAACCATCTCGCGCTGGCCGTCGCCCCGGACTACGTGGCCTGGCGGCACCTCTCCCGGAGCAAGCTGAGGATCAATCCGGAACGCTTCAAGGGCGCCCCCGACCGTCAATGCTTCTCGCGCCTCTGGTGGGCGGCGGAAATGTTCCGTAACGGCAAGGACTACTCCCCGGCGGCGGCGGCCTGTGCCAACCAGGACTTGATCCACTCAGCGCTGCGGCGGGACCTGATCGACCACCGCCCCACTGCCCAGGCCATGGTCCGCATCATGGAACGCGGTACCGCCAGTACCGGCCGGGAGATCGAGGGCCTCATGACGGCGATCAACGCCGCCGGCGCGACCCTGATCTACGACGCGCTGGCCCCGGACGAGCCACGCGATCCCGAGGTGCTGCGCCAGTGGGTCGCGGAGGCCGAGTCCGCGCCCCCGGTGCCTCGGCACTCCCTGCCGGACGGGCCCGACGAGGAGCCCGTCCCGGAGGAGTCGGTGGATGCACTGACCGACTACTTCGCCGAGCTCTTCGAGACGGCCCCGGTCAGAGGTCGGACACTTCAGGAGTGAGCGGGAGGGAACATCGGCCCGTGAGTGGGTGCTCCTTCAAGTCGCAGTGCCCACGGACGGCAACCGGTTTTTCGGGCGGCTCCCAGGTCGAGAGGTCCTCGACTGCCCGCTCCATTCTCACCTTGACCTGGTCGTCGCTCAGTTCGGGCTCCAGTACGTGTCGCAGTACGTGCAGGGCGAGCCTGGGCGGCACGGCGTTGCCGATCTGCTGCGGGATGTCGTTGCCTCGCCAGGGGTACTCGACGGGGAACGTCTGGAGAACCCCTGCTTCGGCATGGGTGAAACGGTCGAACTCGGCGAGGTCCTCGTCGGTGCCCTTGTGGACCAGGCGGTTGCGTGACACCTTCCCTGTGATCGTGGCGGAAGGAGCGTCGTGGTCCCGTCGGCCGCGCGCCTCGGGGTCCCCACCGGTCCCGTAGTTCGAGATCACCGTGAAAGCAGGTCGCTCCGGCAGATCCGTCTTGATGCTACGCGCCAGCTCGAGGGCCTTCTTCATGGAGACGCAGGGATCCTTCCGCTCCCCCAGAGGGAGAGTGTCCGCGTGAGGCGCCTGCGACGACCCGGCGGACAGGCCCCCCGGCCGGTAGCGCTCGTGGGTTCCGGGCACGTCGTGGAGGGGGCCGGTCCCACCGAGACGGGCCATCAGCACTGCACGTCGTCGGGTCTGCGGAACGCCGAATTCCTCGGTGTGCATGAACTGTCTCTTGGTCCGATAGCCGAGGGAGGCGAGTACCTTGGCGTACTCCTTCCACACCGGCATCACCGCGGGCACCTGCTCCAGGATGACGGCCTCGTAAGGTTTCGAGCCGGGTCGCTTGCTCCGTTCGATCACCCACCACAGGGGCTGCAGGACCAATCCCGTCCGCTCGTCGCCCAACTCCTCCAGTCGGTTCTTCAGCACGTTGAGCCCGTCGTCCAGGTCGCTGAACTCCTTGAGCAGACCCTTGAGCTCATCGTCGTCATCCGGAACCTCGACGTTCTTCGGGGCCTTGAGCCCTTTCAGGAAGCGCTTGGCCCTGTCCGGGGAACACCCGAGCTCTTCCAGCCTGTTCCTCATGGCCTTGCGGGCCGTGGTCCTGAGCTCCTCGACCTTGCGTTTCTCGGCCCTGACCTCCTTGGCCTTGAGCTCCTTCTGCCGAAGTTCCTCGGCGATCTCCCGCCAGGTTCGGAAGATCTTCATCCAGTCGGCGTTCTCGGGACGCACGACCTCGTGCAACCGCTCGATGTACTCCACCACCTGGTCCAGCGCCCTGCGGCCCGCTCCGTGCCCGGCGACGGTGAAGGTCTGGCAAGGGGGCCCACCGGTCAGCACCTGAGCGAGAGGGAAGAAGGCCGCACGGTACTGCCGGACATCACCCTGGAAGGTGTCCATCCCTGCCGCGCTACGGGTGGTGCATGCTCCCTCGTCCCATTCGATGCCGGTGACCTCGTACCCCAGCACATCCGCTGCCACATCCAGCCCACCTGGGCCTGCAAACAGGTCCAAAATGCGGAAACCCGCTGGTGGGGAGTGCTTCTTCTCGATGTGGCTCATGGGCTTGAAGTGTAGCCGGCGTTCGAGTGGGATGGCTGCCACAATGCCTCGGCCACCGCCCGGCCCAGCGCCTCGCCCACAGCCGGTGGCGCGGCGTTACCCACCTGGCGGTAGCGGGCGGTCTTGCCACCGGCAAAACGCCAGTCCTCGGGGAAGCCCTGGAGGAGGGCTGTCTGGTCCACAGTGATCCGTACCAGTCCGTCGTCACCGAGGAGCGGATCCCATCTGAAGTCAGGAGCGGGTGGCTCGTTCCCGAACGATTTCGTGTAGACACCCATCCGCCGCCACTTGGCCTTTGTACCGCTCGGGCCGAAGTCCGGGCCTCCGTGCTCCTTCGACCCGCCCACCAAGGTCGGCGCCACACTCGTCGCCTGGGCCGCCCAGCGGTCGGCGTCGGACCAGCCGCGGGAACGCATCGACGGTGCCAGCGCCTCTCCGACCGACACGTGCTTGTGGACGGTGGGGCGAGGCGGCCGGAAGGCACTCGCCCACTGCTGCTTGACCGCCGCGAGGATGCCTTGTCTGCGGTCCTGGGGGACTCCGAAGTCCGAGGCGTTCAGGACGAACCAGGTCAGCTCGTAGCCGAGGTGCTCCAACTCTTTGTGGAGGAAGTCCCGTGTCGGCGCGAATGAGTCCTCGTCGACCAAGGTGGGCAGGTTCTCGATGAGCAGCGCACGTGGCTGGACGGCGTGGACCAAATAGGCGGTCGCCTGGATGAGACGCAGCTCGCTGTCCGACGATCGGTGCGTCCCGGCCGCGATCGACTTCACTCTGGGGAGGCCGGCCGCCAGCAGATCGACATCGTAGACCTCCGGGTGGTCGACAGGGTCGAAGTCCAGGAGATCCGCCTGCAGCACCTTCCAGTGCGGCCGGTTGGCCTTGAGCGTCTCGCAGGCATACCGTTCGATGTCCAGCAGGAGTCGAGGAGTGAAACCTGCCTGTTCCAGGCCCAGGGCCAAGCCGCCCGCTCCGGCGCACACATCGATGAACGTCAGCCCCGTCAACGAGCCCTCCCCTTGTGCCCTCCGCGTTCGACGGCTGCCCGGCGTCGTCGAACCGTCTCCGAGATGCGCAGGGCCACCGCGTCCGGCGCCTCGTGCTCCCAGAACCGCAGAACCTCCCACCCGGCGGCCACAAGGTGCTCGGTGGTCTCCGCGTCACGAGCCATGTTGCGGTCCAGCTTCTGTCGCCACCACTGTGCGTTCGACTTCGGTTGCGTGGCGTGTTCGGGGCATCCGTGCCAGAAGCATCCGTCGATCAGGACGGCCACTTTGATCGATGTGAACGCCACGTCGATCCGCCGTCGGGCCATGCCCGGCACCGGGTACTCCACGCGATAGCGCATCCCGGCCGCGTGCAGCAGGCGTCGCACGGCAAGTTCGGCCCCCGTGTCCTTGCTCGCCTGCTTGCTCATGCGCGCCGAGACGCCGGCGGAGGAGGGCATCACGCTGTTCACTGTCGTCGAGCCTCACGAATGCATGCCGTCACGGTCGATGATCGCGGCTTCCGACCGGGTCGAGTCGATCGCCCGGAACCTCACCAAGGGCCGGTCGGCCTCGGTCGTCGACGGAGGAGCGACGAAGGCGAAGGACATGACGAGGTCATGCGGATCGACCGAACCGTCGGAGACGATCCGGGGTTCGGATTCCACCACGGGGTAGAGCACCAGCGCACCTCGACGCGGTCGGACATGCTGTTCGACCGTCGCGTTTCCGATCAGGTTCGTGGCCCCCGCCAGGCGCTTCGTCGCCGCAACGTGTTTGGGGTCACGGATCGCGCTGAACAGAGGCCCGCGCCGGCGCTTGCGGCGGGCGAGGGAGAAGGGGCCGTGCCCCAGGATACGCGCCTCGCTCCGGTGGGCGGATGTCTGCATCGGGGCGATCACGATCCAGTCGTCGATCGTGCCTGGCTCCCGTCCCGCGTCCACAAGGAACTCCAGGTGGGGCGAGAACTGCTCCGGAACGGACCAGCGCAGGTCGCACAGCACTGTGAGCAGATCCTCATGCGACACCGTACCCACCCGCGCTCGGTACTGCGAGGAGCCGTTCACGGAGAGTGACACGGGGGCGTGCGAGAGCGCCCGCAGGACCGGTGCCCAGCACTCCGTGTTGTGGCGCAGGGCGTCGGGATCCTCGGGGTAGGCCGTGAGCTCCTGCCAGACGCCCGGGGACCGCACCTCGACCAACTCCGCATTGAACATCTTGTTCCGAGCCGACGGTTTCACCCACGGCAGGTGTTGCGCCACCAGAGGCGGAATCTGGGCCGGGGTCACCTGGGGGCGGCCGTCCACCAAAGGGGCGTAGCGGGCCAGTTCGGTGCGGAAGAGTTCCTCGTCACGGCAGATCGCCTCGAATGCCTCGTACAGATCGACCGTCTTCGCCGCGCGACCTTTGCCGAGCTGCTCCTCGCGGCCGATGTACAGCCGCACCAAGTCCCGGTAACCAGGTCGGAAGCCGAACCAGCGGCCCATCTGCATCAGGGTGTCGGCCTGCTGCGTCGTGCGACGGTAATACGTGATCGTCAGGCCCTCGACGGTGAAGCCCCGGGACAGCTTGGTGCCGCCGACGAGGATCTTCCAGACATTCGGGGTGCGGTCGAAGTCGAGGTCCGGTTGGGCGTAGTCGCGCTCGCTCTCTCCGTTGACCACGATGACGGGGCTGCCGCCCTTGTTGATGAGGCGGCGGGCCTCATGGACGTACGGCTTCAGGTCCGTGTACGTGGTCGGAGCGGGCAGCAGGCCGTCCGCGTGAGTGTGGAAGTCCTTGTCGAAGAGGGCTGCCAGGCGTGTGTGGCCCTCCGGGCCCGTGTACGCGGCGTTGCGCCACATGGTCTCGATGCGCTCGGCGAGTGCGGCGTGCTCGGCCATGCGGACCGATTCGTGCACAAGCATCGTGTGGTGCCGGAACGGGCCGGCGGGGACGCCGTGATCAGCGCGGTAGAGCTTCAGAGCGCCCGTGAGCACGAAGGCGTCCAGGGCCTCCCGGAGTCGGTCGCCTGTGGAGTCGTAGATACCTCGGACATGCTTCTTCTCGGCCTCGCCTTCGCCGCCGTCGACCGTGTCCAGGTCATGGAAGTCCTGAACCCCCATGTAGCCGGTGGGACGGGGGAGTGAGATCAGGAAGTCGCGCGGGAACAGGTCCTCCTCGTCGCCCGGGTCGATGAACACATTGGCGAAAGGAGTCGCGGTGTAGCCCACGTACTGGGCACGAGGCAGCAGCTTGAGGAGCTTACTGATCTGGCCGTTGATCGCGGTGCGCGTGACCTTGCCGGCCTCCCACTTCTTCGGGTCCGTCGTGTTCACCGACGCCTGGTCCGACTCGTCGTCGATGATCAGAGCCGGTATCTCACCGAGGATCGGGCCGATCTTCTTGAGGTCCTTGACCAGCTTCTCCAGCACCGACTTGTTCTTCTTCACGACCATGACGCGGGCACGGGCCGCATGCAGGTTCGCCGGGTCGCACAGAGGGCGGGTGCGGTCCGGCTTCTCGAACTCCAGGGCGCTGATTCCGCGCTCCAGGGCCATGTAGTCACGGTCGCGGGAGGTCAGACGCTCGATGTCGAAGGCGCCGAGCGCGGAGGGGCGGGCGCCGAACGAGACGAACTTCGCGGGCCAGTCCTCGTCGTCCTGGTAGTCGATGCCGATCAGGGCGTCCGGGTCGTTCGGGTCGGCGGAGCCCAGGATGTTCTCCTGGCCGATCAACTCCATGTCGATACGGCGCTGGGTCTGGCCACGCAGCAGGTTCAGGGTGCCGCCCAGAACGATGACCAGGCGGTAGCCCGCGTCGATGGCCTTGGCGATGACGCCGGTGAAGTTGGCGGTCTTGCCGGACTGAACGTAGCCGACGACGAGCCCACGCGCACCGTAGGGTTCGTCACGAGTGGGGTCGGCAAGTCGTTCCACGACCGCATGGGTGGACTCGTCCAGACCGGCGACCGCCGTGTCGCTCCAGCCCTTGTGTCGCAGCAGCCGCTCGTACGAAGTCCAGTAGAAGGAGCGGTTCGCCGCATGCTCACGGGTGTACCAGGGCTGGAACTCGCGGCTGATGGTGACGGGACCTGGTTCCCTGTGGACCGGGACGGCCGCGTCGAGCGCTTTGCGCAGATCCGCGCCGAAGGCGAGCTTGTCGTATATCTCGGTACGGCGCTCCGGCGTGCGAGGCGCGGTGGTCGACCATGTGGGGGACTGCTCGAAGTCCCATGCCGTGAGTTTGCGGCGCCAGAGGGCGAGCAGTTCGTCGCCAGGGTCCGCGCCCAGGACGCGGTCGTGGAACCGGGGCATGTCCGTGTCCGACGGTTCGTCGGCGTCGGAGAGCGCGAAGGCGAGCTTGGTGAAGTGTTTGGGGCCGCGCCGGCTCATCGCGTCCAGGACCTCGCCGTGGAGGTCGGTGAGGCGGTCAGGAGTAGGCGTGTTCTCGACGGTCACGGCGGCTGGGTGGCCTCTCTGGTGTGCGGGAATGTGTGAGGAGAGGGTCGACTAGTCCTCGGCGCGGTCGAGTTCGGCCCGTACTGCGGTGACGAGCACGCTGTTCCACAGGGCGACCTTGTCGGTCTGATTGGCCCAGACCCGCTCCTTCTGGAAGATCTCGTTGAGCATCAGGTACAGAAGACTCTTGAGAACCGGGGCGTCGTTGGAGCCCCCGCGGCGGCCACTGTTGAACGCGTGCCGGTAGTCCTTGTTGAGGATGACCCGGCGTTCCTTGTGGTCGATCGTGAAGAGCAGGTCGGCGGCGTCGACGCCTTGCGGCACATCGAGCTTGGCCCAGGTGAATGTGATGGGGTCATCGCCCTCCAGCTGCGGCAGTTCGTCCCGTAGAGTCCGCTTCAGTTTCGGGTCGATGCCCTTGCCGGGTGGGATGACGGCCAGGCGCTTGACCTCGGTGCGTCGCTTGGAGGCTTCGCGGTAGGTCGCCTCGGCCTCACGAACGTATTCAGCGAAGATGTGACCAGTGGTGGGGTCTGCTGCCTCCTCCAGCCCTCGGGCGAATGCAGGGGTGACCTGAACACCGTCCTTCTTGACGGTCAGAGCGAACACATCGTTCGGCTCCGGCGGCAGATCCACGGAGATCCTCGCGAGGGCGAGGTGGCCTTCCGGGCTGCGGGTGTCGTTCCAACCGCCGGCCTGGACGAGGCGGTCGTTGCGGTACAGGTAGAAGCCCTGACGTTCGGCGAGCGGGCCGATGCCTCGATAGGCGACCAGCGGAGACTTGGGAGGCCATATGTGTGCGGTGAGGGTGACGTCGCCGACGCCTTCGACAGGCGCGACATACGTACGGGGATAACCAGGGCGGCCCGGGAGTCGGTAGCCGAACGGGTCGATGTGCTCCACGCCCCGATGGTCCAGTTCCTCCCGGGTGTGGATGTTCTCGACGACGATGTCCACATGGAAGTCATCGCGGGCGAGGAAGCGGTGGAGGTAGAGACCGAGGTGGGTTTCGAGCCGTTCGATCGCGTCGTTGAGGTAGCGGTCGGTCTGACCGACGGTGATGGTCTCGAATGCGCGGACCTGGTCCCAGCGCACGATCGTGCCGTGCCAGCCGATGATCCCGTCGTAGCGGTCGACGAGGCTCTGACAGTACGCCGCATCGACGATGTCACAGGTGAAGTCGGCTTGTGCGCGGGCGGTGAGCCAGCGGCGGCCGGCCGACGGGCTGCGCTTGGTCCGGCTGATCACGGTGAGCGCATCGGCGTGCGAGAGGGAGGCGGCCTTCAACCCGGTGCCGAAGTGCCCGAGGGCACCGGTGGCGTAGTTCTGGCGCCCGCCGACGGTCATCGCCGTGTCCAGGCCCGCCTCGTCCATGCCATGCCCGTCGTCGATGACGAGCAGGCCCACGAGGCGGTCTCGTCCGCCGCGCTCGCCGGTGTCCCGCAGGAAGCTGACGACGACGTTGTGGGCTCCTGCGTCGATCGAGTTGTCGATCAGATCGGCGATGGCCGCCTCGAAGCCGTAGCCCTGGTGAGCGAGCGATTCGAACGACCTGGCCGCTGGGGGTAGCCGTTTGCTTCCACTGGTGGGCACGTCGAACTGCCAGTGCGAAGAGCGCTGGTGGGGCGGCATTCAGGTCTTCCTCGCGGGCCGGGACATGCCTGGGATGCGTTCGGGCATGCCAGTGGAGCTGGTCGCATGTGACGTTAGCGTGAGCAGGATGTGAGGGAGCAGCGGGTGCTGAACAAATACGCTCGACGCCGCCGTTCTCAGGCTTTCGGGGCGCCGTGACAGTCCCCGTAGACGCGCCCAGCCCCACACCAACACCCCGCCCCCTTTTCCGGCGGCCACCCCACAGCCCGCCCCCGCGCAGCCAGCGTCGTCGCGTACTGCGGTAGCAGTGTGGGGTCCGTCGGAGGGGTGCCCTCGGATGCGGCGAAGGCCTCGTACGACGGGACCGTGCCCGTGACGATGCCCAGGTTGGGAGTGCCGGACGCGGACAGTTCGCGGAGCGAGGACTCTATGGTCGTCAGGTGGTCGGCGTGGGACGGGTACTCCGTGGACAGGGTCGGGTACGTCGACAGGAGTTCCGACAGTTCCGGGGCCGGCCAGTGGAGGACCGCCACCGGGAACGGGCGGGAGAGGGCCTCCCGGTAGGCGCCCAGTTCCGCTCGGAGGCGGGAGATCTCCGCTTCCAGTTCCGCCGGGTTGTCCGAGCCCAGGGACCACACCCGCTTCGGGTCGTGCAGCTCGTCCAGGGTGACCGGGGACGTGTGGAGGGTGTCCGCCAGGGTGTCCCAGTCGTCGTGCGGCAGGCCCCGCATGCGGCGGACGCGGTGGCGGCCGTAGAGGAGGGGGTGGGTGGAGGGGGCGGGCTCCGCGGAGTCCGGCAACAGGAGGCTCGCGCCCTCCGTGAAGGTCTCCTCCGCCGCCTCCAGCTCGTCGTGGGACTCCAGGGCCTCCGCCACGATCACCCAGGGGGCCGGGTCCCGCGGGGCCGTGGTGCGGATGCCCTCGATGATCGCCCTCGCCTCCGCCTCGTGGCCGTACTCCCAGAGGTTCGAGGCCTTCAGGGCGCGGACCAGGGCAGCGTTGTCCAGTCGTTCGGCGGACGACAGCAGGCGGTCGTAGAGGGTCGTCGCGGCGGGGCGGTCGCCGGACAGTTCCAGGTGGGCCGCCGCCCGGAGGAGGAGGGTCTCCGTGTCCTCGGGGTACAGGCCGGCGGTCCGCTCCAGGCGTGCCGCTTCGGCGGTGTGGTCGACATTCTCGGCAGGCGTGTCGGGGCGCATGGGGGACACGGTACTGCCGGGCGGTGGCGAATGTGAGGCGCGGTGGAGGCCGCAACGGCCACAACGGGGACCGGTATGTTCTGTGCCGACGTCTATGCGCGGGGGCGGTATGCAGAAGGCTGGTGGGCTCGTCGAGGCCCGGGTGGAGGGGGAGAGCGCGGACGGTCGGGCGGTCGTTCCCGGAGAGGGAGGTGAGCCGCCTCGGTACTGGGCCCTGCTGCTGGTCGCCGCCGCCGTCGTGCCCGGTGCCCTTCTCGTCCTCCTCGGGCGGTGGGGTGACGCCCCGGCCGTGCAGGCGTGGCGGACCGTGTGTCTGGCCGTCACCGTGCAGGCCCTGCCCTTCCTGCTGCTCGGCACCGCGCTGTCCGGCGCGATCAACGCCTTCGTGCCGGAGCGGGTGTTCCGCAGGATCCTGCCGCGGCGGCCCGTCCTCGCCGTTCCCGTGGCCGGGGTCGCGGGGGTCGTGCTGCCGGGGTGCGAGTGCGCCTCCGTGCCGGTCGCGGGCAGTCTCATCGGGCGCGGGGTGCCCCCGGCCGCCGCGTTCGCGTTCCTGCTCTCCGCGCCCGCGATCAATCCCGTCGTGCTCACCGCCACCGCCATCGCGTTCCCCGGGAACCCGGCCATGGTGCTCGCCCGGCTGCTCGCCTCCCTCGCCACCGCCGTCGTCATGGGCTGGCTGTGGCTCCGGTTCGGGCGGGCCGAGTGGCTGCGGCCCGTCGTACGGCACACCGGGCACCGGGACGGGCACAGCCGGTGGGACGCGTTCCGGACCGGCTTCCAGCACGACTTCCTGCACGCCGGCGGGTTCCTCGTCGTCGGGGCCATGGCCGCGGCCACCTTCAATGTCGCCGTTCCGCGCTCCGTGCTCGACACCTTCGCCGCCACGCCCTGGCTGTCCGTGCTCTTCCTCGCCGGGCTCGCCGTGCTGCTCGCGGTGTGCTCCGAGGCCGACGCCTTCCTGGCGGCCTCGCTGACCGGGTTCCCGCCCGTCGCCCGGCTGGCGTTCATGGTGGTGGGGCCCATGGTCGACCTGAAGCTCATCGCCCTGCAGGCGGGGACCTTCGGGCGGGCCTTCGCGGTGCGGTTCTCCGCCGCCACCGTCGTCGTGGCCGTCGCGTGCAGCGCGCTGATCGGTGGAGGGTTGCTGTGAAACGGTCGCTTCAGGCGGGGCTGCTCGTCCTCTTCGGGCTCGGCCTGCTGCACGTCTCCCTCTTCACCGACCTCTGCCTGCGGTACGTCAAGGAGGGCATGCGGCCCCTGCTCATCGCCTCCGGGGTCGTACTGATCCTGCTGGGGGTCGCCGGAGCCCTCCTCGACAGGGGAAAGGCGACCGAGGAGCACCACGGCCACTCCGGTCTGCCCCGCGTCTCCTGGCTGCTGCTCCTCCCCGCCCTCAGCCTGCTCTTCTACGCCCCGCCCGCCCTCGGCGCCTACACCGCCGCCCGGCAGCCGCCCAGACCCGTCACGCACACGGACGACTTCGAGCCGCTGCCGCGCACCTCGCCCCTCCCCATGACCCTCTCCGACTTCACCAGCCGGGTGCGGGAGGACCGGGGGCAGGCCATCCAGGGGCGCACCGTCCGGATGACCGGGTTCGTCACCCCCGGGGACGGCGGAAGCTGGGAGCTGACCCGGCTGATCCTCAACTGCTGCGCCGCCGACGCCCAGTCCGTGAAGGTACGGATCTACGGCGGCCCCGCGCTGCCCGCCGACACGTGGGTGACGGTCACCGGGACCTGGCACCCGGGCGGGACCCTGGGCACCGGCTCCGCGGCGGTCGCGCTGGACGCCCGTACCGTCACGAAGGTCGCCCGGCCCGTGAACGGCTACCAGGACGCCCTGCCGCTGGGCTGAACCGGCGCCTCACACGGTGACGCCGTCGATCTGCAGGGTCTGCACCGACTTCGCCGCGAAGGGCACGGACACCGACTTTCCGCTCAGGTAGGTGTCCGACCTCGCCGTGTACAGGTCGCCGCCGCCCGTCGTGACCGTGTTCCAGCGGGGGACCAGGCCGCCCGGGCCGCCGGTCACGGCGGAGAAGCGGGAGAGGTCGAAGGTCAGGGTCTGCGCGGAGGCGGAGGTGTTCGCCGCGACGATCACCAGGCGTTTCGCCGTACGGTCCAGGGCCGCCGCCGCATGGCTCACGCCCGTGTCCAGGATCGTCATGCCCGGGCGGATGTGCCGGGTGAACTGGGCCAGGACGTAGTACTTGGTCTGGATCGCGCCCGGCTGGAGCGTGCCCGGGTCGTAGGCGATCGCCGCCCAGCCGGCGCTCGGGTCCATCACCTGCCAGTACACCCAGGCCGTGGGGTGCAGCCAGCGGAAGTCGTAGAGGAGGTTGCTCGCCGTCGTCAGGCCCGTGGCGTCGCTGTCGCCGGTCTCCGAGTTCCACAGGGCCTTGCCGGCCGTGGTCACCACGTCCGTGTAGAGCAGGTCCCGGCGGCCCCCGGAACCCTGGTAGCCGTGCACGTTGACCCGGTCGACGTAGCCCTTCGTCGTGGCGGAGAAGGAGCTCCAGGTGGTGCGGGCCAGGTCGTAGCTCGTCTCGTCCGACGCGGAGATCCGCGTGCCGGTCAGTCCGCGCTTGTCCAGCTCGCTGCGCAGGTACGGCAGTACGGCCGCCTGTGTGCTCGCGTCGATGTGGCAGCCCTCCTGGGTGCCGGTCGCCGTCCACCAGGACGAGGAGGGTTCGTTGAAGGCCTCCACCGTCGAGAAGGTCACGCCCCAGTGCTGCTTGGCGTAGAGGGCGACGGCGGCCAGGTGGGAGGCGTGCTGGCGGTGGTTCCAGGACTGGAGGTTGTTTCCGCCGCCGGCCGCGCCGGACGGGTTGTGGTTGGCGCACATCCACCACATGGGGGAGTTGGCGAAGAGCTCGGAGACCGCGCCGCGCTGGGTGGCCTTGACGAGCATGGCCCGCTGGGTCGCGTCCGCCGTCCACTTCCAGGCGGCGGAGGCCGGGTCCTCGTTCGTCCAGTCCTGCCAGTAGCCCTCGATCTGCTTGTAGGAGGGGATGTTGGGGGAGACGGCCATCGACTCGCCGTTCACGCTGTTCCAGCTGCACGCGCCCAGGTTGTAGCGGGCGATGTTCAGGCCGAGGCCGGGCAGTGACGTGCCGTTGTACGTCGTGTTCCTGGTCGTGAAGAAGATGTCGGCGAAGTCGTCCCGGGCGCCGAAGACATTGGCCCACCAGGCCAGGGAGGTGCCCCAGCCCTCCCAGGTGCCGTACGTCGTGGACGGGTTGACGGTGGTCGTCGCGTCCGCCCTCGCCGTGCCCGTGGCCAGCGCGCTGCCGAGGAGCCCGCCGCCCGCGGCGGCCAGCAGTGTTCTGCGTCGGATCATGGGTGCGTTCGCTGCCTCTCCGTGCCCGCCGGTATGCCAACAGGAAGCATCGGGGTGCCGGACGGCGTTGTCGAGGGTTGTGACGGCCCTTTCTCAAACCAGTTGAGAAAGCTCGGTTCCGGGGTCTGTGCCCTTCTGTCTCTGGCCAGTTGAGGGCGCTGCGCCTATCGTGCGGGCGGCTCCGGTGGAGGTGGCGCGGATGCGGGCTGCGGCGGGCGTGCGGGTCGTACGGCACAGGGACCGGCGCCGGCGCGCCCGGCGCCGGCGGGTGCTGTGGGGCGGGGGCGAGGTGCTCGTCACGGCCGGCCTCGTCCTTCTGCTGCTGGTCGTGCACCAGTTGTGGTGGACCAACCGGGAGGCCCGGCGCGGGGCCGAGCGGAAGGTGGCGGCGCTGGAGCGGGAGTGGGGCGGCAGCGGTACGACGACCACCGGCGGCGGCCCTTCCCGCGGGTCCGGTACGGCGGCCTCCGCCGCGGAACCGGCCACCCCCGGCAACTCCCGTGCGCCACAGCGCCCGTACACCCCCGCGACCACGCCTCCGCCCCGGCGGTCCCAGGCGTACGCCGTGCTCACCGTCCCCCGGCTGAACCTGCGCGTCCCCGTCGCCGAGGGTGTGAGCAAGGCGGACGTGCTGAACAAGGGGTACGTCGGGCACTACCCCGGGACCGGGCAGCCGGGGCAGGCCGGGAACTTCGCGCTCGCCGGGCACCGGAACACGCACGGCGAGCCGTTCCGGTACCTGCCCCGGCTGCGGCGCGGGGACGCCGTCGAGGTGGAGACGCGCTCGGCGACGTACACGTACGACGTCGACCAGGTGCTGCCGCGGACGTCGGCGGCGGACTCGGGGGTCGTCCGGCCGGTCCCGCGCTCGCTCGCACGGCCCGGGTACGGCTACGACGAGCCCGGCTACTACCTCACCCTGACCACCTGCACCCCCGAGTTCACCTCCCGGTACCGGCTGGTGGTGTGGGCCAGGCTGGCGTCCGTGCGGCCGAGGTGAGCCCGGAGCACCGGCTCACCTCGCCCGCTCCCGCAGCCCCAGCACGCTCGCCGCCCCGACCGCCGCCAGACCCGCCGACACCAGCAGCGCGACGTTCGCGCCCCGGGCGATGTCGCCGGCCGACGTGGCGAGGGCGATGGTCAGGGCCACACCGGCACAGGAGCCGATGTAGCGGAAGGTCTGCTGGGCGCCGGAGCCCATCGCGGCCCGCTCGGGCGGGACCGACTCGACGGCGAGCAGCGGCAGCGCGCCGTTCAGCAGGCCGCTGCCGATGCCGCCGACGATCATGCCGGGCAGCAGGCGGGTCCAGGAGCCGGAGCCGATGGCGCCGAGCATGGTCACGACGGCGACCGTGTGCAGGGCGAAGCCGAGGGCGAGCTGGGTGCGCGGGGCGACGCGGCCGGCCAGGTGCTTGACCTGGAGGGCGACGGCGAAGCTCAGGCCGGACCAGAGCAGGAACAGCCAGGCCGTGGCGAGCGGGGAGAGCCGCAGCGCCTGCTGGAGCAGGGCCGGCAGGAAGCTGAACATGCCGATCACGGCCAGGCCGGTGAACAGGCCGCCCGCGGAGGAGGCCAGGAAGGGGGCGTGGCGCAGCAGCCCGAGGTCGATCATCGGGGTGCCGGTCCGGCGCTCCACGGCGACGAACACGGCGACGAGGACGACGGCCGCCGCGAGCAGCAGGCCGACCGGGGTGCGCAGCCAGCCGTCCCGGCCCAGGGTCAGGGCGGCGACCAGGGCCACCAGGGCCAGCCCGAAGGTGAGCGCGCCGAGCACGTCCGGCCGGCCGCCGCGCGGGGCGCGGGACTCGGCGAGCGCCCGGGTGCCGAGCGCGGCCACGACGAGGGCGGCGGCGCCCAGGACGCCGTAGGCGATGCGCCAGTTCGGCAGGGCGCCGGCGAGCAGCGGGCCCACGGCGATGCCGCCGCTGACGAAGGCGCCCCACACGCCGGTGGCGTGCAGCCGGCCGCGCGGGCTGGGGAAGGCGTGCACGATCAGGCCCAGGCTGCTGGCCAGCAGGGCCGCGCTGGCCGCGCCCTGGGCGATGCGGGCCAGGGTGAACTGCCAGGTCGACGTCGTGAACGCGCCGAGGGCGGTGGTGAGGCCGAGGGCCAGGGTGCCGGCCAGGAAGAGCCGGCGGCGGCCGTAGTCGTCGGCGAGGCTGCCGGCCACCAGGAGGAGGGCGGCGAGGCCGAGGGGCGTGCCGTTGAGCAGCCAGGCCTGGGCGGAGAGCGGGGTGTGCAGGGCTGCCGCGGTGTCCGGCAGCGTGACCATCGGGGCCGTGTACGTCATGAGGGCGACGGCGGTGGCCGCGCTGGTCAGGGCGAGGGTGGCGCGGGGGCGCGCGGGGGCGTCCCGCGGGGTGGCGTCGCGTACGGCCGCGGGGGTGGTGACGGAGTCGAGCCGGGTCAGCCGGGTCATGGCCTGTCCTGTCCTTCCGGGCCCCGGTCCGGTCCGCCGGGGCCTGCGGCATTCGGTTCGGTCATTGAACCGACCTGTCTCCGCCACCGTAACACTGTCGGTTCGTTCGCTGAACCCACCCGTGGTGCGTGGTTACAGTGGACGGCATGGCACTGGGCAAGGACTACGTGACGCAGGAGTGCTCGATCGCCCGCGCACTGGAGGTCGTCGGCGAGCGATGGACGCTGCTCGTCGTCCGCGACGCGATCTACGGCGTCCGGCGCTACAACGACTTCCTCGGCCACCTCGGCATCCCGCGCGCCGTCCTCTCCGCCCGGCTCCGCACGCTCACCGAGGAAGGGATCCTGGAGAAGCGCCGCTACCAGGAGTCACCACCCCGGGACGAGTACGTCATCACCGAGCGCGGCGCCGCCCTCTGGCCCGCGCTGCGCGCCCTCGGCCAGTGGGGGCGCGAGCACGTCGACGGGAGCCGGCTGCGCTCCTTCCGGCACGTGGACTGCGGCGGGAACGTCGAGCCGTACGGAAAGTGCGCGGCCTGCGGAACTCTCGTGCCGGTCGCGGACGTTGTGATGGTGCCGGGGCCGGAACTCGACTCCGCGCCGACGGATCCGGTCAGCAGGGCGCTGCTGCGGCCCAAGCGGCTGCTGGAGCCCCTGGAGATCGATCCGGTGCAACCGGCATACTGACAGCACGTCACGGGGAAGGGGGGAGCGTCGATGGGCATGCGCAGCCGTGTCGCCCCGCGTCCGCTCGCCCTCCTGCTGCTCCTGGCGCAGCTGCTGCTGCTCCAGGCCGCCCTCCTCGGCGCCGGCGGCCTCAGCACCGCCGTGGCCCTCGCCGCGACCGCCACCGCCGCCGCCACGCTCGCCGCCTGCGCCCTGCTGACCGCGCGCAGCGTGCCCGCCGTACCCCCCACCCGCGTCCGCACGGCGATACGCGACCGGGCCCGCCGTACGGCCTTCCTGCCCCAACGCGATCCCGACGCGCCCGGCCGGCGGCGGCCCAGAGCACCCGGACCCGCCGCTCCGGCGACCGCCGCGTAGGGCACGCTCCGCACACGTCCGTGCGTGACCCCGCGCGGGTCGTCATGCCGATTCCCCGTCATTGCCAGTCGCTCCCGTTCATCTGATGTCCGGTGACGTCCGACGACGTCCGCTGACATCCGGTGACGTCCGGTCGCTTCTGGCTGCTTCCGGCACGACGAGACCCCCGGAGGGCTCACCCATGTCCGTCTTCGCCTCCCTGGTCGAGCAGCTCGCCGACCTGCTGGCCCCGCTCTTCCACGCCTCCGCGGCAGCCGCCGCGATCGTCCTGTTCACCGCGCTCGTACGACTCCTCGTCCACCCGCTGTCCCGGGCCGCCGCCCGCGGCAGGAAGGCCCAGGCCGCGCTCCAGCCGAGAATCGCCGACCTGCGCAAGAAGCACGCCAAGGATCCGCAGCGGCTCCAGCGGGCGGTGCTGGAACTGCACGCCGAGGAGAAGGTCTCCCCGCTCGCCGGCTGCCTGCCCAGCCTGCTCCAGCTGCCCGCCTTCTTCCTGCTCTACCACCTCTTCTCCAGCACCTCGATCGGCGGCGAGAGCAACGGCCTGCTCGACCACCGGCTGTTCGCGGCACCGCTCGGCGGACGCTGGAGCGACGCGCTCAGCGACGGCGGGATGTTCGGCCCGGCCGGGCTGGTCTACCTCGGCCTCTTCGCCCTCGCCGCGGCCGTCGCCACCGTCAACCAGCTCCGCGCCCGGCGGACCATGGCCCGGCAGCCCGCCCCGCTCCCCGCCGGGGACCAGGTGCCCGGCCTCGGCGCGATCACCCGGGTCACCCCGTTCCTGTCCTACTTCACGATCGTCACGGTGGCGGTCGTCCCGCTGGCCGCCGCGCTGTACGTCGTCACCAGCACGGCCTGGAGCGCGGCGGAGCAGACCCTGCTGTACCGCTGAGCCGTGCCTGCCGTACCGCTGAGCGGTCATGGTTACGGTCCAGTCCGTGAACAGGGTCTTGCGGAGTGGACGGGGGAATTGGAGGATCGGCCAGTCCTCCGATGGCTGCACCCATCGGCCGGGCGCCCCGCGATCGAGGGAGATGGTGACCATGAAGCTGCTGCGAGTCGGTACGGCAGGGGCGGAGCGCCCCGCGCTGCTCGACGCCGAGGGGACGCTGCGGGACCTGTCGGGCCTCGTGGACGACATCGACGGCACGCTCCTCGCCGACGACAGCGCGCTCGACCGGGTACGGGCGGCGGCCGAGGCCGGTGAACTGCCCGCGCTGGACCCGGCCGGCCTGCGGATCGGGCCCCCGCTCGGCCGCATCGGCAAGGTCGTGTGCATCGGGCTCAACTACCACGACCACGCCCGCGAGACCGGCGTCGAGGCGCCCCCCGAGCCGGTGGTCTTCCTCAAGGCGCCGGACACCGTCATCGGACCGAACGACACGGTGCTGGTGCCGCGCGGCTCGGTGAAGACCGACTGGGAGGTCGAACTCGCGGTCGTCATCGGCCGTACGGCCCGCTACCTGGACTCGGCGGAGGAGGGCCTCGCGCACGTCGCCGGGTACGCGGTGGCGCACGACGTCTCCGAGCGGGAGTTCCAGATCGAGCGGGGCGGAACCTGGGACAAGGGCAAGAACTGCGAGACGTTCAACCCGCTGGGACCGTGGCTGGTGACGGCCGACGAGGTGCCGGACCCGCAGCGGCTGTCTCTGCGGCTGTGGGTGAACGGGGAGTTGAAGCAGGACGGCACGACGGCCGAGCAGATCTTCTCCGTGGGGGAGGTCGTGCGGTACCTCAGCCGGTTCATGACGCTGTACCCCGGGGATGTCATCAACACAGGCACGCCGGCGGGGGTGGCCATGGGCCGGCCGGAGCCGAAGCCGTACCTGCGGGCCGGGGACGTCGTCGAGCTGGAGATCGGGGGGCTCGGCCGGCAGCGGCAGGAGCTCAAGGACGCGTAAGGGCGGAGCCGCACAGCGAACACGGCCCCGCGCCCCTCGCGTAGGACCGCTCACCCGAGCAGAGAGGCCAGCCTGCGCCATTCCTTCCTCGGGAGGGTGTCGCCTGTGCCGCCGTTCACCACCTGGAGGGCCACATGGTCGGCGCCCGCCTCGTGGAAGGCGGTGATCCGGTCGCGGATCCGGTTCTCGTCGCCCCAGGCGAAGACCGCGTCGACGAGGTGGTTGCTGCCGCCGTCGGCGATGTCGGCCTCCGTGAAGCCCAGGCGGAGGAAGTTGTCCGTGTAGTTGGGGAATTCCAGGTAGCGGGACAGGAAGGCGCGGGCCGTGTCCCGGGCGCGGGCCGGGTCGTCCTCCAGGACCACCTTGAACTCGGGGGCGAGCAGGGGCCCTTCGCCGAGGATCTCGCGGGCCCGGGCGGTGTGCTCGGGCGTGACCAGATAGGGGATCGCGCCCGCCGCGCGGTCGCGGGCGAGGCCCAGCATCCGGGGGCCCAGTGCGGCGAGCACACGACGGTCGGCGGGGACGCCCGCCGTGTCCAGCTCGTCGAGGTAGCCGGTCATGGCCGCGTACGGGCGGCTGTAGTCCTTGACCAGGGGGCCGTGGCTCACGCCGAGGCCCAGCACGAAGCGGCCGGGATGCGCCGCCTCCACCTCGGCGAAGCCGGCCGCCGTCGTGGCCGCGTCCTGCTGCCAGACGCTCTGGATGCTGGTGCCGACGGTGAGGCGTCGCGTCGCCCCGATGAGCGGGGCCGCGTGGGCCGCCGTGCTGTTGCCGCCCAACCAGACGGCACCGAACCCGAGTTCCTCCAGTTCGGCCGCGGCCTCGTCCAGTTCGCCGCGCCGGGCCGGGTCCTCCGAGCGCAGCTCGAAGCTCCAGACGCCGTACCGGCCGACGGTCTCCTTCAGTGAGGTGGTCATCGGGGGGATCCCTCCGGTTGGTGGGCTGTGCCGTGATCATCACGTCTTCCGTCCCTGCCAACCGGAGGGCCGCCCGGTTTGATTCCCCCCGTTCCCTCAGCCGGCCGAACGGCCGAGGAACTCCTCCAGCGCCTCCACCACGAACCGGTGGTCCTGGAGCTGGGGCAGGCCGGAGACGGTCACCGCGCCGATCACGCCGACGCCCTCGACGGTGATCGGGAAGGAGCCGCCGTGCGCCGCGTAGGTGTCCGGGTCGAGGCGGGAGGAGTCCTCGAACGTGGTGCCCTTGGCGCGGAAGCGGGCGCCGACCAGGTAGGAGGCGGCGCCGTAGCGCTCCACCACCCGGCGCTTGCGGCCGATCCAGGCGTCGTTGTCCGGGGTGGAGCCCGGCAGGGCGGCGTGGAACAGCTGCTGGCCGGCCCGGTGGATGTCGATGGCGACCGGCGCCTGCCGCTCCCGGGCCAGCTCGACCAGCAGGGAGCCGAGCGCCCAGGCGTCCTCGTGGGTGAACTGCCGGAAGAAGAGACGGCGTTGCTGCGCCTCCAGTTCCTCGACGGTCGGGGTCAGCTCGGGGGTGGTCCCGGGGGTGATCTGGGGCATCAGAGGGTCACCGTCACCTTGTCGCGGGCGGACCTGCGGGCCGCTTCCAGTACGTCGAGCGCGGCAGCCGCCTCCAGGGCGGTCACCGGGTTGGGGCCCGTGCCGCGCAGGGCGGCGGCGACGGCCGCGTAGTAGGAGGGGTAGTCGCCGGCGAGGGTCGGTACGGGGGTGCCGGCACCGGTCAGCGGGGACTCTCCCGAGCCGATACGGCCCCACAGGGACTCGTCCTCCGCTCCCCAGCCGGCGGTGGTGCCGGGGCGGACGCCCTCGCGCAGGGCCGCTTCCTGCGGGTCGAGGCCGTACTTGACGTAGCCCGCGCGGGAGCCGAGGACCCGGAAGCGGGGGCCGAGCTGGGCGGCCGTCGCGGAGACATAGAGATGGGAGCGGACGCCGCCGGCGTGGGTGAGCGCGATGAAGGTGTCGTCGTCGGTCGCGGCGCCGGGGCGGCGGACGTCCGTCTCGGCGTAGACCTCGGTCGCCGGGCCGAAGAGGACCAGGGCCTGGTCGACGACGTGACTGCCGAGGTCGTAGAGCAGACCTCCGATCTCTGCGGGGTCGCCGGACTCGCGCCAGCCGCCCTTGGGCTCGGGGCGCCAGCGCTCGAAGCGGGACTCGAAGCGCCATACGTCACCCAGGTCGCCCTGGGAGATCAGCCGGCGGAGGGTCAGGAAGTCGTTGTCCCAGCGGCGGTTCTGGAAGACCGAGAGGAGCAGGCCGCGCTCGTCGGCGAGGGCGGCGAGGTCGCGGGCCTCGGCGGCGGTGCCGGCGACCGGCTTGTCCACGACCACCGGCAGGCCCGCCTTGAGGGCGGCCGTGGCCAGCGGGACATGCGTCTTGTTGGGGGAGGCGATGACGAGCAGGTCCAGTTCGGCCGCGCGGTCGAACAGCTCCTCGGGGGTGGCGGCGAGCGTCACGTCCGGGAACTCGGCGCGGGCCTGCTGCTGCCGCTCCGGGCGGGAGGTGACCACGGTGTCCAGGGCGAGGCCCTCGGTGGCGGCGATCAGCGGGGCGTGGAAGACGGAGCCGGCGAGGCCGTAGCCGATCAGGCCGACGCGGAGGGGAGTAGCAGTCATGCCCTCCACTTTGGCAACGCTGTTGCGAAAGTGCAAGCGGTGGAGAGAATGGGGGCGTGAACAGGACGAAGAGCGGCGGCGGGCCGGTGGGGGCGAATCTCCTCGCGGTGCGCAGTCACAACACCGCGCTGGTGCTGGACCTGCTGCGGGCGGCCGGCGCGGAGGGCATCAGCCGGCTCGAACTGGCCGAGCGGACCGGGCTGACCCCGCAGGCCGTCAGCAAGATCACCGCGCGGCTGCGGGAGGCGGGCCTCGCGGCGGAGGCCGGGCGGCGGGCGTCGACCGGGGGCAAGCCGCGCACCGTGCTGCGGCTGGTGCCGGAGGCCGGGCACGCGGTCGGGGTGCATCTGGACCGGGACGAGCTGCGGGCCGTACTGGTGGATCTCGACGGGACCGTGGTCGGGGAGCGGCGCCGGGCGGTGGACCTGGGGGCCGGGGCGGAGGCCGTCCTGGGCGTCGTGGCCGAGACGGTCGAGGCGCTGGTGGCGGAGGTCCTGGGAGGCCAGGGGCTCTCCGGTGCCGGTTCGCTGCTCGGGGTGGGAGTCGCCCTGCCGGGTCCTCTCGACCACACGCGCGGGGTACTGCACCGGGTCACCGGGTTTCCCGAGTGGGCGGGGTTCCCGCTGCGGGACGCGCTGGCCGAGCGGCTGGCCGTGCCGGTGGTGGTGGACAAGGACACCAACGCGGCGGCGCTCGGGCTGTCGGTGGCGGGCGAGCGCGGATCCTTCGCGTACCTGCACCTCGGTACGGGGCTGGGGGCCGGGTTGGTGATCGGCGGGAGCGTGCATCGGGGGGCGCGGACCGGGGCGGGGGAGTTCGGGCATCAGGTGGTCCAGCTGGACGGGCCGGCGTGCGGGTGCGGGAACCGGGGGTGCGTGGAGGTGCTGTGCCTCGGGGCGGTCGGCCGGGGGGATGTGGAGGAGGCCGCGCGGGTGCTGGGGGTGGGGGCCGGGAACCTGGTGGGGCTGCTGGACATCGACCTGGTGCTGCTCGGGGGCCGGACGGTCGCCGCGGCGCCGGAGGCGTTCGTGCGGGGGGTCGCGGAGGTGCTCGCGGCCCGGGCGCGGAGGGAGGGGGTGCTCGGGGGGACGGTGCCGGTGCGGGTGGCGCCCGGCGGGGAGCGTGTGGTGGCGGAGGGGGCCGCGCAGCTGCTGCTGGCTCCGCTGTTCGGGCGGGCGGACGGGTGAGCGGGGAGGTGTCCGACGCCGGGTGCGCGAGCGTCCGCTGATCGAGCGGATTCGCCCCCGCCCCGGAGTAGCCCCCCAAGCCGCCACGCCCCTCCGGCGTGATCCTGTGTTCATGCGTCTGTGCACGTCCCTGCCCCTCTGTCTCGCCGCGGCCGCCGCTCTCGTTCCCGTGTCGTCGGGCGCCGCCCACGGGGACACGGCTTCCTGTACGGCGCCCGGTGGCCGTGCCTTTCCGCTGACCACCCGGATCCACGGCGGGCCCGGCTCGTACGAGGCGGGCGGCGGCTACGGCACCTGGTACATCGACCTCACCAACACCACCGGCCGGACCTGCACCGGCGTCCACCCGGTCGTCGTCCTCGTCGACGAAAAGCGCACCCTGAAGCCGTCCCAGCCCCAGCTGGACTTCTACGAGGGCTCCCGCGCCCGGCCGGTCACCTTCACCGGCACCGACGCGCAGGAGCTGGTCGGCGTGCTCGACGCGGAGGGGTTCGACGGATTCACTGTGGCGCCCGGGAAGACCGTGACGGTCAAGGTCAGGCTCTCGCTCACCTCCGACGCCACACCCGACCAGGTCACCGCCAACGCCGCCGTCGTGCAGCGGCGGGGCGACGACGGGGAGTGGGTGGGGGAGTCCAACGCCTACCGCTTCGGGATCGACGAGGAAAAAGAGGAGGACGAGGGAGAGGAGGAGGGGGATACGCAGGACGCGCAGGAGGACATGCAGGAAGCCGCGGGTGTGCCCACGGCCGTCTCCACGAGCGCGCCGCCGACGGCGACCGCCACCACCCCCGCCCCCACAGCCGCCGCTGACGACGTCCCCGACCCCTCCCTCCCCCTCGCCCAGGCGCAGGACGCCGGGGAGAGGGCCCGGGAGCTGGCCCGCACCGGCCCCGGCCTGGCCCACGGACTGCTCGCCGCAGTCGCCGCCGTCCTCACCGTGACCACCGGCGCGTTCCTGCTGTCCCGCAGCCGCCGCTGAGACCCGGACCGCTCCTCCCGTCCCCCGTCTGCGACGATCCCTCCGTGGACTACCCGAACGACCAGGCACCCGGCGCCCCCGTCCGCTCCGGCATTCCCGAGCACGGGCGCATCCCCAAGTACTACGCGGTGAAGGCACGGATCGCCGCGCTGCTGGAGGAGCTGGGGGAGGACAGCGTCATCCCCACCGAGCGGGACCTCGCCGAGCGGTACGACGTCGCTCGCGAGACCGTGCGGCAGGCCGTACGGGAGCTGGTGCTGGAGGGGCGGCTCCGGCGCCGGGGCCGGGGGACGGTCGTCGCCGGGCCCAAGCTGGCCCAGCCGCTGTCCCTCGCCAGCTACACCGAGGGCGTGCGCCGGCAGGGGCGGACGCCCGGCCGTACCCTCGTCACCCTCGACCGGTTCCCGTGCCCGGAGGCGCTCGCCGCCGAGACCGGGCTCACCCGGGGCGAACCCGTCTGGCACCTGGAGCGCGTGCTGCTCGCCGACGACGAGCGGGTGGGTCTGGAGAGCACGTACGTCGCCGTCGAGCGGGTGCCGCGGCTGGGCGGCGACTTCGACCCGGACTCCTCCTTCTACGCCTACCTCAAGGCCCAGGGCATCGCCTTCGGCGACGCCGACGAGCGGATCGAGACCGTGCTGGCCACGCCCCGGGAGGCCCTGCTCATCGGCACCCCGCCGGCCCTGCCGATGCTGCTGATCCACCGGGTGTCCCGGGACGCGGAGGGCCGCCCGCTGGAGCGGGTGCGGTCGCTGTACCGGGGCGACCGGTTCTCCTTCACCACGCACCTCGACGGCTGAGGAACCCACCATGACGACTCTCACGAGCATCACGAAAAGATAACGGGTCTAGCCCAAACGTGATGGGTCGTTCACGCTCTCGTTGTCAGCCGGATGTTTCCGGTTCCCGCATCGCGAGGAGCGTTGCCGCCGTGAGAGTGACAGTCGTCGGAGCAGGCGTGGTGGGCACCATGCACGCCTGGCAAGCAGTGCGGCGCGGCCACCAGGTCGTCCAGATCGAGCGAGAGGCCGAGGCGCGCGGCGCCTCGCTCCGCAACTTCGGGCAGATCTGGGTCAGTGGACGCGCCGGTGGGGAAGAGCTGGCAGCCGCCCTGCGGGCGCGGGAGCTGTGGGAGGAGATCGGCGGCCGGGTCCCGACGCTCGGGTTCCGGGCCATCGGCTCCCTCACGCCCGTCCGCGGCCCGCTCGAACTCGCCGTCGCCGAGGCCGCCCTGGCCCGCCCGGACGCCGCCGCCCGCGGCTACAAGCTGCTCACCCCGGGCGAGGCCCGCGCCGTCAACCCCGCCCTGCGCGGCGACTTCACCGCCGCCCTGTACTGCGAACGGGACGCGGCCGTCGAGCCGCGCACCGCGCAGCTCGCCCTGCGGGCCGAGCTGCTGAAGTCGCCGCACTACACCTTCCTGCCGGGCCGGGAGGTGCGCGAGGTGACCGGCGCCGGCACCGTCCGCGACGACCACGGAGACGTGCACCACGCCGACGCCGTCGTGCTGTGCACCGGCGCCTGGCTCGGCGGGCTCGTCCGTGAACTGGCGGGACCCGACCTCCCCGTGCGCCGCGTCCGCCTGCAGATGATGCAGACCGACCCGCTCGGCGAGCCGCTGACCACCTCGGTCGCCGACGCCGACAGCTTCCGCTACTACCCCGCCTACGCCTCCCCCGCGCTGGACGAGCTGAACGCCCGGCAGCCGCAGCCGGAGACCGCCGCCGCGCACCGGATGCAACTGCTCATGGTGCAGCGCGCCGACGGCGGCCTGACCATCGGCGACACCCACGAGTACGAGCACCCCTTCGCCTTCGACACCGTCGAGGAGCCGTACGAGCACCTCACCGGTGTCGTCGAGTCCTTCCTCGGCCGGCCGCTGCCGCGCGTCCGGCGCCGCTGGGCGGGGGTGTACGCGCAGTGCACCGAGCCCGGCCGGGTGGTGCACCGCGAGCAGGTGCACGAGGGGGTGTGGCTGGTCACCGGGCCCGGCGGGCGCGGCATGACCTGCTCCCCCGCGATAGCCGAGACCACCGCGAACGAACTGGGCTGGTGAGCACCCTCATGACCGACACCGACATCCGACTCGTCGTCCTCGACATGGCCGGCACGACCGTCGCAGACGGCGGCCTGGTCGAGCGTGCCTTCGCCGAGGCCGCCGCCGAGCTGGGCGTCGAGCCCGGCTCCGCCGAGCACGCCCGGCACCTCGCCTACGTCCGCGCCACCATGGGCGAGTCCAAGATCACCGTCTTCCGGCACCTGTTCGGCGACGAGGACCGCGCCCGGCGCGCCAACACCGCCTTCGAGAAGGCGTACGGCGAACTGGTCGGCGCCGGACTGATCGCCCCGGTCCCCGGCGCCCGCGAGGCCGTCGAGGAACTGGCCGGCAGCGGCCGTACCGTCGTCCTGACCACCGGCTTCGCCCGAATCACCCAGGACGCGATCCTGGACGCCCTCGGCTGGCGGGACCTCGTCCCGCTCACCCTGTGCCCGGCGGACGCCGGCGGGCGCGGGCGGCCGTACCCGGACATGGTGCTGGAGGCGTTCGTCCGGACGAAGGCGGCTCAGGACGTACGGCAGGTCGCCGTGGCCGGCGACACGTCGTACGACGTGCTCAGCGGCGTACGCGCCGGAGCGGGGCTGGTCGCCGGTGTCCGTACCGGCGCCCACGGGGACGCGGAGTTCGCCGCCGCCGGTGCCACCCACGTCCTGGACTCCGTCGCCGGCCTGCCGGCCCTGCTCGCCGGAGTCCGCTGACATGGGCATCCGCTTCGATTCCGTCACGGTCGCCTACGACGGCAACGTCGACAGCCTCGCTCTCGAATCCCTCGACCTGACCGTCGAGCCCGGCGAGGTCATGGCGCTCCTCGGGCCGTCCGGATCCGGCAAGACCACCGCGCTGCGGGCGGTCGCCGGGTTCGTCCGGCCCACGTCAGGGCGGGTGTTCCTCGGCGGCGAGGACGTGACGGACCTGCCGCCGTACCGGCGGGGCATCGGCATGGTCGTCCAGAGCTACGCCCTCTTCCCGCACCTGCGCGTCGACGAGAACGTGGCCTTCGGACTCAGGGCCCGCAAGACACCCAGGAGCGAGACACGGCAACGGGTCGCCGAGGCGCTGGAGCTGACCGGCATGGCCGGATACGCCCGCCGGCACCCGCGCGAGCTGTCCGGCGGCCAGCAGCAGCGCGTCGCCATCGCCCGCGCGCTCGCCATCCGGCCCCGCGTCCTGCTGCTGGACGAGCCGCTGTCCGCGCTGGACGCCCAGCTGCGGTCCGGGATGCTCACCGAGCTGGCCCGGCTGCACCGGGAGCTGCCGGACGTGTCGATGCTGTACGTCACCCACGACCAGGTCGAGGCGCTGACGCTGGCCGACCGGATCGCCGTCATGGACAAGGCACGCCTGCGGGCCTGCGGCACGCCAAGGGAGCTGTACCGGGCGCCCACCGACGAGTTCACCGCGTCCTTCGTGGGCGGTGCGAATCTGCTGCCGGTGACGGTGCGGTCCGGGGGAGTCGAGTTCACGGGGACGGAGGTGAAGGTCGACACGGCGGGTGCGGCCGCGGGGACGCGGGCCACCTTGTGCGTACGGCCGCATCTGGTCGGGCTGGGATCGGGGTCCAACCAACTCGTGGGTGTCGTGCGGGAGATCCAGTGGCGAGGGGCCACGCATCGGCTGTACGTCGAGGTCGACGGGCATTCCGTCATGGCGGACGTGCGTGAGCTGAAGGATCCGCCGCGGCACGGGGACTCGGTGAGTCTGCACTTCGCCGCCGAGGACGCGGTGCTGCTGCCCGCGGGGGTCGGCCATGAGTAGGCGGCTGCTGTGGGCCCTTCCGCCCGTGGCTCTCCTCGCCCTCTTCTTCCTCTACCCCCTCGCCCTGGTCGTCCGGCAGTCCCTCCAGCCCGACACCGGCGGCACCTCCGTCCAGCCGTACGCCGACGTCTTCGCCTCCGAGGCGTTCCGGCACGCGCTGTGGACCACCGTGTGGCTGGCGCTCGCCGCCACCGCCGGCTGTCTGGTCCTCGGCTTCCTGCTGGCGCTGGTCATCGCGTTCGTGCCGTTTCCCGGGGCGAAGACGGTGGCGCGGTTCATCGACGTGTACCTGTCGTTCCCGTCCTTCCTCATCACCCTGGCGCTGCTGTTCCTCTACGGCACCACGGGCATCGTCGGTTCGTTCCGGTTCCTCACCACGCCCTGGGGCGTGCTGCTGGCGGAGGTCACCTACTTCACGCCGTTCGTGATGCGCCCGCTGCTCGCCGCCTTCGCGCAGCTGGACACCGCCCAGCTGGAGGCGGCCGGTTCGCTGGGGGCGCGGGCGCCGCGGATCGTGCGGCAGGTGATCCTGCCGGAGGCGCTGCCCGCGCTCGCGGCCGGCGGCAGCCTCGTCCTGGTGCTGTGCCTCAACGAGTTCGGGATCGTGCTGTTCACCGGCGCGAAGGGGGTCACCACCCTGCCGATGCTCGTCTACGGCAAGGCGATCCTGGAGTCCGACTACCCGGGCGCCTGCGCGGTCGCCGTCGTCAACGTCCTGATCTCCGTGGGCCTGTACGGCCTGTACCGGGTGGTGAGCCGTCGTGCTGGTGCATAGCCGCAAGGCCAGATGGGTCCTGTGGGCGGTGTTCCTCGTCCTCTTCCTGCCGCTGTTCGCGCTGCCCCTCCTCGTCGTCCTCGGCGCCTCCTTCGCCACCCACTGGTCCGGCGTCCTGCCCTCGGACCTGACCACCGCCAACTACCGCGCCGCCACCCGGGGCGAGGCCCTCCAGGCGCTCACCACCAGCCTGCTCACGGCCGTCGCCGCCAGCCTCCTCGCACTGGCCGTCGGCACCTGGGCCGCGCTGGCCGGCGCGGCCCTGAAGAAGCGCCACCGCCGGCTCATGGACGCGCTGTTCGTGCTGCCGGTCGCCGTGCCTCCGGTCGTCGTGGGGCTCTCGGTCCTCGTGGCCTTCTCCCAGCCGCCGCTGCTGCTCAACGGCACCCGGTGGATCGTGGTCACCGCGCACACCGTGCTGGTCACCGCCTTCGCCCACCAGTCGGTGTCGGCGGCCCTCGCCCGCCTCGACCCGGCCTACGAGCAGGCCGCCGCCTCCCTCGGCGCCCGGCCCGCCCACGTCCTGTGGCGGGTCCGCCTCCCCCTCCTCCTGCCCTCGCTCACCGGCGCCGCCGGCCTCTGCTTCGCCCTCTCCATGGGCGAGCTGAGCGCCACGATGATGCTGTACCCGCCCGACTGGACCCCGCTGCCCGTCCTCATCCACGCGGCCACCGACCGGGGCGCCCTGTTCACCGGCTCCGCCGTCGCCGTGGTCCTCATGGCCACGACCCTGCTCGTCCTGGTCGCCGTCTCCCGGGTCCGCTCCCGGGCGTCGTACCGCTGATCCGACCCCCTCACCCAGGCAAGGAGTTCGCCTCGCCATGCCCAGAAACCGCCTCACGCCCGCCGTGGCCCTCGCCCTGCTCGCCGGCCCCGCGCTGGCCGCCTGCGACGGCTCCTCCGCCGCCTCCGACGCCGAGGTCGTCACCGTCTACAGCACCGACGGCCTCAAGGGCGAGAACGGCGACGGCTGGTACGACAAGGTCTTCGCGGACTTCGAGAAGCAGACCGGCATCAAGGTCGAGTACGTCGAGGGCGGCTCCGGCGAGATGGTGCAGCGAGCCGTCCGCGAGAAGAGCAACCCGCAGGCCGACGTGCTGGTCACCCTCCCGCCGTTCATCCAGCAGGCCGGCAGCAGGGGCCTGCTGCAGACGTACGCGCCGCAGGGCTCCGAGCAGGTCAGCGGGGCCGACAAGGCGGCCGACGGTACCTGGACCTCCGTCGTCAACAACTACTTCGGCTTCGTCTACAACAAGAAGGAGCTGAAGCGGGCCCCGAAGACCTGGGACGAGCTGCTCGACGCCAGGTACCGGAACAAGCTCCAGTACTCCACCCCGGGCGTGGCCGGCGACGGCACCGCCGTGCTCATCAAGGCCGTCCACGACTTCGGCGGCAAGGACGAGGCCCTCGCCTACCTGAAGAAGCTCCAGGCCAACAACGTCGGCCCGTCCGCCTCCACCGGCAAGCTCGCCCCCAAGGTCGACAAGGGCGAACTCCTCGTCGCCAACGGCGATGTGCAGATGAACCACGCCCAGGCCAAGAGCATGCCGAACCTCGGCATCTGGTTCCCGGCCGGCCAGGACGGCAGGCCCACCACCTTCGCCCTGCCCTACGCGGCCGGCCTGGTCACCAAGGCCCCGCACAGCGAGAACGGCAGGAAGCTGCTCGACTTCATGCTCGCGCGGAAGCAGCAGCAGGAGGTCAGCGAGATCGGCGGCGGCTTCTCCGCACGCCGGGACGTGACGGCCACCGACGCCGACGCCATCGCCCTCACCAAGATCATGGACGGTGTGGACGTCTTCGAGCCGGACTGGGCCGACATCGACAAGAACCTCGGCTCGTACGTCGAGGACTGGAAGTCGGCCACCGGCAGCTGAGCCCCGCAACGCGTACCGGGTGATCGACGGGGTCAGGATCGGCCGGTCCTGACTAGGCTGGGGGCGTCGGTACGCCGTGGTTCCGGCGCCCCCGCTTTCCGACCGTACGTACGCCAGGAGACGCACAACATGGCAGACCGCAAGCCCATCGAGTCATGGCTCACCGACATGGACGGCGTCCTGATCCACGAGGGGGTGCCGATCCCCGGCGCCGACGCCTTCCTGAAGAAGCTGCGGGAGTCCGGCCGGCCCTTCCTGGTCCTCACCAACAACTCCATCTACACCGCCCGTGACCTGCACGCCCGGCTGCGCCGCATGGGCCTGGACGTGCCGGTGGAGAACATCTGGACCTCGGCCCTGGCCACCGCCCAGTTCCTGAACGACCAGCGGCCCGGCGGCAGCGCCTACGTCATCGGCGAGGCCGGACTGACCACCGCGCTGCACGACATTGGCTACATCCTCACCGACCACGAGCCCGACTTCGTGATCCTCGGCGAGACCCGCACCTACTCCTTCGAGGCCCTGACCAAGGCCGTGCGGCTGATCAACGACGGCGCCCGGTTCATCGCCACCAACCCCGACAACGTCGGCCCCTCCATCGAGGGCGACCTGCCCGCCACCGGCTCGGTCGCCGCCCTGATCACCGCCGCGACCGGCAAGAAGCCGTACTTCGTCGGCAAGCCCAACCCGCTGATGATGCGGGCCGGGCTGAACGCGATCGGCGCCCACTCCGAGACCTCCGCGATGATCGGCGACCGCATGGACACCGACGTGCTCGCGGGCCTGGAGGCCGGGATGCGCACGTTCCTGGTGCTCAGCGGCGTGACCCAGCCCGACAACGTCGACCGCTACCCGTTCCGGCCGTCGAAGGTCGTCGACTCCATCGCGGACCTGGTCGACCTGGTCTGAGCGCGGGCCCCGGCCGGGCCGAAACCCGGCATCACCCGTTCGGAGCAGCGGGGCGCCTCCCGAGGATGCGGAGGCGCCCGAGCCGGGGGAGCCTCCTGATAACTGGAGGTTCACGATGGGCTCACTACGCCTCACTCTTTGTGCAGGAATCCTCGTCGCCGCGGGGGGCGCCGCGCTCGCACCGACGGCCCACGCGGCGGACGGCGGCTCGGTCACCGTGACCCCCGCCTCGCCCGCGCCCGGCGACGACGTCACCCTGCGGGTCAGCGGCTGCGGCGGCGGACAGGGCACCGCCGCCTCGGCCGCCTTCGTCGCCGACGCCCAGCTGACCGGCTCGCAGGGCATCCTGGGCCTCACCCAGGGCGGTGCCCTGAGCGGTGAGACCCGCATCCGTTCCGCCCTGGAGCCCGGCGACTACGCCGTGAAGGTCACCTGCGCCGACACCGTGATCACCGGCCGGATCACGGTCGCGGGCGCCGGCACGGCCCAGGCGGGCGACCCGACCCGGCCGGACACCGGCTCCGCCTCACCCGTCGCCCCGGTCCCCGCGGGCGGCGGCGGCACCGCGCACTTCGCCACGGTCGCCACCAGCAGCTCCGGGCCCGACACCGGCCAGGCGGTGACCGGGATCGCGCTCGCCGGGGTCGCCGCGGCGGCCGTCGGGCTGCGCGCCCGCCGGAGCCGCGGCACCCGCTGAGCGCCCCGTGTCCGACGAGCACGGGCACGGCACCGGGCGGCTCGTCACCGCCCTGGCCTGGGCGCTGCTGCTGTTCGGGCTGTGGCTGTGGGGACGCGGGGTGACCGATGTCGAGCCGGGCACGGGCGGCACCGCCACGGGTGACGTCCTCGCCATCGACGGCTCCGTCGACCCCGCCCTGCTGCCGCGCCCGGCGAAACCCCTGGGCGACGCGGTGCCGCAGCGCGTGGACATCCCCGGCCTGGGCGTCCAGGCGCCGGTGGTGGCCCGTGGTCTGGACGCCCGGGGTGCGATCGACCCGCCGCCCTACAGCCAGGCGGGCGTGGTCGGCTGGTACGGCGCCGGCCCGGGGCCCGGCGCGGCGGGGGCGGCCCTGCTGGTGGGCCATGTCGACACCGCGACCCGGCCGGCCGTCTTCTACCGGCTCAGCACCGTCAAGCCGGGCCAGAAGGTCCGGGTGTTCCGCGCGGACGGGAAGGTCGCCGAGTTCACCGTCGACGACGTCCGCGTCCTGCCCCGCGACGGCTTCGATGCCCAGCAGGCCTACGGCCAGCGCCGGCCGGGCCGCGCCGAGCTCCGCCTGATCACCTGCGGCGGCACCTTCGACCGCGCGAGCCGCAGCTACACCGCGAACGTCGTCGTCTCGGCGTACCTCACGGGGACGGCCGGCTGAGCGGCCGTACCGTTCCCCGGTCGGGCACGGCCGCGGGGGACAGGCGGCTGCGGATGTTCCCGAAGTGGTCCCTTATGGCCCGCTCGGCCCGCAGGGAGTCGCCGGAGCGGACCGCGTCCAGGATCTCCCGGTGCTGGCGGCAGGTGACCCGAGGATCCTGCGGCACGTCCACCAGATCCTGCCGCACCCGGTGGAAGGCCTCCCAGAACGCCTCCAGCACCTCGCCGAGCAGCACGTTGTCCAGCCCCCGGTAGAGGGTGGCGTGAAAGGCGCGGTCGGTCTCGGCGAGCCCGGACCCCTCGGCGGCCTCCCGTTCCATGCGCTCCACCAGCGCCTCCAGCGCCCCGAGGTCCGCCTCCGGCAGCCGCCCGGCCAGCCGTGACACCAGCCCGGTCTCGACGGCCTCGCGCAGCTCCAGCAGCTGGAGCAGCGAGTCCTCGCCGCGGTAGTGGCCGGCCACGGTCCGGAAGGCCAGGCCCTCGATCATCGGCGCGAACGACATCGGGCCGACGTACGTCCCGAACCCGTGCCGTATCTCCACGATGCCCATCGCCTGGAGCGCCTTCAGGGCCTCGCGCACCGAGTTCCGGCTCGCCCCGAGGAGCCGCATCAGCTCGGGTTCGGTGGGCAGCGGGGCACCCGTGGGCAGCCGCTGGTCCACGATCAGCTTCTTGATCCGCTCCTGAAGGTCCCGGGCTGCCATGGCCAGAGGGTAACCGGCCATTCGGAGGAGGCATACGGAAAGCCCCCCGCTTTCGCGAGGGGCTTTCCGGTCGGTGCGCCGCCAGGGACTCGAACCCCGGACCCGCTGATTAAGAGTCAGCTGCTCTAACCAACTGAGCTAGCGGCGCCTGCTGACAGGGAAAACTCTACCCGACCTTGCGGGGTGCTCCCGACCACCCGGAGCGGGCGGGACACCCGCCCGGCGGGCCGCGTACATCATTCGGACCGTCAAAATGCGCGTTCTGAGGACAGTTGGGAAACTGATCAACGTGCACAGTCGCGGACAAACCACCCCCGAATGTGAGGCAGATCGCATGACCGCTCCGGTTTTCGAGGACGTCGACCCCGAGAGCGACTGCGACTGCCCCGGTTGCGTCGACGGCCGGCGGCCGTCCCCAGGCCCGCTGCCCGGCCGTGGCCACCCGGCGGCCCGATCGGTCGTGGTCGTCGCCGCCGCGTCCGCCGCCCTCGGCGCGGTCCCGCCGGCCGCCGCCCTCACCCCCGGCCACTCCCCGCACCGCGAGGCCCTGCCCGGCGACGGCGAACCCGACACCCCGCAGGGAGCCAAGGCCCCGCTGCACGGCCCGAAGGGCAAGCCCGGCACCCCCGCCGTCCCCATCCCCGCCACCAATCGGACCGACATCATCAACCGGGCCAAGGTCTGGGTGACCGCCAAGGTGCCGTACAGCATGTACGCCTTCTGGTCCGACGGTTACCGGCAGGACTGCTCGGGCTATGTCTCCATGGCCTGGGGTCTGCCGAGCAACGAGTGGACGGGCAGCCTCGACCAGTTCGGGGTGAAGATCACCAAGGAGGAGCTGCAGCCCGGTGACATCCTGCTCTACCACAATCCGGACAACCCGGAGAAGGGTTCCCACGTGGTGATCTTCGGCGGCTGGACGGACTACACGCACACCTACTACACGGTCTACGAGCAGACACCCCCGCACGCCCGCCGGCAGAGCACCCCCTACCCCTACTGGAGCAACACCACCAAGTACGTCCCCTACCGCTACAAGGGCGTGACCAAGAGCGGGACCGGCGCCAAAGGGGCGGCCGCCGCGAAGAAGGCGGTCGCCTACCCGGGCGCGGCCTACTTCGGGCCCGGCGCCGACAACCCGTACGTGACCCTGCTCGGCGAGATGCTGATCGCCCGGGGCGGGGTCTCGTTCTACGCCAAGGGCCCCGGGCCGGTCTGGGGCGAGGCGGACCTGCGCGCCACCCAGGCGTTCCAGCGGGCCCAGGGCTGGACGGGCGCCGCGGCCGACGGGCTGCCCGGCCCGCGCACCTGGGAGCTGCTGACCACGGGCCGGGGCAAGGGCATCGGGCCCGGGCCCGCCGGACCGGCCCGGCCCGCCTCGCACGGGGTGCCCGGCTACCCGGGCCGGCGGTTCTTCCGGCCGGGCGAGACCAACGACTACGTCACCCAGCTCGGCGCCCAGCTGGTGCGCAAGGGGTTCGGCCGGTTCTACGCCCACGGCCCGGGCCCGCACTGGGGTGAGTCGGACCGGCGGGCCGTGGAGGCCTTCCAGCGCACCCAGGGCTGGCGGGGCGGCGCGGCGGACGGCTACCCGGGACCGGAGACCTGGCGCCGTCTGTTCGCCTAGCCCGCCGCGGAACCACCTCGTCCATCCCACCCCCTGTTCATGACGCATCTGGCGCGGAGGCTGGAGCACGCATGAGTACGACGACATCCCACACCCCGCCCGAGTCCGAGGGGCAGTCGGACGGCGGCGGGGCCGGCCACAGCACCCGGCCGGCCCGCCTGATCCAGAACGAGGCGACCACCGAGATCCCCGTCCACCTGCTCTTCCGGGACGATCCCGACCCGGTGAAGGTGCCGCTCCGGCCGGCCGTGGTGGGCCGCCGGCAGGGCACCGGCGAGCAGCCCCGGCTGCGCCGCCCGGCACCGGTGCGCAGACGGCCCCTGCCCGAGGTCGACCCGGAGCTGGCGGAGCGTCCGGCGCGGGTGCTGCCGGGGGTGGCCGGGCTGCTCGCCGGGGCCTGCGGGCTCACCGGCTGCCTGGCCACCACCTGGTGGGCGGGGCTGCTCCCGCCGCTCGCCGCGCAGGCGCTGCGGCTGCCGTCGTACGCGGGGGCGGGGCTCGGTCCCGCGCAGTGGGCCGCGTACGCCGGGGCGGGGGTGTGCGGTGCGTTCGGCTTCGGCGGGCTGGCCCGCGGGCGGGCCGGGCGGGCCTTTGTGCTCGGCCTGTTCGGGCGGTACCGGGGGACGGTGCGGCGCACCGGGCTGCTGTGGGTGAACCCGCTGGTGCTGCGCCGCCGGGTGGACGTGCGGCTGCGGCACTGGCGCAGCGAGGCGATGCCGGCGGCGGATCCCGACGGGATGGCGCTGCGGGTGGTGGTGCTGGTGGTGTGGCGGGTGCGGGACACCGCGCGGGCCCTGCTCGGCATCGAGGACCACGAGACGTATCTGCGCGCGTGTGTGGAGGCGGCGCTGGCCCGGGTGCCGGTGGAGCCGGCGGGCGGGACGCGGGGCGGGGCCACGGCGGCCGGGGACGCGCTGACCCGGCTGGTGGCGACGGAGGCCGCGCCGGTCGGCGTGGAGGTGTTCTCGGTGCAGCCGGTCCGGGTGGACTACGCCCCCGAGGTGGCCGCCTCGATGCACCGGCGCCGGATCGCCGCGCTGGACGCCCGGCAGCGGGCCAGCATGCTCAGCTCGGTGGTGGACTCGGTGGAGGACACGGTGACCCGGCTGACCATGCGCGGCCTGGTCGAACTGGACGACTACGAGCGCAAGGTGCTGGTCCGCGACCTGACGGTGGCGTTCTGCTCGGGGCGCGGGGAACCGGTCTAGTCCAAGTCCGCGATTGGTATGGACATGTTCAACTACCGGCAATAATCTGAGGCTTGGTCTAGACCTACCTGCACGGCTCACCGAACTCCCCACGTTCTCCAGGAGCGGCAGCATGCGCACCAAGACCAAGTTGTCCGCGGTCGTCCTGGGCGCGGTCACCGCCGGAGCCTTCGCGCTCTCCACCGGCGGTGCCAGCGGCCACGGCTACACCGACCTCCCCATCAGCAGGCAGAAGCTCTGCCAGAACGGCACCGTGACCGACTGCGGCCAGATTCAGTGGGAGCCGCAGAGCGTCGAGGGTCCCAAGGGCTTCCCGGCCGCCGGACCCGCCGACGGCCAGATCTGCAACGCGGGGCTGGGCCAGTTCGCCCAGCTCAGCGCGCCGAGGACGCCGTCCGGCGCGGCGTGGCCCACCACCAGGGTGACGGGCGGCCAGTCGTACACCTTCCGCTGGCAGTTCACCGCCATGCACGCCACGACCGACTTCAAGTACTACGTCACCAAGCCGGGCTGGAACCAGAACCACAACCTCGCCCGCTCGGACCTCAACCTCACCCCGTTCCTGACGGTGCCCTACAACGGCCAGCGCCCGCCGGCCACGCTCAGCCACAGCGGCACGCTGCCGTCCGGCCTGAGCGGACACCACGTCATCGTCGCGGTGTGGACGATCGCCGACACGGGCAACGCGTTCTACGCCTGTTCGGACGTCACCTTCTGACCGACGGACCGTCACAGAAGTGAAACTGAGGTTCCCTTGAGGCCTCGCGTGCGCCCCGCCGGATAGGTTCCCGCCACGCCGGTCTTCCGGAGCGGCGCGCCGACCTCGGGGGAACCTCATGTTCGAACTGCTCTTCTACCTCGTACCCACCCTCATGATCGCGGGCGCCGGCTACGGCGCGTACCGGCTGGTCCACCGTGCCCGGCGGATCAGCAGGACGTGGGAGCACGGGCTGACGGCCGAGGGCCGCTGCCTGCGGATGTACACCACGACCAGCGGGGGCGGCGGGGACACGTCCGTGCACACGACCGTGCACCACGTCTACGAGTACACCGCCCGGGACGGGAGCCAGGTCCGGTTCGAGGAGAAGGGCGGTCCCGCCACCGTCCTGGAGGGCGACTTCGTCACCGTGCGGTACCTCCCGGAGCAGCCCCGGCTGGCCACCGCGCTCCCGCCGTCCCGCGGCAAGCTCGCGTTCGAGGCCGGCTGCCTGCTCACCTTCCTCGGCGTGATCATCGTCTTCTCCGTGGGCTTCATGGTCGTGGCGCACACGATGTTCGACGAGGCCGGCGGCCTGATGCCATGACTCTCCCTTTCTGACGCTGCGTCAGTTAATCTGCCGCGCCATGGAGTCCACGACGCGTACGGTCGCGGAGCTGGTCGCGGCGCGCTGGGATGACCACCGGCCCGGGCTGTGGTGCGAGGACCGGGTGCTGACCCACCACGAGGTGACCGCCGGCGCCGCCGCCCGGGCCGCGCTGCTGGCCGACCTGCTCCCGCCCGGTGCCGAACCGCACGTCGGGGTGCTGCTCGACAACACCGAGGAGTTCCCGCTCTGGCTCGGCGCCGCGGCCCTCGCCGGGGCGGCCGTCGCCGGCGTCAACCCCACCCGGCGCGGCCCCGAGCTGGCCCGGGACATCCGGCACACCGAGTGCCCGCTCCTGGTCACCGAGCGGGCCCACCTGCCCCTGCTGGCCGGGCTGGAGCTGCCGGGGGTGCGGATCCTCGTGACGGACGGCGAGGAGTACGCCGGCCTCCTCGCCCCCTACGCCGGCGCCGTACCCGACCCGTCCCGGGCGACCCCGGCCGACCGGCTGCTGCTGTACTTCACCTCCGGCTCCACCGGCGCCCCCAAGGCCGCGCTCTGCTCCCAGGGGCGGCTGGCGGCGGCCGGGCAGGCCCTGGTCCGGCAGTTCGGGGTGGGCGCGGACGACGTGCACTACGTCTGCATGCCCCTGTTCCACGGCAACGCGGTGATCGCGGACTGGGCGCCCGCGCTGGCCGCCGGCGCCGGAGTGGCGCTGCGCCGCCGCTTCTCGGCCTCCGGCTTCCTGCCGGACGTACGCCGCTACCGCGCGACCTACTTCACCTACGTCGGCCGGGCCGTCCAGTACATCCTCGCCACCGACCCCCGGCCCGACGACCGGGACCACCGGCTGCGGCTCGGCTTCGGCACCGAGGCGGGCACGGTGGACGCGGCGGCCTTCGAGCGGCGCTTCGGGGTCCGGCTGGTGGAGGGGTACGGCTCCTCCGAGGGCGGCGCGGCGATCCAGTGGGCGCCCGGGACCCCGGCGGGCGCGGTGGGTCCGGCCGGGCCCGGCCTGGCGGTGCTGGACCCGGCCACCGGGCGGGAGTGCCCGCCGGCGGTCTTCGACGGCGCCGGACGGCTGATCAACGGGGAGGAGGCGATCGGTGAGCTGGTCAACCGGGGCCCGAATCCCTTCGAGGGCTACTGGCGCAACCCGGCCGCCGAGGCCGAGCGGCGCCGGGGCGGCGCGTACTGGACCGGCGACCTCTTCTACCGGGACACCGACGGCTATCTGTACTTCGCGGGCCGGGCGGACGACAGGATCCGCGTCGACGGGGAGAACCTGGCCGCCGCGATGATCGAGAACATCGTGGCCCGGTACCCGGGCGCGGAGGCCGTCGCCGTGTACGGCGTACCGGACCCGGTCACCGGGGACCAGGTGATGGCGACCATCGCCGGGACCTTCGATCCGGCGGGTTTCGCCGGGTTCCTGGCCGCCCAGCCCGACCTGGGCACGAAGATGGCACCCCGGTTCGTGCGGGTGGTGGAGCGGATGCCGGTGACGGCGACGAACAAGATCGAGCGGGCGCGGCTGCGGCGGGAGGGGTACGCGTGCACCGATCCGGTGTGGTGGCGGCCACCGGGGGATGCGTCGTACCGGCGACTGACCGCCGAGGACGCCGAAGGGCCCCTCGCTTTCGCGAGGGGCCCTTCGATCACGTGCGCCGCCAGGGACTCGAACCCCGGACCCGCTGATTAAGAGTCAGCTGCTCTAACCAACTGAGCTAGCGGCGCATGACTCCCGCCTGCCTCGGATCTTTCCCTCCGCGGCCGGCGACGAAGAAAATACTACCTGGTCCCGGCGGGTGCTCGTGACCACCCTGACCGGGCCCTAGATCGACAGGGACAGCAGCACCGGTGCCGCGCTGCGGTTCAGCGTGTCCGCGGCCCGCTTCAGCCGGTGCGCGTGCTCCACCGGGAGCGAGAGGGCCAGGCAGCCGACCGAGGAGCCCGCGGTGATCGGGACAGCCGCGCAGACCGTGCCCACCGCGTACTCCTGGAGGTCCAGGACCGGCACCGTCGGCGGCTGGGACTCCAGGCGGGACAGCAGCAGCTTGTCGCTGGTGATGGTGCGCGAGGTGAGGCGGGCCATCTTGTGCCGGGAGAGGTGATCGCGGCGGGCGTTGTGGTCCAGCTGGGTCAGCAGGCTCTTGCCGACGGCGGTGGCGTGGGCGGAGTAGCGGAAGTCCACCCACTCGTTGACCGCCGGGGTGGTCGGGCCGGCGGCGTACTGGGTGACCCGGACCTCGCCGTCGACGTACCGGCTCATGTAGACGGCCGCGCCGACCGAGTCGCGCAGCAGGTCCAGGGTGTGCTGGAGCTTGTCGTGCAGGGCCCGCTCCCGGTCGTGCGCCGAGGTGAGCCGGCGCAGGGTGTCGCCGGTGACGTACGCCCCGCCGGTGATCTGCTCGACATAGCCCTCGCGGCGCAGCATCCGCAGCAGGGCGGTGAGCCGGTCGGGGCCGAGGCCGGTGCGGCGGGCCAGCTCGGTGTCGGTGACGCCGGCGGAGTGCCGGGCCACGGTCTCCAGCACGCGCAGCGCGTCCTGGGCGGAGTGGTACGGGGCGGTCGGCTCGATTCTCATGTCGTTCCCCCTCGGCCGCGGTCCCGGGTCGGCGGATCGTCTCCACGATAGCTGTCAAAGGGCCGCCGAGGAGAGGGTGTTGGCGAGATTGTGCCCGCGCGCCCGGGCCCCCAGCTGGGGCGGAGACCCTCTGGCATATGCCAAAGTCATGCATCAGCGTCGGGACCTCGGCTCTTCCCCCTCCGCGCCCCCGCGCTCACAGGACCGCGCTGATGAATTCCCGGGTCCGTTCCTGCTCCGGGTCGCCGAAGATCTTCTCCGGCGGGCCCGTCTCGATCACCCGGCCCGCGTCGAACATCAGCACCTGGTCGGAGATGTCCCGGGCGAAACCCATCTCGTGGGTCACGCACAGCATCGTGATGTCGGTGCTGCGCGCGATGTCCCGGAGCAGGTCGAGCACGCCCGCGACCAGCTCCGGGTCGAGCGCGGAGGTCACCTCGTCCAGCAGCAGCACCTGCGGGCGCATCGCCAGCGCCCGGGCGATCGCCACCCGCTGCTGCTGCCCGCCGGAGAGCCGGGTGGGCTTCGCGTCGCACTTGTCGGCCAGGCCCACCAGGTCCAGCAGCTCCCGGGCCCGCGCCTCGGCCTCGTCCTTCGACAGGCCGAGCACCCGGACCGGGGCCTCGGTGATGTTCCGCAGCACCGACATGTTCGGGAACAGGTTGAACTGCTGGAACACCATCCCGATCTTCTTGCGGACCTCCCGGACCTGCTTCTCCGGCGCCGGGAACAGCCGCTGCCCGTCGACGGTGATCGTGCCCTCGTCCGGCTTCGTCAGGGTCATCAGCAGTCTGAGGATCGTGGTCTTGCCGGAGCCGGAGGGGCCGATCAGGGTGACGTGCCGGCCCGCGTCCACGGACAGGTCCAGGCCGTCGAGGACGGTGTTGTCCCCGAACCGCTTGGTCACGCCCTCAAGGCGGATCAGCTCGGTCGGCAGGGTGCCGGCCGCGGCCGGCTGCTTGGTGGTCTCAACGGACAAGGCGTCGCTCCAGGGTGCGCAGAAGAAGGGAGGCCAGATACGAGACGACGACGAAGGCCACCCCGATCACCGTCAGGGGCTCGGTGAACTGGAAGTGCTGCTGGGAGACGAGCCGCGCCCGGCCCAGCATCTCCAGCACGCCGATCGTCATCAGCAACGGCGTGTCCTTCAGCATCGCGATGACGTAGTTGCCGAGCGGCGGGACCACCCGGCGGACCGCCTGCGGCAGGATCACCGCCGTCCAGGTCCGCCGCACCGGCAGGCTCAGCGCCGTCGCGGCCTCCCACTGGCCCGCCGGCACCGCCTCGATACCGGCCCGGTAGACCTGCATCGTGTACGTCGAGTAGTGCAGCCCGAGCCCCAGGACACCGGTGGTCAGCGGGGACAGGGTCACGTCCGCCTCGGGCAGCACGTAGAACAGGAAGAACAGCTGCACCAGCAGCGGGGTGTCCCGCACGAACTCCGTGAAGACCCCGATTGGCCAGCGCACCCACCGGGTCGGCGTCCGCATCAGCAGGCTCCACACCAGCCCCAGCGCGAACGCGATCAGCGACCCCAGCGCCAGCGCCTCCAGGGTGACGACCAGGCCCTTCCAGAAGAACGGCATGAAGTCGGAGACGGCTCCCCAGTCCCAGGTCATCGGGCCACCTCCGCCTTCAGCCGGCGCTCAAGGCCGCGCATCCCGCGGGTGAGCAGAAACGCGATCACGAAGTAGATCAGCAGCAGATACGTGTAGATCTCGCCGCTCCGCTGGAGGGCGAGGCGGACCAGGTTGCCGCTGAAGGCCAGGTCGCCCATGCCCGTGATGGACACCAGCGCGGTGCCCTTGAGCAGCTCGACCAGCAGGTTGGAGAAGGACGGGATCATCTCCGGCACCGCCTGCGGCAGCAGGATCAGCCGCAGCCGCTGCCAGGGCGAGAAGCCGAGCGCGATGCCGCCCTCCCGCTGGGCCGGGTCCACCGCCACGAGAGCGCCGCGCACGATCTCCGAGCCGTACGCGCCGTAGGTGAGGCCCAGCGCGAGCGTGCCGGCCCACATCGGCACCAGCTGCCAGCCGAAGGCGACCGGCAGCACGAAGAACACCCAGAAGATCATCACGAGTGCCGAGGTACCGCGGAACACCTCGGTGTAGAAGGCCGCGACGAAGCGGACGAGCCGCGACCGGTGCGTGCGCGCGGCACCCACGACGAACGAGACCGCCGTGGCGAGCAGCGCGCCGTACACCAGCAACTGCAGCGTGATGCCTATGCCGTGGAGGACGAGGTCCCAGAGCCCCGCAGTCACGATCCGCACAGCTCCTTCGCGGTCAGGGTCGTCATCTCCGCCTTGGTGAAGCCGAAGGGCCGCACGATCCGGTACAGCTCCCCGCTCCGGCGCAGCTTGTGCAGCTCGGCGTTGAAGGCGTCCCTGAGCCGGGTCTCCGTCGGCCGGAACGCGAACGCGCCGCCGTCCGCCTTCGGCTTGCCGTCGACCAGCGCCACGAACGGCTCGGTCGACTCGGCCCTGGCGGAGCCCCGCGCGACCAGCCGGGCGGTGACGGCCGTGGCCGTGAACAGGTCGACCCGCCCCGACTCCACCGCGTTCAGCCCGGCCACCTGGTCCGGGACGATGACGAGGTCGCCCTCCTTGTAGCCCGCCTCCACGGCGTGCTGGATCTGCGCGTACCCGGTGCCGGTGGCCACCTTGGCGTGCTTGCGCAGCGCGTCCGCGTACGTCCGCAGCCCGAGCGGATTGCCCTTGCGCACGATGAAGGCGTCGGGCATCCGGTAGTCGGGATCCGCGAAGATCACCTGCTCGCAGCGGTCCGGGGTGACGTACATGCCCGCGGCCACCACGTCGAACTGCTGCGCGTTCAGCCCGGGGATGAGCGAGCCGAACTCGGTCGGCACCGGCTGCACCCGGTCCACCCCGAGCCGCTTGAAGACCGCCTTCGCCAGCTCGGGCGCCTCCCCGGTGAGGTTCCCGTCCTTGTCGATGTACCCGAACGGGATCTCACCGGCGATCCCGAGCCGTACGACGCCCTGCGCGCGCAGCCGTTCCAGCAGATCGCCGCCGTCCTTGCCGGACGCCGACGCCACGCGCGTGCAGCCCGCCGCGCCCAGCGCGCCGACCGCCGCGAGGCCCGCGAGCACCGAGCGCCGGGTGTGTCTGTGTTCCGACCGGATGGTGTGTACGTCGTTGCCAAGTGGTGGAGCCATGGCGGCGCGGCTACCCAAGCGCAACCGGGCTATGCACCCTGGTTCTCATGGCCGATCGATTCGTCACCGTGTCCCTGACGCGGCGTGACGTGCACTGCACGGCACGGCTGCTGACCGACCGCGCCCCCCTGACCTGCGCGGCAGTGTGGGAGGCGCTGCCGCTCGCGGGGGACGTCTACCACGCCAAGTACGCGCGCAACGAGATCTACGCCCTCTTCCCGCCCTTCGCCTCCACGGAACCCCCACTGGAGAACCCGACGGTCACTCCGATTCCCGGCGACCTCTGTTACTTCTCCTTCACCGGCACCGAACTGGGCACCCGGGCCTACGGGTACGACCGCGAGGTCCGCCCCGGCGCCACGCTGGTCGACCTGGCCCTCTTCTACGAGCGCAACAACCTCCTCCTCAACGGCGACGTCGGCTGGGTGCCGGGAATCGTCTGGGGGCAGGTGGTGGAGGGCCTGGAGGCGATGGCCGAGGCCTGCAACGACCTGTGGCGCGGCGGGGCGGCGGGGGAGACGCTCAGCTTCCGGCGGGCGTGACGCACCCGGACAGGGGCACGCCGGCCTCGTACAACGCATGCGCGGCCCGCAGCACCAGATCGTCCCGGTGCCGGGCGGCGACGAGCTGCATCCCCACCGGCAGCCCCTCGCCGTCCAGCCCCACCGGCACGCTCGCCGCCGGCTGCTGGGTCAGGTTGAAGGGGTACGTGAACGGCGTCCATCCCGTCCAGCGCCGGTGCGCGGACCCGCGCGGCACCTCCAGGCCCGCCTCGAACGCCGTCACCGGCAACGTCGGCGTCACCAGCAGGTCGTACCGCTCGTGGAAGCGTCCCATCCGCCGCCCGAGCTGCATCCGGACGTCCACCGCGGCCAGATACTCCAGCGCGCTCATCCTGGCGCCCCGCGCGCAGATCTCCCGCAGCCCCGGGTCCAGCAGCCGCCGGCGGTGCGGGGAGAAGCTCTGGGTCAGCCGGGCCGCGCCGCTGAACCACAGCGCGTGGAACGCCTCCACCGGGTCGCTGAAGTCGGGATCGGTCTCCTCCACGTACGCCCCGAGATCCGCGAGCCGGGCCACCGCCCGCCGCACCGCCGCGGCCACCGCCGGCTGGACCGCGACCTGCCCGCCCAGCGACGCCGAGTACGCCACCCGCAGCCCCCGCACGCCGTCCCGCAGCGCCTCGGTGAAGGAGCCCGGCGCGGCCGGCAGCGCCGACCAGTCGCGCGCGTCGGGCCTGCCGATCACGTCCAGCAGCAGGGCCGCGTCGGCCGCGTCCCGGGTCATCGGCCCGGTGTGCGACAGCGTCCCGAACGCGCTCGCCGGATACAGCGGCACCCTGCCGTACGTCGGCTTCAGCCCGAAGATCCCGCAGAACGCGGCCGGGATGCGGATGCTGCCCCCGCCGTCCGTGCCCAGCGACAGCGGGCCCGCGCCGAGCGCGACGGCCGCCGCGCTGCCGCCGCTGGAGCCGCCCGCGGTGCGCGTGAGGTCGTACGGGTTGCGGGTGATCCCGGTCAGCGGGGAGTCGGTGACCCCCTTCCAGCCGTACTCGGGCGTGGTCGTCTTGCCGAGGAACACCGCCCCGTGCTCCCGCAGCCGGGCCACCGGCGGCGCGTCCTCCGCCCAGTCGCCCTGCTCCGAAAGGGTCGTGGAGCCGCGCAGGGTGGGATGGCCGCGCAGCAGCAGGATGTCCTTGACCGTCACCGGCACCCCGTCGACCAGCCCGGCCGGCTCACCGCGCCGCCAGCGCGCCGCCGACTCCCGGGCCCGGGCGAGCGCGTCCTCCTCGGTGAGCCGCACGAACGCGTTCACCTCCGGCTGGCTCCGCCGGGCCCGCTCCAGCGCCTGCTCGGTCACCTCCACCGGGCTGAACTCGCCCTTGCGGTAACCGTCGAGGAGCCGGCCGGCGGTCAGGTCGGTGAGCTGCATGCACCCTCCAAGGGCTTCAGTGACCGGGCACGTAACCACGCGTCTTGTCGACCACGTTCAGCAGAGACCTGCCCGCCGCCCACCGCTCGTACAACTCCACGAACTGCGCGCCCAGTTCGTCCCGCCAGCCGACCGTGTCGCCGCTCATGTGCGGGGACACGATCAGCCCTGGCACCTCCCACAACGGGCTGCTCCCGGGCAGCGGTTCCGTCGCGAACACGTCCAGGGCCGCGCCCGCGATCCAGCGCCGGCTCAGCGCCCCGGCCAGGGCCTCCTCGTCGACCAGACCGCCCCGGCCGACGTTCACGAAGAACGCCGAGGGCTGCATCACGCCGAACCGGTGCGTGTCGAACATGCGGTACGTCCGCTCGGTCAGCGGCGCCGCCGCGATCACCCAGTCCGCGCGGGACATCAGCCGGTCCAGGTCGTCCGGGCCGTACACGCCCGTCCGCGGCACCCGCCCGACCAGCGCCGTCGTCACGCCGAGCGCCTTCAGCACGCGGACGATCGCCCGGCCGATCGGGCCCGTGCCGACCACGCACGCGCGCGTGCCCGCCACCCGCCGGGCCTCCCGGTGCCGCCAGGTCCGCTCCCGCTGGTACTCCAGGGTGCGCGGCAGATCCTTGGCGACCGCCAGCACCAGCGCGGCCACGTACTCCGCGATCGGCTGGTCGAAGATCCCGCGCGCATTGGTCACCACCGTGTCCGAGGCGGCCAGCTCGGGGCAGAGCAGATGGTCCACGCCCGCGCTCGCCGTGTGCACCCAGCGCGGCCGGGGCCCCTCCCCGGGCCACGCCTCCCGCACCGCGTACGAGGTGAAGTCCCACACCAGCAGCACGTCCGCGCCGGGCAGCCGCTCGGCCAGCCCCGCCTCGTCCGTGTGCACGATCCGGGCGCGGCCGGTGAGGCGGCCGAGGCGCGGCGGCGGATCGGCCTCGAGGACCAGAACGGTGGGGACGGACGGCGTCATGCGGGGCGGCTCCCGGCGTCTGACATGCGCGGACAATGCGCGGATTGACCACGCTCGCACCCGAACCTACCTTCGTCAACACGGGCGTACTCGCCATCCCTTGCCCCTCTTCTTCGTTCCCGCGTTCGTTCCCGCGTGAGGCGGTGCCGGCCATGGACGTCTCCTTTCTCGGCGGACCCCGCCCACAGCGCGGTGTCGGGGTGGTCGCCCCTTTTGACTTCGCCCTCGACCGGGAGCTGTGGCGCTGGGTGCCCGACGAGGTCTCGCTGCATCTGACCCGGACCCCGTTCGTGCCGGTCGAGGTGAGCCTCGACCTGGCCCGGCTGGTCAGCGAGCACGAGACCCTCGGCGAAGCGGTCCGCGCCCTGACCGCCGTGTCCCCCGAGGTCGTCGCCTACGCCTGCACCTCCGGCAGCTTCGTCGGCGGGATCGCCGGAGAGCGGGCCATGTGCGCGGCGATGACCGGGGCCGGCGCGCTGCCCGCGCTGACCACCTCCGGGGCCCTGCTGGAGGCGCTGACGGATCTGGGCGCCCGACGGGTCGCGCTGGTCACGCCGTACACCGGGTCCGTGACCCGGGCGCTGGAGGAGTACGTCGCCGAGGCCGGCGTCCGGATCACCGGGTGCTCCTACATGGGGCTGACCCGGCACATCTGGCGGGTGCCGTACCGGGACGTCGTCGCCATCGCGCGCCGCGCCGCCCGCCCGGGCTCCGCCGACGCCCTCTTCCTCTCCTGCACCAACCTGCCCACCTACGACGTCATCCCCCAGCTGGAGGCGGAGCTGCGGATGCCCGTCCTGTCGGCCAACCAGGTCACGATGTGGGCGGCACTGCGCCGACTGGGTACCCGAGCCGTGGGGCCCTACCAGGCGCTGCTGGACACCGCCGCCCGCGTATGGCCCGTACTGCCGGAAGAACAGCAGGAAGGCTGGACATGACCGCACTCGGACTCCTCTACCCGGGCCACGCCGCCGAGGACGACTACCCACGCATCGAGCAGCTCCTGGGCAGCGACATCCGGGTGGACCTGTTCCACACCGACATCGGCGAGGACGCGCACCGGGTGGACGCCCTGCGCGAGATGGGCTCCGCCGAACGGCTCGCCGCGGGCGTGGAGGGCCTGCGCCTGGCCGGCGCCGAGACGGTGGTGTGGGCCTGCACCAGCGGCAGCTTCGTGTACGGCTGGGAGGGCGCCCAGGAGCAGGTCCGCACCCTCGCCCGGCTGGCCGGCATGCCCGCCTCCTCCACCTCCTTCGCCTTCGTCCACGCGGCCCGGGAGCTGGGCCTGCGCCGGGTCGCCGTCGGCGCGACCTACCCGGAGGACGTCGCCCGACTGTTCGCGGACTTCCTGCGGGCCGGCGGCCTGGAGGTGACCGGCACACGCTCCTCGGGGATCATCACGGCGGCGGAGGTCGGCACGTGGGGCGAGGAGGACGTGCTCACGCTGGCGCGCGCCGCGGACTCCGCCGACGCGGAGGCGGTGCTGCTCCCGGACACGGCACTGCACACGGCCGCGTACCTCGGCCTCCTGGAGAAGTCCCTGTCCAAGCCGGTCCTCACCGCCAACCAGGTCACGGTCTGGGAGGGCCTGAGGCTCGCCGACCGCCGGGTGAACGCCCCGGCACTGGGCATCTTGTTCACCCGGGAGCCGCTGGTGCAGGTGTGACTCCTGGGGTCTTCGAGCGGCGGTCGTCGGGGCCTCTTGCGCGGGCGCGGGACAATGGACGGTGGCCCACCTGAAGGCGGTGCCGGTGAACCGTACGAGCGAGGAGACAAGACATGGCGGAGCCCACGCCGCGTCGTAACGAACCGCGGCTACGCCCCGCGCCCCTGATCTTCGAGCCCGCGGAGGCGGCCTCCGATCCCGAGCACTTCTTCGACCTGGAGTCGATCGAGGATCCGCGGGCGCTGCTGGCCCGGGCGACGGAGCTGACCCAGGCGTTCCGCGCGGCTGCCGACCGGGCCATGGAGTTCCAGGCCATCGCGGCGGCCCAGCTCGCCGACCCGCGCCGGTTCGACCGGCTGACCCCGGCGGACATCGGCGAGCAGGCGGAGTGGACCGAGGACTACGCGAAGAAGATGGTCGAGTTCGGGCGGGGCCTGATGCGGGGCGAGGGCGACGCGCTGACGCCCGCCGAGCCGCTGTAGCGGCGGCCTCCGCCGCACTGGCCGGCTTTCGCCGCAGCGGCCCGGCGGCATATGCCAGGCGGGCAAGATACTCCTCCCCGCCCGCCGCTGTCCCGGCTTTCGGCAACTCAGGAGAACGCTCCGCTCACCGCCTGTACATGTAGGTGGCATGAGCAGCGCACCGAACGTCACCCGTGTCAGCACCGACGGCGTCGCCTGGCTCGCCTCGGCGGGAACGTGTCCCCGGAGCACCCGGGCCCTGTGGGACGAGCGCCCGGACGCCCCGGTCGTCCTGCCCTGCGGCACCGTCTTCGACGTGGTGAGCGCCCCGGCGATCTTCGGGCGCCGCATGCTGGACCGGCTGTGGGACGAGGGGGCGGGCTCGGGTCCGGTCGCGGTGTTCCGGGGCCGGATGCTGCTGTTCACCGCCCCGGGCACGGCCCAGCGGCTGCCCTCGCTGCTGGCCTGGGAGGAGTGGGGGTCCCAGCGGGCGCAGGAGGTACCGCCGCTGCTGTGCCACGGCACCGGCGACGCCGTGACCGTCCCGCCGCTGACCTGCGGCGACGCCTCCGGCGCGGCCCGCTGGCTGGTCGCCCCCGACGCCCGGCACCCCTGGCTGCCCGGCCCCGAGGTCGTGCTGTGGGCCGCCGTACGAGCCGCCCGGGCCGCCGTACGGATATCGATTTCTCCTCCCCCCGACCAGGATGCTAAGGTCTACGACGTCAGCAGGCGCCGCTAGCTCAGTTGGTTAGAGCAGCTGACTCTTAATCAGCGGGTCCGGGGTTCGAGTCCCTGGCGGCGCACGCGAAAGAAACGGCGGGTTCGGTTCGAAAGAATCGAGCCCGCCGTTTCGTATACATGCGGCTGTAAACGACTCCTGTGCGTTCAGTCCCGCACCCCCGGCGTGATCTTCACCGTCCACGCCCCCGACGCCGTTCTTCCCTCCGCCTCGATCTTCACGCCCTCGCCGGGCACGGTGAAGCTCTCGCCGAGGGCGACCGGGGCGTCGGCCAGGGGTGGGTAGACCGAGTCCTCCCAGCAGGCCTCGGTGCGCGGGTGGGCGTCCACGACCTGGACCGGGCCGCCCCCGGACTCGGCGCCGCCGTGCACGCGGTAGACCAGGATCCCCTGCCGGCAGGACGCGCGGTCGTTGCCGGCCGTGCCGCGCGCCTCGAAGGCGAGGGCGCTGTCCGCGCCGGTGCGCACGACGGCCAGTTTGACGCCGTGGCCGAGGCCGAAGGCGGGGGCGCCGCCCGCGCCCCGCACCGTGACGCCCGGCCCGGCGGCGAGGGGCTCCAGGGTGAGACGGGACGGTGTGGCCCCGCGCACGCACACCACCTGGCGCGGATCCAGCCAGCCGAGCCGCCACTTGTGCCAGCCGAACAGGTCCGGGGACAGCCCGAACTGGCTGCCCATCAGGTCCCAGTCGCCGACGTACGTGTCCCAGTCGCCCTTGCCGTCGACCGGCCGGTGGTACAGGTCGGGCAGGTCGAACACATGGCCGGTCTCATGGGCGAGGACGAGACGGTCCGGGGGATGGTGCTCGAACACGGTGACGACCCGGCGGACGTCCGTGCCGTCCACGTGCAGGGGTGTGTCGAGGTTGACGACCTTCGTGGCGTCCGAGTCGACACCGGGCGCGTCCGGGTCGGCGACGAGGTACACCACCGGATAGCGCGAGAAGTCGACCTCCTTGTCCGCCACGGCGAACGCATCCCGCAGATAGGCGGCCCGGTCCTCGGTGCTCCAGTCCCGCCGCATGGCGTACGCCGTGGACGGGCGCGGCATGCGCAGCCAGTGCTCCAGCGGGTGCGGGCGCAGGGTGAACCTGCCGTACGAGGACTGCTCGTAGAAGCGGCTGGTGGCCGGGAAGTGGTCGGCCGTCAGCTCGGCCGGGGTGGTGCGCGGGGTGGCGTCCGGGAAGGAGAGGAAGACCAGCGCGGCGTCGAGCGTGCCGGTCGGGCGGGTGTAGTCGGGGTTCCAGGTGTCCACGCCTTCCGAGTGATGGGCGTCGGTGCGCTGCAGGGCGCAGGGGGCCGTCGAGAAGGGCTCGGCGACCGACGGGCCGGTGAGGATCGAGGTCGCGGCGAGCGCCGACATCGTGGTGAACACGGCGGCGGTGCTGCGCAGCTTGGGCACGGACATGACCTCCGGATGCGGTTCGCGGGACCGCACCCAGATTGCTGGTATTCGATGCGTTTTGGCCTGTTTATCTGCACCAGAAGGGTGAGCGCGCCCCCATTGGGCGCCGGCGCACCACGGCGCTCGACACCCCGTAACACTCACGGAACGTCACAACTGGTCGGCGGGCCCAATAACCCGTCCAGGTGCGGGCAGAAACGATCTGTCAGAACCTGTGGTCAGTCCTGGACACTGGAGAGTGGCTGGAAGGGCCCGGGGCCAGCCTCTATGATCGGCACACTTTCCGGCACGGACAGCGATCGAGTGCACTGCGGGAGCGAGCGGTGAGCGGAACGTCCGAAGGGCCGACGCCCGCGGCAGACCTCGACCGGTCAGCCGTCACAGACAGTCACCAGACCACCTACCACCGTGTCTTCGCGACCGCCCCGCTCGCCATGGCGGTCGTGGCCCCCGACGGACTCGTCGTCAGCGCCAACACCGCACTCGGCGAAGTCCTCGGCACCGATCCGGACACACTCCCCGGGCGGGTCGCCGCCGACCTGGTGGACCTCGCCTCGGACGCCCGCAGCTGGCACGCCTACCGCGAGGTGCTGCGCGGCCGGCAGGCCCGCCTGCGCTGCACCCGCCGGCTGAAGCACCCCGAGGGGCACTCGGTGTGGGTGCAGATCACCGTCGCGCCCCTGACCAGCGAGGAGCCCGGCGTGCTGATGTCGGTCGCCGACATCAGCGCCCGCCGTGAACTCCAGGCGCGGCTGCGGCACTTGCAGATGCACGACCCGGTGACCCGGCTGCCCAACCGCACGCTGTTCTTCGAGCGGCTGACGGCCGCGCTGGAGGCGGAGTCGTACGAGCAGAGCGGCACCGGCCGGATCGGCCTGTGCTACCTCGACCTCGACGGCTTCAAGGCCGTCAACGACACCCTCGGCCACCGCTTCGGCGACCGGCTCCTCGCGGCCGTGGCCGAACGCCTGACCCTGGTCGCCGACGAGACCGGGTACGCCCGCGCCGCGACGCCCCTGGTGGCCCGGCTCGGCGGCGACGAGTTCGCGCTGCTGGTGGAGGACTCCACCGGCACCGAACAGCTCGCCGATCTCGCCGAGTCCGCGCTGAAGGCGCTGGAGGAACCCTTCGACCTGGCCGGTCAGCGGCTGTCGTTGACCGCGTCCATCGGCGTCGTCGAACGGCACGCGGCCGGTACGACGGCCACAGGTCTGATGCAGGCGGCCGACACGACCTTGTACTGGGCGAAGGCCGACGGCAAGGCCCGCTGGACGCTGTTCGACCCCGAGCGCAACGCCCACCGGATGACCCGTCAGGCCCTGTCGTCCACTCTGCGCCCGGCCATCGACCGCGGCGAATTCGCGCTCGAATACCAGCCGTTGGTCGGCATGGAGGACGGACGGCTCAGCGGGGTCGAGGCGTTGATCCGCTGGAATCATCCTCAGTTCGGCACACTGACGCCGAATCGGTTCATCGGATTGGCCGAGGAGGACGGCTCGATCGTGCAGCTCGGCCGCTGGGCGCTCGCCACCGCCTGCCGGCAGGCCCGCCGCTGGCAGCTGGACCACCCCGGCGAACCGCCCATCTTCGTCAGCGTGAACGTGGCCGTACGCCAGGTGTGGGACTCCGACCTGGTGGCCGACGTGGCGGAGATCCTCGCCGAGACCGGGCTCGCCCCGCACCTGCTCCAGCTGGAGCTGACCGAGTCGGCGGTGATGGGCTCGGCCGGCCGGCCCCTCCAGGCGCTCCAGGCGCTCAGCGACATGGGGGTGCGCATCGCCATCGACGACTTCGGCACCGGCTACTCCAACCTCGCCTACCTCAGCCGCCTGCCGGTGTCGGTCCTGAAGCTGGACGGCTCCTTCGTGCGCGGCTTCCAGTACGAGGGCGACAAGAAGGCGATCGCCCCCAACCCGGCCGACGAGGTCATCGTGGAGGCGATGATCCAGCTCGCCCACCGGCTCGGTCTGACGGTCACCGCGGAGTGCGTGGAGACCTCGGCCCAGGCCGTCCGGCTGCGCCGGATCGGCTGCGACACCGGACAGGGCTGGCTCTACTCCCGCCCGGTGTCGCCGGATCGTATCTCCGAGCTGCTGGGGGAGCAGACCTACGCGGTCGGCAACCCGTAGGCGTCCGCGATCAGCTCAAAGGAACGCAGCCGCAGTTCGCCGCGGTGCGCGTGCGAGGTGAGCATCAGCTCGTCCGCACCGGTGCGCTTGTGCAGGTCGTCCAGGCCGGAGCGGACCTGGTCGGCCGTGCCGTGCACCAGGTTCGCCGTCCAGGAGGTGACGAACTCCTCCTCCATGGGGCTGAACTCGTACTTCTCGACCTCCTCCGGGTCGGGGAACAGGCCGGGGCGGCCGGTGCGCAGCCGGAGCATGTTCAGCGCCACCGCCCGGGCCTGCCGGCGGGCCTCCCGCTCGTCGTCCGTGGCGATCGCGGAGACGCCGATGAGGGCGTACGGCTCGGCCAGGACCGCCGACGGCCGGAAGGTCTGCCGGTACAGGTCCAGGGCCGGGATGGTGTTCTGCGCGGAGAAGTGGTGCGCGAAGGCGAACGGCAGTCCGAGCATGCCGGCCAGCCGGGCGCTGAAGCCGGAGGAGCCGAGCAGCCAGATCGGCGGGCGGTGCGGGGACTGGACCCCGCCGGCGGCGGTCCCCTGGACGGGGCCGGGGATCGCGTGGATACGGCCGTACGGGTGCCCGTCGGGGAAGCTGTCGTCCAGGAACCGGGTCAGCTCCGTGAGCTGCTGCGGGAAGTCGTCGGCGCCCTCGTTGAGCGTGTCGGTACGGCGCAGGGCCGCGGCGGTGGCCCCGTCGGTGCCCGGCGCCCGGCCGAGGCCCAGGTCGATCCGCCCCGGAGCCATCGCCTCCAGCGTCCCGAACTGCTCGGCGATGACGAGCGGGGCGTGGTTGGGCAGCATCACGCCGCCCGACCCGAGCCGGATCCGCTCGGTGTGGGCGGCGAGGTGGGCGAGGATCACGGCGGGCGAGGAGGAGGCCACGCCGGGCATGGAGTGATGCTCGGCGACCCAGTACCGGTGGAAGCCGCGGGACTCCGCGAGCCGGGCGAGCGCGACGCTGGTGCGCAGCGCGTCGCCGGCGGTACTGCCCGCGCCGACGGTCACCAGGTCCAGTACGGAGAGAGGGGCGGGGGCGGTTCCGCGCGTGGTGCCCCGGATCTCGTCTGCCTCGTCTGCCGACACGGTGTGGCCTCCTGTTACGAACGTGAACGGTCCTCCGCGCACTAACAGGAGAAGGTCTCCGCTTATTCCGGGCGCCCCGCACGACTCACGGCCGCCAGCTCACCCAGTGTTCCGCGAGGTGGGCCAGTACGGCGTGGTTCGCCTCCCAGCCGTCCGGGCTGTGTCCATCGGCCGCCTCCGGCGGCGTGCCGGACTCCGTCCGGCGGAGGGGTGGCGTGGGACCCAGTGGTGTGGTCCGGTCGGCGTGGGCCCGCTCACGGCCGCCAGCTCACCCGGTGTTCCGCGAGACGGGCCAGCACCGCGTGGTTCGCCTCCCAACCATCCGGAAACTTCACCAGCGTGCCCAGCTGGACCGGTTCCGTGGAGGGGTAGTCGTCCAGGAGGTCGGAGACGCCGGCGCGGCAGATCACGATGCAGGCGTGGCGGTGCCGGGAGGCCAGGACGCACAGGCGGCCGGTCTCCAGGTGGAAGGCGGTGGCGTCGGGGCGGCCGGAGAGAGGGTGCAGGACGACCGTGATGTCGTACTCGCGGCCCTGGAGGCGGTTCGCCGTGTCGACCGTGACGTCCGGGACGCCCAGGTCGGCCAGGGCCGCGCGGACCGCCGCCGCCTGGTCGCGGTGGGCCGTGCCCACGGCGATGCGGTCGGCGGTGACAGGGGCGGGCCGGTCCGGTGCGCGCTCCGACACGGCCGCGCCGCCTCGGTCCAGGAGGCGGCGGACCACCGTGGCCACCGCCCGGACCGCCTCCGGGTCCGTGCGCGGGGTGTGCCGGGCGGGCAGTTCCAGCAGGCCCCAGCCGGACTCCGCGGCCTCGTCGATCACCCGGTCGGGACCGGAGCCGTCGGAGGGGACCGCGAAGGTCAGGTGGCGGTCGCCGTGGTCCGTGCCGCTGCGGAACGGCGTGTACGGGTAGAACGCGTTCGAGACCAGCGGGGCCGCCGAGGCCGGCAGGCGCCAGGAGACCGGGAGGCGGTGCTGGGGGAGGTCCGGGTTGTGGGCCAGCAGGGTGGTGACCGCGGAGGCCGAGGGGTCGTACGACAGGCCCGCCCACTGCTCGCTGCCGACGATCGCGAACGGGTCCAGCTGGCCGGGGTCGCCCACGAACAGCGCCCGCTCGAACAGGCCCGCCACGGCGAGCAGGGAGTCCGAGCGCATCTGGTACGCCTCGTCCACGATCGCGTGCCGCCACGGCTCGTCGACCTTCACATGCGCCCACTTCGCGGCCGTGGAGAGGACCACCGGGAGGCCGTTCAGCTCGGTCGCCTTCGCCGAGGTGCGGACCTGCGGCAGGGCGTCCAGCGCCTTGTCGTACGCGTCGGCGTCGCTGCTGTGCAGCCGGCCGACAGGCAGGTCCGGGTTCTTCTCGGCGAGGCGCAGGACCAGGTCGTCGACCTGGGCGTTCGTCTGAGCCACCACCATCAGCGGGCGTCCCGCGTCGGCGAGTTCGAGGGCCGCGCGGACCACCAGCGTCGACTTGCCGGCGCCCGGCGGCGAGTCCACCACCACGCCCCGCTCGGTGCCGTGCAGCGTGTCGTGGAGGATCGCGTCGGTGGCGCGGGCGGCCGCGGCTCCGGGATCGAAGTCGACGGTCGTCACAGCACGTCCTCCTCGGTCACGGTGTCGGGGGCCTCCGGCGCGGGCTCGCCCGGCGGCCCGCCGTGCGTCCACGGGGTCTCCTCCGCGTCGGGCAGCTTCGCGCCACCGCGCTGCTCGTGCTCGAACAGCGTGAAGCAGACCCGGTCGCCCTTCTCCGGCACGGACCCGGGCTCGGGCTCCTTGCCGCGGCCCATCCTGTCCAGGATGCGGAGGACCAGCACACCGTCGGCTTCCTGACCGACGAACTCCGCCGACTGGGGCTTGCCGCCCAGCGAGCGGTACACCTTCGCGCGCTCCGCCAGATGCGGCCCGTCCTCCGTACGGACCGTCACCAGCGGGCGCGGGCTCGGCCGCTTGCCCTCGCTGTACGCCATCACGACCTCGGTCACCTCGCCCGCGAACGCCTCGCCGGCCAGCCGCCGCCCCGCCATCACCAGCGGATCGTCCAGCGCCTCCTGCGCCTCCAGCCGGGCCTGCTCACGCTCGCGCGTGGCCAGCTTGTTCGCCGCCGTCACCGCGTCGTCCCGGCGCGGCTGCGGGGGCTCGCCGGCCAGCACCCGGTCCCGGTGCCCGGTGAAGGACCAGCGGTCCCGGGTCCAGCGGCCGTCCACGTGCGCGCCCGCCGGCAGCGCCCGCAGCAGGTCCAGGCCCCGCCACACCGCGTCCCAGGTGGGCCGGGTACGGCTCTCGACCAGGTCGCGGACGTCCCGCTCGGCCGCGGTGAGCGCGGCCAGCCGGTCGTCGGCCTCCAGCGGGTCCTCGGCGGCGGCCAGGGCCGTACGCGCGCGGTCGTAGCGCTCGATCGCCGGGGCCAGCAGCTTGTTGTCGAACGCCGGGTCGGTGGCTGGGCCGGCCGGCGGGCACAGCAGCTGGCCGTCGGCGTCCCTGGCGAGTTCGGCCCGGCGGGCGGCCTCGGCGCCGGTCAGGCCCTGAGGGGGGTCGATCCAGGCGAGCAGCGCGCCCAGGTGCTCGTCCTCCAGGCCGGACTGGCCGGTCGCCCAGTGCCGGGACAGCACGTCGGTCAGGGCGAGCAGCAGCGAGGAACCGGGCACCCGGGCCCGCTCGCCGTAGTGGGTCAGCCAGCGGCCGAGCAGCGGCACCCGGGGCGGCGCCGGGTAGGGCGCCTCCGGATCCTGCTCGGCGGTGCGCCGGAACCGCATCGAACGGCCCAGCAGCCGTACGAAGTCCAGGCCCGTGCGGCTCGGCAGGATCAGCTGGGGCGCGTCCGCGCACAGCTCGGCCTCCACCTTGACCCGCTTGCCGGTCTCCGGGTCGGTCTCGGTGCGCTCGGCCGCCTCCACGGACTCCGCGTAGGAGTCGATGTACGGCAGGACGACGTCGGCCAGGTCGGCGAGGAACGTGAAGCGCAGATCGCGGTCGCGGGGCTGCGGCACGACCAGCAGCCGGGGCGCGTCCCGGTCGGTGCCGACCAGCGCGCCGAGCGGGGCGCCGGTCTCGCCGGCCGTGGTGAGCGGCACGAACACCAGCGGGTGCTCGGACAGATGCCGGTGCCGGACGGTCGCGGTCGGCTGCGCCCTGCCGCTGTCGACGGCTTCCAGCCGGGCGAGGGTGGTGATCAGGGACACGGGACCGCCTCCCGGGCCGCCTGGAGGGCTTCCGCGCGCAGGGCCGCCGCCCGGCGCAGCGCGGCCACCGCCGGGTCGTCCGGGTCACCGGTCTCGCCGCGGGCCGCCGCGAGGACATCCGCGACGGTGGTCAGGCCGCCCAGTTCGGCCCGCAGGGGCCGGCCGAGGCGGGTGACCGCGCCGGCCGCGCGGGCGCGGTCCCGGCAGTGGAAGGCCAGTTCGCAGGCGGACAGGCACTCCGGCGCGTACGTCGCCGGCACCGCCTCCACGGCCGCCGTCAGCTCCTCGGCGGGCCGGTCGGGCGCGAAGCACGTGCCCTCGGGCAGCGCGCCGGCGATCTCCTCGATACGGGTGAGCCGGGCGAGCTGGCGCGCGGTGACCGCACGCTGCTTGCGGACGTCCACGGCGGAGCCCGCGGGCAGGTTGGAGAAGTCCTTCGGGCAGACCAGCAGCACCCGGTGGTGCACGCGCGGGACGGGGTGGAGACGGGCGGCGACCTCCTCCAGAGCGAGCACGTACACCGCCGCCTGACGGGCCGCCGCGCCCACCTTCGCCGGGTCCGCGGAACCGTCCACCATCGGGAAGGACTTGATCTCCACCACGGACCAGCTGCCGTCCGGGTGCACCACCACCGCGTCCGGCTCCAGGAAGGCGAGCGAACCCGCCACGTCCAGGGCGAGCATCGGATGGTCCAGCAGGGTCCAGCCGCCGGACCCGGTGGCCTCGCGCAGCGCCAGCGCCGTACGGGCCGTACGACCCTCGGGGCCGTGCGCGGTCAGGTCGGGTACGGCCGCCGCGGCGGGCGGTTCGGCGGCCGGGTCGAGCCGGGCGTGCACCAGCCGCAGCAGCTCCGCGCCGCCGTCCGCCTTCACCCGCGCCTCGAACGCGTTGCCCCGGGTCAGCGCGAACTGGGACTGCCCGAAGCCGGACGGCGCGCCCAGCGCGGTCGCCAGCCGGGCCTTGTCCACCCCGGCGCCGTCCAGGACCGCCCGCCGGGCGCACCCGGGGTTGGCCGCGAGCGCCGCGAGGGCGCGCGCGTCCAGGGCCTTGGCCGGTACGTCCGGACCGCGCAGCTCAGCGAGCCGGTGCCGGAGCCCCGTCTCCCGCGTCGGTGGGGGAGGCGTCCGGTCCGGCCGCGGGGTCGAACTGTGACGCGCGCTGCCGTGGAATTCGCTCACCCGCCGAAGTCTGGCATCCGGCACTGACAATCGGGGAACCGGTGCCTTCCGTGACCGGTGTGCCACGGCGGAACAGCCGGGCCCGGACCAGGTCCAGGACCCGCATGACGCGCGGGGCCAGCAGCAGGCCGACGCCCATCACGGCGGCGCCCGCGACCGCGTCCAGGAAGTAGTGGTTGGCGGTGCCCATGACCACGATCGCGGTCAGCAGCGGGTAGGCGACACCGAAGACCTTCGCCAGGCGGGTGCCGCCGTACCGCCAGATCATGACACCGCACCAGAGCGCCCAGCCCACGTGCAGGCTCGGCATCGCCGCGTACTGGTTGGTCATGCCGCCCATGCCGCGCGGGGCACTGGCCTCGCCGCCCCACCAGCCGTACGAGCTGTACTGCGCCATCGTGTCCACGAAGCCGTGGCCGGCGGAGAGCAGCCGGGGCGGGCAGGTCGGCAGCAGGGTGAAGCCGATCAGCCCCATGAACGTGGACGTCATCAGCCAGGTGCGGGCCGCGCGGTAGTGCCGGGCACGCGCGCGGAACAGCCAGATCAGGACGGCGGGCGTGACCAGGTAGTGCAGCGAGGCGTACCAGAAGTCGGCCGGCACCCCGAGCCACGCCTCCCGCGTGAACAGCCGGTTCAGCGGGTTCTCGGCGTTGAGGTACAGGGCCTTCTCGATACGCAGGATGGCCAGGCCGTGGTCGACGGCGCTGGTGACGTCACCGCGCGCGAGGAGCCGGCCGGCCGAGTAGCAGCCGTAGACCAGCAGGATCAGCGGCAGCTCGGTCCACCAGCGCAGCCGGGATCGTGGGGCCCCCTCGGTGCCCGGTGTCTCGGTCTGCGCCATCCGATCGCCCTCCCCCTTCTGCCGTGTGTGCGCCCTGGCGGGCGACCGTGCCACTTTACGGTGTCCCTACGTCGCCCATGAGGGGCACTCCGGTCATGACCCGGCGCGGCGTTCAGACCTCGAAGACGCCGAGAGCGCCCGGCGGGTTGCCTCGGCAGGGGGTGCGGGATGATGGAGGGACCGAATCCACCCGTTGTTCATCCCTGTGTCGTCCGTGGCGCCCGTGCGGGTCCGTGGGGCGTCACGCTTCCGGAGAGGTCACTCATGGCACCGCGCATCCTGCTGGCCCGGCACGGACAGACGGCTTGGTCGCTGTCCGGCAAGCACACCGGCAGGACCGATGTGCCGCTGCTGGAGGAGGGCCGGCGCGGGGCCAAGCTGCTCGGCGAGCGGCTGCACCGCGCTCCGCTGGACGGGCTGGCGGGCGTGGAGGTGCGGACCAGCCCGCTGTCACGCGCGCGTGAGACGTGCGAACTGGCCGGCTTCGGCGACCGTGCCACGGCGTGGGACACGCTCATGGAGTGGGACTACGGCGCCTACGAGGGGATGACCCCGGCCGAGATCCACGCGGTCCGGCCGGGCTGGCTGATCTGGCGGGACGGCGTCCCGGAGGGCGAGACCCGTGCCGAGGTCACCGCGCGCGCGGACGAGGTGGTGTCCTGGGCGCGCTCGGCCGACCGTGATGTGCTGGTCTTCGCCCATGGGCACATCCTGCGGTCCATCGGCGCGCGGTGGCTGGGGCTGCCGCTGGACTTCGCGGCCCGGATACGCCTGAATCCGACCTCGCTGTCCGTCCTGGGCTGGGCCTACGGCGAACCGGCGATCGAGAGCTGGAACGACACGGGTCACCTGGCCGTTTGACGGGCTGCCGCCGGCGCGGGGAACTGCGCGATCAGCCCCCACCGGCCCGCGTACCGACGACTTCGGAGCCCCCCCGCCCCGAACCGTCCCTACACCCGCCGGGGCAACGACGCATGGCGGTCCAGGAAGTCCGACACCCCCGAAGCCCGCCGGTGCGGCAGCAGCACGCGTGCCGTACCCGCGAGCATCGTCTGGATGCGGGAGGACTGGACCTGGTCCAAGAGCGACAGCACCCGCAACCCCGCCGCCGCCGCCTCGTCGGGACGACCCTCGCGGGCGAGGTCGTCGGCCAGCTCCGCGGTGTAGAGCGCGATGTTGCGCGTGAAGTGCGGATCCTGCAGATGCGCCGCCCGCCGCGCGTGCCGGGACGCCCGCCGCCAGTCGCCCAGCGTGGACCAGCACTGCGCCTCCAGACCCTCCAGCTCGGCCTCGCCGTAGAAGCTCATCCACTCGGGGTCGGCGTCCGAGCGGCCCCGCTCGAAGAGGGCGTGCGCGCGGGCCAGCGCCTGCTCGCAGCCGGTGCGGTCGGCGAGCCCCGCCCAGCCGCCCGCCTCGCGCAGCGCCAGCAGGGACATCAGCCGGGCGGAGCCGAGCGGCTGGGCGGCGCGCTGCGCGGCCTGCGCGGCCCGGACCGCCTCCCGGGGGCGGCCCGCGTCCCGGGCGAGGAACGCGGTGTTGCAGAAGGCGTGCGCCTCAAGGCCCGGGTCCCCGGTCATCCGGGCGGTGGCCAGCGCCTCCGCGTAGTGCGAGCGCGCGTCGTCGAAGCGGCCGGAGTCGTGGGCCAGCCAGCCGACGGAGATGGCGAGTTCCCCGGCGCCCGCGTGCAGCCGGTCGGCGGTGGTCTGCCGGGTCGCGCCGGCGTCGAGCAGCGCGTACGCCGCCCGCAGCGGGGCCGCCGCGCGCCGGTAGAGGCCGTCCGCGCCGTGCCGGTCGTCGAGCAGGCGGATGCGACGGACGGCCTCCTCCAGCGCCGTCGCCTCGGGGGATCCGGCGTGCCGCAGCGGGCGTCCCGCCGCCGCGGCACCGGTGGTGAGCCCCAGCGGGGCCAGTGTGGCGGCGGCCACCGTGGCGCCTCCGCCGGTCATGAATGCGCGACGCAGCACGTCGCTCTCCTCGTGGTTCCGGGGGTCTTTCTCAGGGGGGTCCTGCGAGTCATACGGCTCGAAGGTTCCGCGTGACTCACCGGGCGCCGCCTCGGGGGCGAGCCCCTCCTCCGGCGCATCCACGGCCGTACGCGCCGCGCGCCCGCGGACGGACGAGCGCGGCGCGAAGCCGAGGTCGGTGAGCGTGCGGCCGGGGAACATGTGCAGGAACACCCGTTCGTACGCGTAGTTGGGGCAGCGGATCTCGCCCGCCTCGACCCTGCCGATATAACGCGCGTCACAGCACACCCGCTCACCGATCTCGCGGGCGGCCCGCCGCACCAGTGCCGCGAACTCGGCCGGTGAGCGCCGGCCGCGCAGCTGCCGGAAGGCGAGGTTCGGCCGCGGTGGCCGTTCGGGCTGTGACGAGGTCACCGTTGACGACGCCATGGCCGGGTCCTCTCGTGCGAACCGTCGAACCATGCCGGGGCCGGGGCGATTTCGCACGAGTTGCCCGTGTGACGCCCTGGTTCCGGCGGGCATGAACGTACCTGCTGTGAAGGACCCGCCACGCGGTGTTTGGCTACAAACCGGATATCTCATCCAAGATCTGCCATGAAGTGCCATCCTTTGCGGCGCACTTGTGCCGTAGCCGTTGACGGACTGACGCGTTGGACTCCATGGACCGCAACAGGGCTGTGTGGTGGAGGCCGGCATGGAGACCAGCCAGAGCAACGATCCTTGTACGTCGCCGTCGTCGTCCGCGTCCGTCGCGGGTGACCCGGCATGCGACCTCGTGACGGTACCGGCCCGGCAGGGGCTGGAGGCGGTCGACATCCTGCGGCGGGGAGCCGCGGACGCGGTGGGGCCCGTGCTGCACGACGACGGCTGCGACACCCTCGGCTTCCTGGTGCCGGCGGGCACGGCCGCCGGCTGGGACGTACCCGGCAGCACCTGCACCGGGACGGACGGCCACGGACTGCGGCTGAACCCCGAGCCGCCGGTGGAGGGGTCCGACTGGCTGCTGCCGCCCGGCGAGGCCGACCTCGCCACCGATCCGGCGGTGCTGCGCCGGGCCCTCGGGGAGGCGGCCCGGCTGATCGCGGCGGCCGACAGCTGCCGCTGACGCCCGCCCGTGGCAGGCGGCCGCTCGTGACGCGCGCACCCGCGGCAGCTGCGAAAATGGACGGATGGGCAGATCCAGGAGCACCCGCCGCAGGCCGGCCGCCGCGGTCGTCGAGGAGCCGGTCGACGGCGGGCTCGCGCAGCTCGTCCCCGACCCGGACCGCGGCCGGGCCTGGACGCTGCTGATCGACGGGGCGCCCCAGTCGCACGTCGACCTGGACGATCCGGCGTACCTCTCCTTCGAGTACCAGCGCCGCCTCGGTCATGTCATCGACCTCGTCGCCCCGCCCGGCAGGCCCGTGCACGCCGTCCACCTCGGCGGCGGCGCGTTCACCCTCGCCCGGTACGTCGCCGCGACCCGGCCCCGCTCCACCCAGCAGGTCGTCGAACGGGACGCGAGCCTGGTCCAACTGGTCCGCCGCGAGCTGCCCCTGGACCCGGGAGCGCGGATCCGGGTGCGCGCGGTGGACGCCCGCGCGGGCCTGGCCAAAGTACCGGACGGCTGGGCCGACCTGGTCGTCGCCGATGTGTTCAGCGGCGCCCGCACCCCCGCCCACCTCACCTCCACCGAGTTCCTGGACGAGGTCCGCCGCGCCCTGAAGCCCTCCGGTGTCTACGCGGCCAACCTCGCCGACGGCCCGCCGCTCGCCCACCTTCGGGGCCAGATCGCCACCGCCGCCGCCCGGTTCGGCGAACTCGCGCTGATCGCCGACGCGGCCGTGCTGCGCGGCAAGCGCTTCGGCAACGCGATCCTGGTCGCCTCCGACCTCCCGCTGCCGCTCGCCGAACTCACCCGCCGTGCCGCCTCCGACCCGCACCCCGGCCGGGTCGAACACGGCAGGCATCTCACCGACTTCGCCGGCGGCGCGGTGCCGGTGACGGACGATGCCGCGGTGGCCTCCCCCGCCCCTCCGCCCTCGGTGTTTCGCTAGGGCCCCGCGGCCCGGGCGGGACCAGTTGCCCGACGGATCAGGATCGGTCATAAGTGGTCTGCCTTCGCGCAACTCGCGTCATTTCAGGAGGGTTTCGCGTGTCGCTTTGCGGCTGATGCTGATCTGGTGACCCATCACTTCGGTAGGTACCGAAAGGAAACGGTCATGAGTGCTGCTGTCCGACGGACCGCCTACACCCTGGGCGCGGTCGCCGCGGTCCTTCTCGCCCTGGTCGCGTTCAACACGTTCACCTCGTCGTCGGCCGACGCCGCGGTCTCCAACCCCACCGTCCGGTCGCAGTACTTCACCACCGGCTCCAGCACGATCTACTGTCCGTCCGGCTACATCGCCACCGGCGGCGGCGTCGGCGTCGACCTGCCGGACAGCATGTACGTCTCGCGCACCGAGCCGGTCCAGAACGGAGCCGGCCAGCCGATCGGATGGAAGGGCGACATCCGCCAGCGGGCCAACGGCGCCGCCGCCAGCGGCACCGTCTACGTCGTCTGTGCCCAGTGACCCCGGCTCAGTAGGTTCCGACCTCCACCCGCGGCGGGCCGTCGTGCCAGGTGCAGAACACCGACACCCGGTCCGCGCCCCGGCTGAACTCCACCCGGATCCAGCTCTCCGTCTTCCACACCTGCATCGACCAGCCGGTCCCCGGGGTCGCCGAGACGAGCGTCGCGTCGGCCGGGCCCAGGTCGAACACCGCCCGGCCGCCGTCGGTGTCGTACGACTTGACCCGGCCGGACGCGGTGGCTGAGGCGGAGGCGGTGGGGGACGAGGGCCGCGAGCGGGCCGGGGTGCGCGTCGGCGACGGCGCCGGCGGCCGGGCGGTGCCCGACGGGGTCGGGGCCGCGGAAGGCGCCCGGGACGCGGACGTCACGTCCCGGGCGTCCGCGTCGGCCGCCGTGACCGGCAGGGCGCGCGGCGGGTCGTACGCCGTCCCCGCCATCACCGTGTGCACACCCCACCACGACAGCGTGACCGCCGCTCCCGTCGCGAGCAGCCACGCCAGTACGTGTACGAGTCCTCTGCGCATCGCGGGCCATACTGCCCCAGCGGGACGGCGGTGTGCACATGCCCCGAGTTATCCACAGGCCCCCGCCCGGTGTTGCCGGCATGGCGTACGGTGCGGCGCATGGCAAGTGTGCTCGTGGTCGAGGACGACCAGTTCGTACGCTCCGCGCTCATCCGGCATCTGACCGACGCCGCACACACCGTGCGCAGCGTCGGTACGGCACTGGAGGCGCTGCGCGAGGTCGCCCATTTCCGCTTCGACGTGGTCATCCTGGACCTCGGACTGCCCGACCTGGACGGCTCCGAGGCCCTGAAGATGCTCCGCGGCATCACCGACGTGCCCGTCATCATCGCCACCGCCCGGGACGACGAGACGGAGGTCGTCCGGCTGCTGAACGCCGGCGCCGACGACTATCTGACCAAGCCGTTCTCCGTCGAGCACCTCTCCGCCCGGATGGCGGCCGTGCTGCGCCGCGCCCGCTCCGGCGGCGCGGAGGCCCCGCCCTCGCCCGTGCTCCGCGTCGGCGGCCTGACCGTCGACCCGCTGCGCCGCCAGGCCGAGCTGGACGGCGTCCGGCTCGACCTCACCCGCCGCGAGTTCGACCTCCTTGCCTTCCTGGCCGGCCGGCCCGGGGTCGTCGTCGCGCGCAAGGAACTCCTCGCCGAGGTCTGGCAGCAGTCCTACGGCGACGACCAGACCATCGACGTCCATCTGTCCTGGCTGCGCCGCAAGCTGGGGGAGACGGCCGCCCGGCCGCGCTATCTGCACACGCTCCGGGGCGTCGGGGTGAAGCTCGAACCCCCCGCCGAACCCTCTGCGGACGGGGACCCGCGATGAGGTGGGCGCTGGTCAGGGTCTGCCTGGCGGTCACCACGATGGTCGTGGTCGCCTTCGCCGTGCCGCTCGGCCTGGTCGTCAAGGAGATGGCCCGCGACCGCGCCTTCTCCAATGCCGAGCGGGAGGCAGCCGCGGTCGCGCCCGCGCTGTCCATCACCACCGACCGGGACGAGCTGGAGCGGGTGGTGGCCTCGGCCGGCGCCGACTCCGGCATGGCCGTCCATCTGCCCGCCGACGGCGGCCGGGCCGCGCTCGACCTCGGCCGGCAGCGCGCCGCCGGCCGCGACATCCGGGCCGTGCGAAGACTCGGCCGGGCTTCCACCACCGCCGTGCCCGGCGGCTCCACCCTGCTCCAGCCGGTCGCGCTCGGCTCCGGCGCCATCGCGGTGGTCGAGGTGTACGTCCCCGAGTCCGAGGTGACCAACGGCGTCGGCACGGCCTGGGCGGTGCTCGCGGCCGTCGGTCTCGCGCTGATCGTCGGCTCGGTCGCGGTCGCCGACCGGCTCGGGGTGCGCATGGTGCGCCCGGCCCGGCGGCTGGTCGAGGGCGCGCACGAGCTGGGCGAGGGCAAGCTGGGCGCCCGGGTGCGGGAGGAGGGCCCGACCGAACTCCGCCTCGCGGCGGTCGCGTTCAACTCCATGGCCGACCAGGTGGTGCAACTCCTCGCCGGCGAACGGGAGCTGGCGGCCGACCTGTCGCACCGGCTGCGCACCCCGCTCACCGTCCTCCGCCTCAACGCGGCCTCGCTCGGCGCCGGACCGGCCGCCGAGCAGACCCGGGCCGCCGTCGCCCAGCTGGAGCGCGAGGTCGACACCATCATCCGGACGGCCCGGGAGGCCAAGCCGCAGACGGCCGCCGCCGGACCCGGTGCCGGCTGCGACGCGGCCGAGGTGGTCCGCGAGCGCATGGAGTTCTGGTCCGCGCTCGCCGAGGACGAGGGCCGCAAGTGGCGGGTGGCCGGTGTGGACCGGCCGGTGCGCATACCCGTGGCCCGCGCCGACCTGGCCGCCGCGCTCGACGCCCTGCTCGGCAATGTCTTCCGGCACACCGCCGAGGGCACCGCCTTCGCGGTCGACGTGCACAACGCCGAGGACGCGGTGATCGTGCTCGTCTCCGACGCGGGCCCCGGCATACCCGACCCGGAGGCGGCGATGGCCCGCGGCCGGGGCTCGGGGCACACCGGCTCGACCGGCCTCGGCCTGGACATCGTCCGCCGGCTCGCCGAGTCCACCGGCGGGGACGTCCGCATCGGCGGCTCGGTGCTGGGCGGCACCGAGGTGCGGATCTGGATCCAGCTGAACGCGCGGGGGCCGGTGGGGCGCAGACAGCGGGGGGCCGCACGGAGACGCCGGCCCGGCAAATTGGTCTCGACCTTTAACCGTCCCCGATCCCTTCCTTAAGCGAACCCTAAGGTCTTCAACCGACGGCCGGAACAAGCCATTTGTCCACTTCCCGGTCGCTAGCGTGCTGCCGCACCCCACCCCCGTGAGCAGTGAAGGCAGGCACGCGCATGAGCACGCACCGGCGCAGGATCAGTGGCAGGAACAAGGCGATAGGCGGCCTGGTGGCCGCGGCCGTGGCCGGCGGCGGCGCGGTCCTGCTCACCGGCACGGCCAACGCGGCCGGTGTGAACGCCGCGTACACCAGGACCAGCGACTGGTCGACCGGCTACACCGCCCAGTACGTCGTCACCAACAACAGCGGCCGGACCGAGAAGACCTGGACCCTGGAGTTCGACCTCCCGGCGGGCGCCAGGCTCAGCTCCCTCTGGAACGGCGAGTCGAGCGTCAGCGGCCAGCACGTCACCGTCAAGCCGGCCAAGTGGGACACCGACGGCGTCGCCCCCGGCAAGTCGGTGACCGTCGGCTTCGTGGTGAGCGGCAGCGGCGACCCGACGGGCTGTCGTATCGACGACGCCCAGTGTTCCGCGGACGGCGGCGCGACCCCCGAGCCGAGCGGCCGGCCGACCGAGCCCCAGTCGCCGACGCCGACCGCCACCAAGTCGACCCCCACCCCCACCCCCACCCCGACCAGGACGGCCACCCCCACTCCCACCCCGTCCCAGACCACCGGCACCGGCGGCGGCACCACCGCCTCCGCCGGCTTCGCCCCCTACGTCGACACCAGCCTCTACCCGGCCTTCGACCTGCTCGGCGCCGCCGACGCGACCGGCGTGAAGAACTACAACCTCGCCTTCCTCACCGACGGCGGCGGCTGCACCCCCAAGTGGGGCGGGGTCACCGACCTCACCGGCGACGGCGTGGCCGCGCAGATCGGCTCGCTGCGCGCCAAGGGCGGTGACGTCCGGGTCTCCTTCGGCGGCGCCTCCGGCTCCGAGCTGGCCACCACCTGCTCCTCCGCGGACGCGCTGGCGGCGGCCTACGGCAAGGCCGTCGACGCGTTCAAGCTGACCAAGGTCGACTTCGACGTCGAAGGCGGCGCGCTGCCGAACACGGCCGCCAACACCCGCCGCGCCCAGGCCATCGCCAAGCTCCAGGCCCAGCACCCGGACCTGGACGTCTCCTTCACCCTCCCGGTGATGCCCGAGGGCCTCACCCAGGACGGCGTGAACCTCCTCGCCGACGCCAAGTCCAACGGCGTGAAGATCAACACCGTCAACATCATGGCGATGGACTACGGCGCCTCGTACAACGGCGACATGGGCACCTACGCCGAGCAGGCCGCGACGGCCACCCAGGCGCAGGTCAAGAGCGTGCTGGGGCTGTCCGACCCCGCCGCCTGGAAGACCGTCGCCGTCACCCCGATGATCGGCGTCAACGACGTCTCCTCCGAGGTCTTCAAGGTCGACGACGCCACCCAGCTGGTGAACTTCGCCAAGTCCAAGGGCCTCGGCGGCCTCTCCATGTGGTCCGCGACCCGCGACAAGCAGTGCGACGGCGGCACCAAGCCCACCGCCGACGCCACCTGCAGCTCGATCGCCCAGGACAGGTACGCGTTCGCGAAGGCGTTCGGCGCCTTCAACTGATCCGCCCTTGTCGTCCGTCTTTACGCTTTCCCCTCAACAGCGGATGATCCTCTCGTACAGTGCGGTCGACGCGACTCTTCGCACGGGGGACGAGGGTGGAGTACAGACTGCTGATCGACGGCTCCGACGCGGGTGCGGCGGCGGCACACCTGGGCGAGCTGGCCGAGTGGTTCCGGCACGAGCGGGAGCTGCGCGGCCGCGTCCGGATGGAGCACGGCGACATCGAGAGCGGTCACATGGGCGGGCTGCCCGAGGCCCTGGTGATCGCCCTCTCCTCCGGAGGGGCGGTCACCGTGCTGGCCCGGGCGGCCGTCGAATGGGTCAAGCACCGGACCCGTGACGTGACCCTGAAGGTGGTCCGGGCGAGCGGCGAGACCTTCGAGGTCAGCGTCCAGCGCGCCACCACCTCCGACGCCTTGGTGGCGGAACTGGCGGGCTTCCTGCGACGGGAGGAGCAGCGGAGCGGGAACCCCGATGAGACGGCCTGACAGCGCGACCTCCCGGGTCGTGCTCATCGGCACGGCGTTCTACGAGGACGACGCCTCCCTCCCCGACCTGCCCTCGGTCCTGCACAACCTCACCGATCTGGCCGCCGCCCTGAGCGCCCCGGTGCACGGCTGGCTCACCCCGGAGTCCTGCGAGGTCATCAGGAACCCGGCCACGGCCTCGGAGCTGGGCCGCCGGCTCAACCGCATCGCCCCGCAGGCCGAGGACCTCCTCCTCGTCTACTACGCCGGCCACGGCCTGCTCGACAGCCGCGGCAACCTCTATCTCGGGCTCTCCCGGACCCAGCGGGACCTGCTGCGCTACACGGCCATGCCGTACGACGGCGTGAAGGAGGCCGTCGGCGACAGCCCCGCGCGCAACCGCGTCGTCATCCTCGACTGCTGCTTCTCGGGACGCGCCATCGACGTCATGGCACCCGACGACGTGGTGATGGACCAGACCCAGATCACCGGCTCGTACACCCTCACCGCCACCGCGAGCGGGGTGACCGCGCTGGCCCCGGCCGGGGAGCGGAACACCGCCTTTACCGGAGAGCTGCTGAGGCTGCTCAGGGAGGGCGATCCACGGGCGCCGGAGCAGTTGACGCTGGATCACGTCTACCGCTCCCTCTATCGCGGGCTGCGCGGCCGGGGCCTGCCGGAGCCGCGCCGGCAGGGAACGGACACGGTCGAGGACCTGGTGCTGGCGCACAATCGGGGCTACCGGCCGCCGACGTCCGGCGGGGGTCTTCGGGAGGCGACCGACAGCGGGAGCCGGCTGCTCGTCGACGAGGCGGAGCAGCTCGGACACAGGGGAGACCCGGGGGCCGCGGCACGGCGGTACGCGGAGATCAGCCGGGTTCTCGCGCAGTACTACGGCGCCGACTCCTCGAATGTGCGCAGCGCGGAGGCCAGCGCGGCCTACTGGGCGCAGCGCTTGGGACGGGAGCGGGCGTCCTCGGCCGGCGGCCGGGCCGTGGGCATCGACTTCGGGACCACCAACTGCGTCGTCGGCGTTCTGAAGGACGGTGTCCTCACCGTCATCAAGAACGCCGAGGGCGCGCGGGCCACGCCGTCCGTCGTCGCCGTCACCACGGGTGGCGAGGTGCTCGTCGGTGAGGCCGCCGCACACCAGGCGGTCACCAACGTGAGCCGGTCGGCCCGTGCCGTGAAGCGTCACCTGGGCACCAGCTGGACGTTCGAGGTCGACGGCCAGAGGTTCGGCCCCCAGCGGATCGCCGCGTTCATCCTGCAGAAGCTGAAGCGGGACGCGGAGGCGTACCTGGGAGAGCGGGTGACCGGTGCCGTCATCGCCGTCCCCGCCCACTTCAACGATGCCGAGCGGTGGGCGATGACGGAGGCCGCCGAATCAGCCGGACTGAACGTCCTGCGCATCATGAACGAGCCCACCGCGGCCGCGCTCGCCCATCCCCTCGGCGCGGACGACCGGACCGTCCTCGTCTTCGACTTCGGGGGCGGCACCTTGGACGTCTCCTTGCTGGAGATCGGCGACGGCGTCATCGAGGTGAAGGCCACCAGCGGTGACTCTCTGCTGGGCGGCCAGGAGTGGGACGAGCGCATCGTCCGCCACCTGATCGAGCGGTTCAAGGAGACCCACGGCGTGGATCTCGGCAAGGACGCCGTGGCGTTGCAGCGTCTGCGCGGGGCCGCGGAGAAGGCGAAGATCGAGCTGTCCTTCGCCCGCGAGGCCGCGGTCAGCCTGCCCTACATCACCGCGTCCGCCGAGGGCCCGCTGCACCTGGACGACCTGATCGTCCGCAGCCGGTTCCAGCGGCTGACGGCCGACCTGCTGGAGCGCTGCGGGCCGCCGTTGCGCCACGTCATCAAGGACGCCGGCATCTCCCTCGACGCCATCGACCAGGTCGTCCTCGTCGGTGGCTCCACCCGGATGCCCGCTGTCGCCCGGCTCGTCAAGGAGCTGACCGGCGGCAGGGAACCCGTCACGGGCGTGAACCCGGAGGAGGCCGTCGCCCTCGGCGCCGCGCTCCAGGCCGATGTCATCCATCGCCCGGGCGAAGACGTCGTGCTGCCCGGTGTGACCCCCCAGTCCCTCGGCATCGAGACCAAGGGTGGCGTCATGACCAGGCTGATCGAGCGGAACACACCGATCCCCACGAAGCACTCGGAGATCTTCACCACGGCCGAGGACAATCAGACGTCCCTCCAGATCCAGGTCTTCCGGGGCGAGCACGAGCTGACCGAGCGCAACGAGAGGGTCGGCATGTTCGAGCTGACCGGCCTGCCGCCGGCGCCACGAGGCGTCCCGCAGATCGAGGTCACCTTCGAGATCGATGCGGACAACACGGTGCACGTCTCGGCGAAGGACCTGGCCACCGGAAAGGTGCAGCGCATCGTGCGCCGCTGATCCCCCGCGCCCGCGAGGGGCGCGGGGCCGTATCGGTCAGCCCGTCCGCTCCACCGCCCCCAGCACCCCCGTCCGTGCCACCTCCCCGTACCACCGCGCGCTCGACTTCGGCGTCCGCTCCAGTGTCGTGTAGTCCACGTACACCGCGCCGAACCGCTTGCCGTAGCCGTAGGCCCACTCGAAGTTGTCCATCAGGGACCACAGGTAGTACCCGCGGACGTCGGCGCCGTCGGTGAGGGCGCGGCGGACCGCCGAGAGGTGGCCGTGCAGGTAGGCGATGCGCTCGGGGTCGTGGACGCGGCCGTCGGGGTCGGGCTTGTCGTCGTAGGCCGCGCCGTTCTCCGTCACGTACAGCGGCAGTCCCGGCGCCTCGCGCGTGTAGCGCAGGAGCAGGTCGTACAGGCCCGTCGGGTCGATGGTCCAGCCCATCTCCGTGCGCTCGCCGGGGGTCTGGTGGAAGAGGACGTCGTCGGAGCCGGGCCAGGGGGAGTGGTCGCTGGCGCCGTGGCCGTCCGCCCGCGGGCCCTTGAGCTCGCCGGACGCGGCCGAGACGAGGGTCGGCGTGTAGTAGTTCAGGCCCAGGGCGTCCAGCGGGGCGTTGATCGTACGGACGTCGCCGTCCAGGACGTACGACCAGTCGGTCACCGAGCGCGTGGCGTCGAACAGCGACGACGGGTACGCGCCGTGCAGCATCGGGCCGTGGAAGACGCCGTTGGCGAGGTCGTCGATCCGCCGGGCCGCGGCCAGGTCCGCCGGGTCCTGGGAAAGGGGCCGTACGACGGACGAGTTGAGGCTGATCGCGATCTGGTTGCGGGCCGGCATCACCGAGCGCAGGGCCGCCGCGCCCAGGCCGTGCGCCAGGTTGAGATGGTGGGCGGCGCGCAGGGCGGCCGCCGGGTCGGTGCGGCCGGGGGCGTGCACCCCGGAGCCGTAGCCCAGGAAGGCGCTGCACCAGGGCTCGTTCAGGGTGATCCACTGCTCCACCCGGTCGCCCAGCGCCTGGCCGACCAGCTGCGCGTACTCGGCGAACCGGAGCGCGGTGTCCCGCTCCGGCCAGCCGCCCGCGTCCTCCAGTTCCTGGGGCAGATCCCAGTGGTAGAGGGTGAGCGCGGGCTTGATGCCGTGCGCCAGCAGCTCGTCGACCAGCCGGCGGTAGAAGTCCAGGCCCCGCTGGACCGCCGGTCCCCGGCCGGTCGGCTGCACCCGGGACCAGGAGACGGAGAAGCGGTACGCGGTCAGGCCCAGCTCGGCCATCAGCGCCACGTCGTCGCGGTAGCGGTGGTAGTGGTCGACCGCGGTGTCCCCGGTCTCGCCGCCGGCCGTCCGGCCCGGCGTATGGCTGAAGGTGTCCCAGATGGAGGGGGTACGGCCGTCCTCCCGCACCGCCCCCTCGATCTGGTACGCCGAGGTCGCGGCGCCCCAGAGGAAGGCGGGAGGAAACGTCACGGACGGAGTGGAACCAGGCACGGAGTCAGGCATGGAAGCGCTCCCATGAAGGGTCGGAAGAGCCGACGGATGAGTGGGATGGGGGAGAAGGGGCCGGGACGGCGGTGACCCGGCCCCCGGAGAGGAGCGGGCGGATCAGCCCTTGATCGCGCCCTGCATGATCCCGCCCACGATCTGCTTGCCGAACAGCAGGAAGGCGACCAGCAGCGGCAGCGTGCCGAGCAGCGCGCCCGCCATGATCACCGCCTGGTCCGGGACGTACCCGGTGCCGAGCGAGTTCAGAGCCACCTGCACGGTCGGGTTCTGCTGGTTCAGGGCGATGATCGGCCACAGGAAGTCGTTCCAGGCGAACACGAACGTCAGCAGGCCGAGCACGGCCATCGCCGGGCGGGCGGCCGGGAAGACGACGTGCCAGACGACCCGCAGACTGCTCGCCCCGTCCACCCGGGCCGCCTCGATCAGCTCGGTCGGCAACGCCTGCACCAGGTACTGCCGCATGAAGAACGTACCGAACGCGGTCACCAGGCTCGGCAGGATCACCGTCTGCAGCTGGTTCGACCAGCCCAGGTCGGACATCCACAGGTACAGCGGTACGACGGCCAGCTGCGGCGGGATCATCATCGTGCCGATGGTCAGCAGCAACAGCAGGCCCGAGAACCGGAACCGCAGCTTGGCGAAGGCGAAGCCGGCCAGCGTGGAGAACAGCACCGTGCTCACCGTGATCGTGCCCGCCACGATCAGCGAGTTGAACATCGCGGTGCCGAGCCCCGCCTGGTCCCAGGCCGACTCCAGGTTCTTGAACAGGTTGCCGCCGAACCACAGCGGCGGCGGGGTCTCGGCCAGGCGCCGGTCGGTGCGGGAGGCCGCGATCGCCGTCCACACCAGCGGCGCCAGCGAGACCAGCGCGAACACGGTCAGCACGACGTACGTCACCGGGCCCGCGTGCAGCTGCTTGCCCGCGCCCGTACGACCGCGGCGCCGGCCGGACTTCCGGGGCAGCGTCAGTTCACTCGTCGTCATTGGGACTTCCTCAGCCGTCGGGTGAGCAGCAGATTGACCGCGGCGATGATCAGCAGGATCAGGAACATCGACCAGGCGATCGCGGACGCCTTGCCGAGGTTGCCGATGATCCAGCCCTGGTCGTACATGTACAGACCGAGCGTCTGGTACTGGTGCTCCGAGCCGCCCTTGGACCCGCTGACCCCGCCGAACAGCAGCGGCTCACCGAAGAGCTGGGTGGCGCCGATGGTGGAGACCACGACGGTGAACAGGATCGTCGGGCGCAGCTGCGGGACCGTGACGTGCCGGAACTGCTGCCAGCGGTTGGCGCCGTCGATCGCCGCCGACTCGTACAGATCGCTCGGGATCGCCTGCATGGCGGCGAGGTAGATCAGCGCGTTGTAGCCCGTCCACCGCCAGATCACGATGGACGACACCGCGAACTGCGAACCCCAGTCGGACTCACGCCAGTTGACCGGATCCACCCCGAAGAAGTGCAGGATCCAGTTGACCATGCCGCCGTCCCACGAGTACAGCAGCGTGAACACCAGGGTCGCCGCGGCCACCGAGGTGGCGTACGGGGTCAGCATCACGACCCGCCACACGGTCGAGCCGCGCAGCTTGTAGTTCAGCAGGTGCGCGAGCCCGAGCGCGGCCAGCAGCTGCGGCACGGTCGAGATGATGCCGATGGAGAGGGTGTTCCGCAGGGCGTTCCAGAAGAAGTCCGAGGACAACAGCTTCTCGTAGTTGTCCAGGCCCGCCCAGGCCTGGTGGTCGAGGGCCGACAGCTGCACGTCGTGCAGCGAGTACCAGGCCGTGTAGAGCAGCGGCACCAGGGAGAAGGCCCCGAAGAGGATGAAGAAGGGGGCGACGAATGCGTACGGCGACGCCTTCATGTCCCAGCGGTACAGCCGGCTGCGCCAGGAGTCGGCGCCCGCCGGCCCGCCGCGACCGCGAGCGCCCCGGGCCGCGCCCGGCGGGGTGCCGGGCGCGGCCTCGGCGCTCGACGCGGTGTGCGCGAGAGCCTGCTTGGAGCTGCTCACTGGCCGAGCACGTCCTTGATCTCGTTCTTCGCGGCGTCCCAGCCCTGCTCGGGCGACTTGCCCTTCTGCTCGACCTGGAGGATGCCGATGTCGGTGAGCGCGGTGTTGATCGGCTGGTCCTTGACGCCGAAGTACTGGACCGGGATCGTCTTCGCCGAGTCGGCGAAGATCTGCGTGATCGGCGCGTTCGAGAAGTACGTCGTGGTGTCCGCGGCCGGCTTCAGGCCCGCGTACGCCGACGGGGTCGACGGGAAGCTGGCCTGCTTGGCGAAGACCTTCGCCTGCTGCTCCGGCGCGGTCAGCCACTTCGCCAGCTCGACGGCCTCCTTCTGGTGCTTGCCCGCCGTCGGCACGCCGAGGAAGGAGCCGCCCCAGTTGGCCGCGGTCGGGGCCGCCGCCACGTCCCACTTGCCCTTGCCGGCGTCACCGGACTTCTGCTCGATGTAGCCGATCATCCAGGCCGGGCAGGCCACGGTCGCGAAGGTGCCGTTGGCGAAGCCCTGGTCCCACGGCTTGTCGAACTGCTTCAGCTTGGCCGACATGTCGCTGGTGGCGACCGTCATCGCCGCGTCCCAGGCCTTCTTCACGCCGTCGGACTTGTCCCAGACGACGTTGCCGTCCTTGTCGTAGTACCGGGTGTCGGCGCCGCCGAGGGCCGCGTTGTAGACGGAGGACGCGGAGTCCACGAACTTGGTGCCGCCGGGCGCCTTCTTCATGTACTGCTTGCCCAGGTCGACGTACTTCGCCCAGTCGCCCTTCCACTGGGCGGCGAGCTTGGTCCGGTCCGTCTCCAGGCCGGCCTTCTGGAACAAATCCTTGCGGTAGCAGATCGCCATCGGCCCGACATCGGTGCCGAGCCCTATGAGCTTGCCGTCCTTGGTGGTGGCCTGGGCGTTCTTCCAGTCCAGCCACTGGGACTTGTCGACGTCCTTGCCGAGGTCGACGAACTTGTTCCCCTGGGTCTGCACGGCCTCGGTGATGTTGCCGACCTCGATGGCCTGGATGTCGTCGGTGCCGGAGCCGGCCTGGAGGCGGGTGAGCACCTTCGGCCAGTACACGTCGGTACGGGTGGTGACGTTCTCCTTGATGTTGATGTCCTTGTGGAGCTTCATGTACTCGTCGTAGAGGCCGGCCTGCTTGTAGCCGAAGACGCCGAAGGTCCCGATGGTCAGCGTGATACCGCCCTTGCCGCCATTGCCGTCGCCGCCCGTGCTGCCCGACGAGTCGTCCGAGTCGTCGGCGCAGCCGGCCAGCAAGCCCGTGGCCAGCGCGGCGACGGCCGTGAGGGCCATCAACCGCTGGGACCGGCGGATGCTCGTGCGCATTGCGTCCTCCTGTTGCCTGACGTGCCGACCCCCCGGCCAACTGCATGGAAATCGGGCCCGTTCGTACTCGCTGCGGCTCGGGCGGGGAACGTGCGGGATGTGTAGGTGTCAGGTACTGTGGGAGCGCTCCCACAAGTGATGAGTTGAAGAGTCGTCGGTTCCCGCCGGGGTGTCAAGGGAGCGGACAGCGGCAACAGCGTTCAGTTATCTGCCTGTTAACTGCCCTTCGGGCGCCCCCGGTACCGCTCGGCACGCTGGCCAGGACTGTTAGATTCCAGCCAGAACAGGACACGGCGAGAAAGGCGGAGCCCATGGCAAGCCACGGAGGGCGGGGCCGCAGCGGGGGCCGGCCCACGCTCGAAGAGGTCGCCGCCCGGGCCGGGGTCGGACGGGGCACGGTCTCCCGGGTGATCAACGGCTCGCCCCGGGTCAGCGACGCCACCCGCGCCGCCGTGGAGGCGGCCGTCGCCGAACTCGGCTACGTCCCCAACACGGCGGCCCGCGCCCTGGCCGCCAACCGCACCGACGCCATCGCCCTGGTCGTCCCCGAGCCGGAGACCCGCTTCTTCGCGGAGCCGTACTTCTCGGACATGCTGCGGGGTGTCGGCGCCGCGCTCTCCGACACCGAGATGCAGCTGCTGCTGATCTTCGCGGGCAGCGACCGGGAGCGGCAGCGCCTTGCCCAGTACCTGGCGGCCCACCGCGTCGACGGCGTCCTCCTGGTCTCCGTCCACGCCGACGACCCGCTGCCCGACCTCCTGGCCCAGCTGGAGATCCCGGCGGTGATCAGCGGCCCGCGCTCGGTGGCCGAGTCGCTCACCTCGGTGGACTCGGACAACTACGGCGGTGCCCGCTCGGCGGTGGAGCACCTGCTGGGCCGGGGCCGCCACCGGATCGCGCACATCACCGGCCGCCTGGACGTCTACGGCGCCCAGCGCCGTGTCGCCGGCTACCGCGATGCCCTGCGCGACGCGGGCCACCCGGTGGACGACCTCCTGATCGAGCCCGGGGACTTCACCGAGGAGGGCGGCCGGCGTGCGATGAAGGTCCTGCTCGACCGCCATCCCGACCTGGACGCGGTCTTCGCCGGCTCGGACGTGATGGCGTCCGGCGCCCGGCAGGTGCTGCGCGAGGCGGGCCGCCGCATCCCGGAGGACGTGGCCCTGGTCGGCTACGACGACTCGGCCATCGCCCGCCACATGGACCCGCCGCTCAGCAGCGTGCGCCAGCCCATCGAGGAGATGGGCCGCGCGATGATCGACCTGCTCCTCACGGAGATCGCCGACCGCCGCCCGGCCGCGGCCCGTGGGCTGGACCGCCGTCAGGCGGTCCTGCGGACGGAACTGGTGGTGCGGGCGTCGTCCTGACGCCGGCCACCGGCCGGGCCCGCACCGGGGCGGGCCCGGAAAACGAATCAGCCGGTGACCCGTCTTGCGACGGAGTCACCGGCTGATCACACAGGGTGAGTGACGGGACTCGAACCCGCGGCATCCTGGACCACAACCAGGTGCTCTACCAGCTGAGCTACACCCACCATGACCGGTGGTGGAACTTGTCGTTTCCCCGACCGGCCGAGAAGAAGTCTACAGGGTCCGAAGGGGTGCTCGCGCACATGTTTTCGCGCGGGCCGCGGAGCGGGCTCCGGGGGAGCCCGCGCGGGCGGCTACTGCGCGGGCAGGACGTGCTTGGCGGCGATCGCCTTCGCGGTCTCGGAGTCCGGGCCGGGCTGCGGCACGAACACGGCCTCGCGGTAGTAGCGCAGCTCGGCGATCGACTCGCGGATGTCGGCGAGGGCCCGGTGGTTGCCGTTCTTCTCCGGGCTGTTGAAGTACGCCCGCGGGTACCAGCGGCGGGCCAGCTCCTTGATCGAGGAGACGTCGACGATCCGGTAGTGGAGCCAGTCCTCCAGGGTCGGCATGTCACGGAGGAGGAAGCCGCGGTCGGTGCCGACGGAGTTGCCGCACAGCGGGGCCTTGCCGGGCTCCTTCACGTACTCCTTCACATACGCCAGTACCTGCTCCTCGGCGTCCTTCAGGGTCGTGCCGCCGTCCAGCTCGGCGAGCAGCCCGGACGCGGTGTGCATCTGACGCACCACTTCCGGCATCGTCTCCAGGGCCTGGGCCGGCGGGCGGATGACGATGTCCACCCCCTCGCCGAGTACGTTCAGCTCGGAGTCGGTGACGAGGGCGGCCACCTCGATGAGAGCGTCGTCGGACAGCGAGAGGCCAGTCATCTCGCAGTCGATCCACACCATGCGATCGTTCATGCGACCACCCTAAAGCGGACCTGTGCTTTTGGGTCCCCCTGTGCCGGTGCCGGCCTCGCCGCCCGGACCGGAGGAAGAGGGGGCGAGCGTGTGCTCGCCCCCTCTCTCGCGCTCAGCTGCCGCTGCGCGGTCCCGGCAGCAGTCCCACCGCGCCGGCCGCCTGGCGGCGGGCCTGCATCGGTACCCCGCCGTCCCGGTGCTCGTGCAGCAGGGCGGGGGGCGGGCCCCCCACCGGGCCGGGGCCGCCGAGGCCCGCGGGTGCGCCCTGCTGGCCGGGCGACGTCATCGCCGGCTCCGCCTCACCCGGCTTGTCGCCCTGTGGACGGCGGGCCCGGTAGGCGGCCCGGTAGGCGGCGGGGGACGAGCCGAGCTGGCGGCGGAAGTGCCCGCGCAGCGCGACCGGCGAGCGGAACCCGCACCGGCCCGCCACCTCGTCCACCGAGTAGTCCGACGTCTCCAGCAGCCGCTGGGCCTGGAGCACCCGCTGTGTGATGAGCCACTGCAGCGGGGCGCTTCCGGTCAGCGAGCGGAACCGGCGGTCGAACGTACGGCGGCTCATGTAGGCGCGTGCCGCCAGGGTCTCCACGTCGAACTGCTCGTGGAGGTGTTCCAGCGCCCAGGCGACGACCTCGGCGAGCGGGTCGGCGCCGATCTCCTCGGGTAAAGACCGATCGAGATAGCGCTCCTGGCCTCCCGACCGGCGTGGCGGGACCACCAGGCGCCGGGCGAGCGCGCCGGCCGCCTCGTTGCCGTGGTCCGTCCGCACGATGTGGAGACAGAGATCGATCCCGGCCGCCGTGCCCGCCGACGTCAGTACGTCACCGTCGTCGACGAACAGCTCCCGTGGATCGACGTGCACCGACGGATAGCGCTTGGCCAGCGTCGGTGCGTACATCCAGTGGGTGGTCGCCGGGCGGCCGTCCAGCAGTCCGGCCGCCGCGAGCACGAAGGCACCTGTGCACAGCCCGACGATGCGGGCGCCTTCCTCGTGTGCCCGGCGCAGCGCGTCGAGTGCTTCCTCCGGCGGCGGCGAGGTGATCGAACGCCAGGCCGGTACGACGACCGTCCCGGCGCGTGAGATCGCCTCCAGCCCATGCGGTGCGGTGAGTTCCAGGCCTCCTGTGGTCCGCAGTGGGCCTTCCTCGCCGGCACACACCAACAGGCGGTAGCGCGGCACGCCGGCGTCCTGGCGGTCGATCCCGAACACCGACAGCGGAATGGAACTCTCGAAGATGGGGCCGCCGCTGAACAGCAGCACCGCGACGATCTCCTTGCGCCGTCGCCCGGAGAGTTTCCGGGTCGCGGCCTCCTGCGCGGCAGTGGAGTCGTGGCTCATACTGCTAAGCCCCCCTCGGTGGTCGCGGCTCCTCGGTTGTGTCGCTCCTGCACGTTTCCCCTCGGTCCTGCACGAGTCCCCCGCCGTAAGACAGTCAAGATCGAAATCTACTGGCTCCCGCGATGGCGCGGTGTCCAGTTCCCCACGCGGCACATTGTCGACATGACAACTTGGCGTGAAGCATTCGATCACGAAGCGTTGCACTCGCGAGGCGTGCAGGGAAGTGCGCCTTGTCGCAGTGGCCAAACCGCGTAGGGTGCGCAGCGGCCCGTAGACCCTTTCCGTGCAGGTGGAACGGGGGTTGGAGGGTGGTTCGGACCCCTCCTGGTCGATATCCAGAAGTTGGCTGAAAAGCAGCGTTCGGAGGCGCGGAAACAGGTCAGTCGACCGGTGTCCGTCGCCGGGTGTGACGTCCGCCTCTTTGCGTGGCGCAACGCCGGGCGCAGCGCTCGGAGCGGCGCAGCAGCACCCGGCAGACGGCCGTGACGGCGGCGAGACCCAGCGCGGCGCCCGTGGCGCCGGCCAGCGAGGTGCCGTACCAGACGAGGACCACGGGGACGAGGACGCAGCTGAAGGCGGCCCAGCGGATCACGTCGCTCGCGCTGTCCGGCGCGGAGCGCGGCTCGCTGGAAGACCGGGGTGCGGGCATCTCGTACTCCCTGTGGCGGTGGCTCACCGGGGTTCAACGTCCGTCCGACCGGTCGGTCACCGGCCGCACATCTGTGAACCCTGTGCAAACCGCCTGTACGGGGCAGCAACCATTGCGTTACGGGCGCGGCTCGTGCATGCTCCGGTGAACCCCTACGGACATCGGGGGACCGCTCACGGAGCGTGCGCGGGATCTGGGCTCAGGAGGCGTGCCGCCGTACCCTTGGGGGTATGGGCTTGGGAAGATGTTTCCCGGACACAGCTCCGCCGCACACTGTCGTCCCCCCACCCGATCAAGGATCACAACGCCGAGACAGTCATGGCCGGTCACGAATTCTTCGAACCCGCGGACCGCAAGCGGCCGGTCGCCGATCCCACGGCGGCCGATCCCCTGGCGGCGGACGAGTCACGCCCTTCCTGCGACCCCGCCTTCCGGCACGGAGTCGTCGTCGGCTTCGACGGCTCCACCTCCAGCGAGCGCGCCCTCGCCTATGCGATCGGCATGGCCCACCGCTCCCACTCCGGCCTGATCATCGTCCATGTCGCCAACCGGCTGCCCACGACCGTGTGGGCCGGCTGCGAGCCGCCCGTCTTCGTCGACGTGCCGGACCACCGCACGGAGGTCCTGGGGCTCGAGCTGGCGTGTGCGGACTATCTGGCCGAGGTGCCGTGGATCCTGGTCGAGCGGGGCGGTGACATCTGCCATGAACTCGAAGAGGTGGGGCGGGAGTACGAGGCGGACGCGATCGTCGTCGGCTCCACGCACGGCATCGTCGGCCGGATCTTCGGCTCCGTCGCGGGCCGGCTCGCCAAGCGGGCGCAGCGGCCCGTGATCGTCATCCCGTAAGCACCTCACACCTCGTCAACTCCCTTTGTGCACATGTGAGCTACTCGCGCGTAGTAGGTGTTCGTGCCTTTGTGAAGGGCATATACCGGTCACCGCGCAACAGCACATGCATGAAGGGAGCCCGCCGTGGACAACGACGTCTCTGCGGGAAGCGTGAGCACTACGGTGGTCGGCCGACTGGCCCTGGCGATCACCCTGTTGGCATTCGGGCTCGGTACGACCGGTGTCATCGACGGCGTGGGTGCCGCCGACGCCGTGACCGTGGCCCACTACGTGGGCGGGGTCGCCCTCTTCCTCATAGGCCTGCTGGCCCTCCGTGACAGCGCCTCCGGTGCGGGGTACGTCGCTCTCGGCGCCCTCTGGTTCACCTGGGCCGTGGCGGATCACGGGTCCGCCGACGCGGCCGGGCTCTTCCTGCTCCTCTTCGCCCTCGTGGCGCTCACCCTGACCCTCGCCGGCGGGGACACCCTCGGCCGGCTCACGCACGGGCTGCTGTTCCTGGCGATGCTGGTGCTGGCCGTCGCGGCCTTCGCCGACAGTTCCGCTCTCGCGAAGGTCGGCGGCTGGGCGGCCGTGGCCTCCGGCGCGGTGGCGTGGTACGCGGCGACGGCGGCGGTCGCGCACTGGCCGACGGTGCTTCCTCGGCGTGCCGCCGGCCGGGGGGTGACGGCCACCGGCTGACCTTCAGCGGCATGGGAAGGACCCCCACATGTTTGGTGGCACATGTGGGGGTCCGTTCTGTCCCTTCGGGGCGCTTATTCCACCGTCACGGACTTCGCGAGGTTCCTCGGCTTGTCTATGTCCCGGCCCAGGGCCTTTGCCGTGTGGTAGGCCAGGAGCTGGAGCGGGATGCCCATCAGGATCGGGTCCAGTTCGTCCTCGTTCTTCGGGACGAGGATCGTCTGGTCCGCCTTCTCCTGGTGCCGGTGGGCCACCGCCAGGATCTTGCCCTCGCGGGCCTTGATCTCCTCCAGGGCCGCGCGGTTCTTCTCCAGCAGGTCGTCGTCGGGGACGATCGCGACCGTGGGCAGGGCCGGCTCGATGAGGGCCAGCGGGCCGTGCTTCAGCTCGGAGGCGGGGTAGGCCTCGGCGTGGATGTAGGAGACCTCCTTGAGCTTCAGGGAGGCCTCGCGGGCCACCGGGTAGCCCCGGACGCGGCCGATGAAGAGCATCGAGCGGGCGTCGGCGTACTGGTCCGCGAGCTGCTTGATCTCCTCCTCCTGCTTGAGGATCTCGGTGATCTGCTCGGGCAGCTTGCGCAGGCCCTCGATGATCCGCTTGCCGTCACGGACCGAGAGGTCACGGGTGCGGCCGAGGTGCAGGGCGAGGAGGGCGAAGGCGACCGTGGTGTTGGTGAAGCACTTGGTGGAGACCACGCAGACCTCGGGACCGGCGTGCACGTAGATGCCGCCGTCCGCCTCGCGGGCGATCGCCGAGCCCACCACGTTGACCACGCCGAGGACCCGGGCGCCCTTGCGCTTCAGCTCCTGGACGGCGGCCAGCACGTCGTACGTCTCACCGGACTGGGAGACCGCGATGTACAGGGTGTCGGGGTCGACCACCGCGTTGCGGTAGCGGAACTCGGAGGCCGGCTCGGCGTCGGCGGGGATGCGGGCCAGCTCCTCGATCATCTGGGCGCCGATCATGCCCGCGTGGTACGAGGTGCCGCAGCCCAGGATCTTCACGCGGCGGATCTGCCGGGCCTCGCGGGCGTCCAGGTTGAGGCCGCCGAGGTGCACGGTGGAGAACCGGTCGTCGATGCGTCCGCGCAGCACGCGGTCCACGGCGTCGGCCTGCTCGTGGATCTCCTTGTGCATGTACGTGTCATGGCCGCCCATGTCGTACGACGCCGCCTCCCACTCCACGGTGGTCGGCTCGGCCGAGGTGCGGGTGCCCTCGGTGGTGTACGTCCGGAAGTCGTCGGCCTTGAGGGTGGCCATCTCGCCGTCGTCCAGCGTCACTATCTGCCGGGTGTGGGCGACCAGGGCGGCGATGTCCGATGCGACGAACATCTCCTTCTCGCCGATGCCGAGGACGACGGGGGAGCCGTTGCGGGCCACCACGATGCGGTCGGAGAAGTCGGCGTGCATCACGGCGATGCCGTAGGTGCCCTCGACCACCCGCAGGGTCTCGCGGACCTTGTCCTCCAGCTTCTCGGCCTGGGAGCGGGCGATGAGGTGGACGAGGACCTCGGTGTCGGTCTCGGAGAGGAACTCGACGCCGTCGGCCTCCAGCTTGCGGCGCAGGTCGGCGGCGTTGTCGATGATGCCGTTGTGGACGACCGCGACCTTCTGGTCGGCCGACATGTGCGGGTGGGCGTTCAGGTCGGAGGGGGCGCCGTGGGTGGCCCAGCGGGTGTGGGCGATACCGGTGGTGCCCTTGAAGCGCGCCGGGACCTTGGCCTCCAGGTCGCGCACCCGGCCCTTGGCCTTGACCATCTTCAGGCCGGGCGTCTTCGGGGAGGTGACGACGATGCCCGCGGAGTCGTAGCCGCGGTACTCCAGGCGCTGCAGACCCTCCAGGAGGAGGGGCGCCACGTCACGCTTCCCGATGTATCCGACAATTCCGCACATATACAGGTATCTCTCAGTCTGGCGTCTCAGCCGTAGACCATGCGGCGCAGCTGCCTGAGCGTCAGCTCCGGCGGCGCCACCGCCCGGTATTTCAGGTCCGCCTCGATCCGTTCGAAGATCTCCGCGTTCATCAGGCCCTGGGCCTGCAGCTCGCGGTGGCGGCGACGGACGAAGTCCCGTGTCGTCTCGTCGAAGTAGGCGAGCACGTCCTGGATCACCCGCAGCGCCTCGCCCCGGCTCAGGGCCGTGGACCGCGTCAGATGATCAACAAGTTCGTCGTGCACCCGGTAGATCCTGGGGTACCGGCGCTCTTTTCGCAAGAATCGTGCCCGATTTCGGGCAGAGGGCTGTTGAAACTCTTATGGCGCTCTGTTCGCGATCTGTCCATCCTGCGTCTTGCGTCGCGTTGCCCGAACGCACGAGTTTCAGACGCCATGGACATACCTCGTATGGGAGTACCCGAGAAGCTGGCCGAGCGCATGAGCATGGCCGAGCAGCATGAGTACCTGCGCGCCAGGTTCTCGCGGCGCACCATGATCAGGGGCGGTGCCGTCACGCTGGGCGCCGTCACGGGCGGCGCCTTCGTGCCCGGCGCCACCGCCCGGGCCGCCGTGCCGACCCAGCGGACCGCCTCCGCCGCCGAGTCGGTCGACGGCGCCCTCGTCGCCCCGTTCGGCCGCCACCTGGCCTGGGGCAACGACCCGCGCACCGAGGTCACCGTCTCCTGGCAGGTCCCGGTCGCGGTGAAGAAGCCGTTCATCCGCATCGGCGCCCACCCCTGGGACCTCTCGCGGAAGATCGAGGCCGAGGTCCGCACCCTCTACACCCCGGCCGGTGTCGGCGCGAGCGGCGACCACACCCAGTACTACCTGCATGCCGAGCTGACCCACCTGCGCCCCGGCAGGACCTACTACTACGGCGTCGGCCACCAGGGCTTCGACCCCGCCGAGCCGCACCTGCTGGGCACCGTGGGCACCTTCACCACCGCCCCGGCCCACAAGGCGCCGTTCACCTTCACCGCCTTCGGCGACGAGGGCGTCGGCTACCACGGCCTGGCCAACAACGCCCTGATCCTGGGCCAGAACCCGGCCTTCCACCTGCACGCCGGTGACATCGCCTACGGCGACCCGTCCGGCGCGGGCAAGACCACGGACACCGGCTTCGACTCGCGCACCTGGGACCAGTTCCTGTACCAGACCGAGTCGGTCGCCAAGCAGGTCCCGTGGATGCCGGCCTACGGCAACCACGACATGGAGGCCTGGTACGCGCCCAACGGCTACGGCGGCGAGGAAGCCCGCTGGAACCTCCCGGACAACGGCCCCGACAAGAAGAACCTGCCGGGCGTCTACTCCTTCGTCTACGGCAACACGGCGGTCATCTCGCTCGACGCCAACGACGTCTCCTTCGAGATTCCGGCGAACCTGGGCATATCCGGCGGAACTCAGACGAAATGGCTGGAAGGCCAGCTGAAGAGGTACCGGGCGTCGAAGGACGTCGACTTCATCGTGGTCTTCTTCCATCACTGCGCCTACTGCACCTCCACCGCGCACGCCTCGGAAGGGGGCGTGCGCCAGGAGTGGGTGCCGCTGTTCGAGAAGTACACGGTGGACCTGGTCATCAACGGCCACAACCACCAGTACGAGCGCACCGACGTCATCAAGGGCGACAAGGTCACCAAGAAGCTGCCGATCGGCGGCACGGCCTACCCCGAGACCGAGGGTGTGGTCTACGTCACCGCGGGCGCGGCGGGCCGCAGCCTGTACGCCTTCTCCGCCCCGGACTCCTACGAGGGGCACGAGCACGAGACCGACTCCGTGGCCTCGTTCATCAACACCAAGGACGGCAAGGTCAACGAGACCGTCGCCTGGTCCCGGGTCCGCTACCTCAACTACTCCTTCCTGCGCGTGGACGTCACGCCCGCCTCGAAGGGCCGCCAGGCCACGCTGAAGGTGTCGGGCATCGCCGAGACCGGCGACCGCATCGACCACTTCACGGTGTCCCGCACGGCCAAGTAGCAGCGGCGCCTCCGGGTCGGGAGCGGGCGGTCCTCACAGCCGTTTGAGGACCGCCTGCTTGGCCAGGACGAACTCCTCGTCCGTCAGCACCCCGTCGCGGTGCAGCCCGCCCAGCTCGCGCAGCCGGCGCAGCAGTACGTCATGGTCGTCCCCGGCCGGCTCCTCGCTCGGCCGGGGCACGTCCTTCCGTGCCTCCGGCTCCGTCGCCGAGGGGTGCGGCAGGCGCGCCTGGACCGCCGCCGCGACCAGCGCCATCAGCGGGTCCTTCTTGAAGCCCCACAGCTCGACGGCGTTCGGGTCGTACTTCGGGCGTGCGGCGGCCGGGGCGCCGCGCACGAGGAACCGCAGATGCCCGTTCTCCAGGCCGGCCGCCGGCTGCCACTCCACGCCGGTCACATCCGCCAGGGGGATCGTGCGGGGCCCGGCGGAGGCCTTGGCCTCCTCCGTCTTCCAGTTCCACTCCAGCCGCACCCGCTCCCCGTCGAAGCTCGCCGTGCCGTCCCCGGCCGAGGCGGACACCGGCAGCGACGGGCCCGGCAGCAGGTACCCGTCGACCGGGTCCGGTGAGACGCCGTCCAGCAGCAGGGCGTTGCGCAGCTCGTCCGCGACGTACTCGGCGACGCCGTACCGGTCGGACTCCACGGCCAGCTGGTACGGGTCCTGCGCCTCGGCGAGCCGGCCGCCCGTGGCCTGCAGCAGCGGGTCGGCGCCGTCGCGCAGCCGCAGCCTGAGCCGCCCCGACTTCCGGCCCTGCTCGAAGGAGACACCCGCCAACGCGCCCAGCGGTACGACGAGTTCGCCCAGCTCGCGGCGGAGCAGACCCACGTTCTTGTCCCGGCTCGGGGTGATGCGCACGGCGTCGCCGTCGAAGGCCCAGGTGCCGTCCTTCTGGATGATTTCCGCCATGCGGGGATTGTTCCACCCGATCTGCGGGACAGTGGTCCCGACCAGATCTGACGGTCGATCACATCCGAAGGGAGCGCTCGTGAGACGGAACCACAGCACCACTCCCCGAACACCCCGCGTCCTCGGTTCGCTGCTGCTGCTCGCGGCGGCCGGTGTCTCCGCCCTCGGCGCGGCCCCCGAGGCGCGCGCCGCCGCCCCGGCCCCGCTGAGCCGCGTGATCCCGGCACCCGCCTCGGTCTCGCCGGGCGGGACGCCCTACCGCATCACCCGCACGACCGCCGTCCGCGTCGACGGCTCCGCCGAGGTCCGCGACATCGGCACCTACCTCGCCGGCCTGCTGCGCCCCGCCACCGGCTACCCGCTGCCGGTCACCGACCACGGCACCGGCGGCATCCGGCTCACCCTGGCCGACGGTGACTTCGGCGCCGAGGGCTACCGGCTGCGCAGCACCGCCGCCGGCGTGACCCTCACCGCGCGCACGCCCGCCGGGCTCTTCCACGGTGTGCAGACGCTGCGCCAGCTGCTCCCGGCGGCCGTCGAGAAGAAGACCGTCCAGCGCGGCCCCTGGCAGATCGCCGGCGGCACCGTGCAGGACCGCCCCCGATACGCCTACCGGGGCGCCATGCTGGACGTGTCCCGGCACTACTTCACCGTCGCCCAGGTCAAGCGCTACATCGACCAGCTGGCCCTCTACAAGATCAATGAGCTGCATCTGCACCTCAGCGACGACCAGGGCTGGCGCATCGCGATCGACTCCTGGCCGCGGCTCGCCTCCTACGGCGGCTCCACCCAGGTCGGCGGCGGCCGGGGCGGCCACTACACCCAGGCCGACTACCGGGAGATCGTCCGGTACGCCGCCTCCCGCTACCTGGAGGTCGTGCCCGAGATCGACATGCCGGGCCACACCAACGCCGCCCTCGCCTCCTACGCGCAGCTCAACTGCGACGGCGTGGCGCCCCCGCTGTACACCGGCACCCAGGTGGGCTTCAGCTCGCTGTGCGTGCCCAAGGAGGTCACCTACGACTTCGTGGACGACGTCGTGCGGGAGCTGGCCGCCCTCACCCCGGGCCGCTATCTGCACATCGGCGGCGACGAGGCGCACTCCACCAGCCACGCCGACTACGTGACGTTCATGGACCGCGTGCAGCCGGTCGTCGCCCGGTACGGCAAGACGGTCATCGGCTGGCACCAGCTCACCGGCGCCCACCCGGCCCAGGGCGCCCTCGCCCAGTACTGGGGCCTGGACGGCACCAGCGCGGCGGAGAAGGCCCAGGTGGCCGAGGCGGCGCGCAGCGGCACCGAGCTGATCCTGTCCCCGGCCGACCGGGTCTACCTGGACATGAAGTACACGAACGACACCAGACTCGGCACCAAGTGGGCCGGCCTGGTGGAGGTGAAACGGTCCTACGACTGGAATCCGGGCGCCTACCTCGCCGGGGTTCCGGCCTCGGCGGTCCGGGGCGTCGAGGCGCCCCTGTGGTCGGAGACCGTGAAGAAGTCCGCCGACATCGAGTACATGGCGTTCCCGCGGCTCGCCGGCGCGGCCGAGCTGGGCTGGTCCCCGGCGGCCACGCACAGCTGGAACGCCTACAAGGTGCGGCTGGCCGCGCAGGGCCCGCGCTGGGACGCCCTCGGCATCCACTACTACCGGTCGCCGCAGGTGCCCTGGCCGGCACGCTGACCGCGGGACGGCGGGCACCCCGAAGGACCGTACTCCGGGGTGCCCGCCCGTCCGTGCCGCCGTCAGAACCCGGCGATCGGGTTCCTCAGGGTGCCGACCAGCTGGAGTGCGCCGGACGGATCGGCGAGGTCCACCATCTGCCTGTTGTCACGCAGCTGGAGCCGGTTGAGGCAGGACAGCGCGAACTCGGGGGCGAACATGTCGTACTGGCGGAACCTGTCGGCCAGTTCGGGGTTCGCCTCCTGGTACTCGCGGGTGATCTCCGCGACCGTGCGCCAGAAGTCGTCCTCCGTCAGGACGCCCTCGGCGGCGAGGTGGGCGGCGAGGAAGCGGAAGAAGCAGTCGAAGACGTCCGTGAAGACGGACAGCAGCTTCGTGTCCTCGGGCACCTCGACGCGGATCCGCCGGACCTCGGGCGGCAGGGCCGCGTCCGGGTCCATGACGGCGATCTCCTCGGCGATGTCCTTGTAGACCGCCCGCCGCACCACGCCGTCCTCCAGCACCAGGATGACGTTCTCGCCGTGCGGCATGAACACCAGGTCGTAGGCGTAGAAGCTGTGCAGCAGCGGGGTGTAGTAGGCCCGCAGGTACCGCCGCAGCCACTCCGTCGGGGTCAGGCCCGACCGCTCGATCAGCGCGCCGGCGAAGGAGGCGCCCCGGTGGTCCACGTGCAGCAGGGAGGCCATGGTCGCGAGGGACTCGCCGTCGCCCAGCGAGGGCACCGGGCTCTCCCGCCACAGCGCGGCCAGCATCTTGCGGTACGGCGAGTACCGGTCGGTGGCCTGCTCGTACTCCAGGTGCCGGTAGCCGACGGCGGCCCGTTCCCGGATGATCGTGAGGCCGGTCGACTTCAGCACCGGGTCGCTCTCGATCAGCTGGGCCAGCCAGTCGTTGATGGCCGGGGTCGCCTCCATGTAGGCGGCCGACAGACCGCGCATGAAGCCCATGTTGAGGACGGACAGGGCCGTCTTCACATAGTGCTTGTGCGGGTTGCTGGTGTTGAAGAAGGTCCGGATCGACTGCTGGGCCAGGTACTCGTCGTCGCCCTCGCCGAGGCAGACGAGGTGACCCCGGGCCACCTCGGCGGCGAACGTGACGCTGAGCTTGTTCCACCACTGCCAGGGGTGGACCGGGATGAACAGATAGTCGGCGGGGTCCAGGCCCTGCTCGGTGAGGGCGGCACGGAACCGCTCGACCGTCCTCTCGCCCAGCTCGTCCCGCAGGAAGGACTCGTACTCGATCCCCACGCCCGCCGTGAACGCGGCCCGGGAGCGGTGCGCGGCCAGCCACACCAGCCGGACCGGGCTCGCCGTCTCGGGCGCGTACGACAGGTACTCGTGGACGCCGAACCCGAGCCGCCCGTTGTTCGCGACGAAGCACGGGTGCCCCTCGGTCATCCCGGTCTCGATCGCCTGGAAGCCGCTCGCGGCCAGCTCGGCCGAGGTGATCAGGGGCTTGGTGAGCTTGTAGCAGGTGCCCGAGAGGGTGGAGGAGATCTCCTCCAGGTAGACCGGCAGGATCTCGTCGCTCAGTCCCAGGGACTCCTTCAGCTCGATGAAGAAGTCCAGCGCGGCCAGCGGGAGTTCGCGGCCGTCGCGGTGCCGGGCGATCGAGTCGGGGTCGATCTGCCAGTGGTCCAGGGCCCGGCGTACGGCGCTGAACCGGTAGGAGGTGAGCCCGTCGTCGCTGCGGACGACGTACTGTCCGCCGTCCTCCTCGGGCGTGATCAGGCGCTCGTGGGCGAACTCGGCCAGCGCCTTGCGCAGCAGCTGCCGGTTGGCGGCCGCCCAGCGCTCGGGGGACAGATGGGCCACGGCGTCGGCGAGGGTCATGCGGTCACCGCCTTCTCGAACTGCTCGCGGGTGCAGAAACTCAGCAGGGCCCGCTTCTCCGGCTTGTCGATCTCCCCTTCGGCCACGAAGCCGACGGCCTCGTTCAGGGCGTGCACGGCCTTGTTGCTCACGTCCGGCTCGACGACGACGCGTGCCACGGCCGGATCCTCGAAGAGACGGGCCATCACGGCGGTGATGACGGCCCTGGTGAACCCGTGCTCGGGAGTGTCGGTGGCCGGGGTCAGGAAGTGCATGCCGATGTCCCCGGGCCGCGGCTCGTACAGCCCGACCAGCTCCCGGTGGGCGGGGTCGTAGTGCTCCATGAGGAAGGCGGGGCGTCCGTCGCGCAGGCCGAGCAGCGCGTGGTGGTGCTCGTCCGCCGCGATCTCCATGTAGGCGCGCTCGACGTCCTCCGGTTTCGCGTCCTGCATCATCCAGAAGGCCGCCTTCGGATGGGTGACCCAGGAGTGGAGCAGCTCGGCGTCCTTCAGCGGGTCGAGGGGACGGAAGGTGAAGGTCATACGGCGAACTCCTGGAACGCGATGGTCTTCTCGACCGGGTAGTACTCGGTGCCGAGCAGCTCTCGGATGATGCAGCTGTTGCGGTACGCGCCCATGCCCAGGTCGGGGCTGGTGATGCTGTGGGTATGCACCCCGGCGTTCTGGAGGAAGACGCCTCGGCCGGTGGTGTCGATGGAGTAGTTGCGGGCGACGTCGAAATTGCCGTGCGAGTCGTAGCGCAGGCGGTCCTTGACGGGGCTCAGGAACTCCGGCTCGGCGTACCGGTAGCCGGTCGCCAGGACCAGGCCCTGCGACTCGATCTCGAAGTCCTTCTCCTGCTCCTCCTGGCGGAAGGAGAGGGTGTACGTGCCGTTCTCGTGCCGGGCGCCGGTGAGCGAGGAGTTGGTGAGCAGCCGGGTCGGGACCGGGCCGCCGAGGTTCTTCTGGTAGAGCAGGTCGAAGATCTCGTTGATCAGGTCGCCGTCGATCCCCTTGAACAGGCCCTTCTGCTCGGCCGTGAGGCGGTAGCGGGTGGCCTCGGGAAGCTCGCGGTAGTAGTCGATGTACTCCGGGGAGGTCATCTCCAGCGTGAGCTTGGTGTATTCGAGGGGGAAGAAGCGCGGGGAGCGGGTCACCCAGTTCAGCCGGTAGCCGTGGACGTCGATCTCGCTGAGGAGGTCGTAGTAGATCTCGGCGGCGGACTGTCCGGAGCCGACGAGGGTGATCGACTCCTTCTTCACCAACTCGCTTCTGTGCTGCACGTAGCGGGAGTTGTGGAGGAAGTCGCCGCCCAGACCCCGGCAGGCCTCGGGGATGTGCGGCGGGGTGCCGGTGCCCAGCACCAGGTGCCGGGCGCGGTACACGTCACCGGCGTCGGTGTGCACGAGGTAGTGCTCGTCCTCGTACGTCACCTCGGTCACCGTCGTACGGAAGCGGACGCTGCTCAGCTGGTTCGCGGCCCAGCGGCAGTAGTCGTCGTACTCGACGCGCAGCGGGTAGAAGTTCTCGCGGATGTAGAACGAGTACAGCCTGCCCTTCTCCTTCAGGTAGTTCAGGAAGGAGTACGGCGAGGTCGGGTCGGCGAGGGTGACCAGGTCCGACAGGAACGGGGTCTGGAGGTGGGCGCCGTCCAGGAACATGCCGGCGTGCCACTCGAAGTCGGGCTTGGACTCCAGGAAGACACCGTCCAGCCCGGCGATCGGCTCGGTGAGGCAGGCGAGGCCGAGGTTGAAGGGGCCGAGCCCGATCCCCACGAAGTCGTAGGTCGTGCTGTGGGCTTCAGGACGCGCGGTCAAGGGACTCTCCCAGGTACTGCTCGGCGTGGCCGGCGATCAGATCGAGGACGGCGGCGATGTCGGCCGCCCGGGTCTCGGGGTTGAGCAGGGTGAACTTCAGGTAGTGGCGGCCGGCCACCTTCGTGCCCGCGACCACGGCGTCGCCGGAGGCGAACAGGGCCTTGCGGGCGTAGAGGTTGGCCCGGTCGATCTCGGCGGGGTCGGTGACGGCCGCCGGGATGTAGCGGAAGACGAGGGTGGACAGGGTGGGCCGGACGACGACGTCGTAGCGGGGATCGGCGGCGAGCAGCTCCCACCCCTCCTGCGCGAGGTCGCAGACCTCGTCGAAGAGCTGCCCGATGCCGTCGGCGCCCATCGTGCGCAGGGTCATCCACAGCTTGAGGGCGTCGAAGCGGCGGGTGGTCTGGAGGGACTTGTCCACCTGATTGGGGATACGTTCCTGCACCATGCGGCGCGGGTTGAGGTACTCCGCGTGGTAGGTGGCGTGCCGCAGGGTGGACGCGTCCCGGACCAGCACGGCGGAGGAACTGACCGGCTGGAAGAAGGACTTGTGGTAGTCGACGGTGACGGAGTCGGCGCGCTCGATGCCGTCGATGCGGTCCCGGTACTTCAGGGAGGCGAGCAGCCCGCAGCCGTAGGCCGCGTCGACGTGCATCCAGACGCCGTACTGGGCGCACAGCCCGGCGATCTCCGGCAGCGGATCGATGGAGCCGAAGTCGGTGGTGCCGGCGGTGGCGACGACGGCCATCGGGACCAGGCCGTCCTTGGCGCAGCGCTCCAGCTCGTGGGCGAGGGCGACGGTCTGCATGCGCTTGTCGTGGCCGACGGGCACCGCGATCACGGCGTCCTGCCCGAGGCCCAGCAGTTTCGCGGACTTCTTGACGCTGAAGTGGCTCACCTCGGAGGCGAGGATGCGCAGTTTCGCGAGGTCGTCGCTCTTGGCCTCCTCCCTCGCCAGCAGCAGCGCCTGGAGGTTGGACTGCGTGCCGCCCGAGGTGAAGACACCGTCGGCGTTCTCGCCGAGGCCGATGCGCGCGGCCGTCCAGTCGATGAGCTTGCGCTCGATGAGGGTGCCGCCGGCCGACTGGTCCCAGGTGTCCAGCGAGGAGTTGACCGCGGAGAGCACGGCCTCGCCGAGCACCGCCGGGATGACGACCGGGCAGTTGAGGTGGGCGAGGTAGCGGGGGTGGTGGAAGTAGACCGCGTCCCGCAGGTAGACGTCCTCCAGTTCGTCCAGGACGGCGCCGGTGTCGCCCAGCGGACGGTCGAGGTCGATCGCGTCGATGACGGGGGCGAGGGCGTCCACGGTGACGCCGGTGAACGGACGGTCGGTGGTGGCGAGTTTGGCCGCCACCCGCTCGACTCCTTCGGTCACGGAGCGGCGGTAGTGCTCCGCGGTGAGGCCATTGAGCAGGTGCGAGCGCATGTGGGGGTCCTCCGAGGGGACGGTCCGTGCGGGGTTTAACTTAGGTTAGCCTAACCTAAGTTACACAAGGTCAGGGAGCACCTCTCCGGTGACCGGCGTCACTCCGGGAGGCCCGCTACTCCGCGGCCCGGAGCTGCTCCTCCGTCATCCCCCGCCGCCAGTAGCCGACAAAGGTCACGCGCCGCCGGTCCACCCCGCGCTCACTCACGAAGTGCCGCCGCAGCGCCTTGACCTGACCGGACTCGCCCGCGATCCACACGTACGCCCGCTCGGTGCCGGGCAGGTGGGCGGCCCGTACGGCGTCGACAGCCATGGGGGAGCTGTCGTGCCGTACGAGCCACGTGATCTCCGCGTCCGCCTCCGTGCGCACGTCCTGGATGTCACCGGCGTGCGGCACCTCCAGCCAGGCGCGGACGCGGGTGCCGGCGGGGAGGGATTCGAGGATCGCGGTCGCGGCGGGTACGGCCGTCTCGTCGCCGCACAGCACGACGAGACCGGTGTCCTCGGGCGGGCGGAAGCGGATCGCCCGGTTGTCGGCGATGGCCGGCCCGAGCAGCAGCACCCGGTCGCCGGCGGCGCAACGCGCGGCCCAGCGGGAGGCGGGCCCGGCGGGAGTGGCCGCACCGGGTTCGACGCCGTGCAGGGCGAAGTCGATGTCGATCTCGTCGGGGTCGCGGCGCAGGGACCGGAGCGTGTACGACCGCATCACGGCCCGTACGTCGTCCGGGAGTTCCCGCCAGGCCTGCCACCATCCGTCGCCCAGATCCAGCGGGACGACGGGCTCGCTCTGCCCCGGGTGCGGCAGGAACAGCGACAGGGACTGGTCCCGTCCGTGGGAGTGGAAGGCGTGCAGATCGGGGCCGGTGAAGGTGACCCGGACCAGAGACGGGCCGAGCCGCCTCGTCCGTACGACCTGAAGAGAGAAGAAACGGAACGGGGCGGCTACGGCCGTCGTCATGTGTGGCTCCTGAGAGTGGGGTTCAGGGCTTTGTTCGGAGGGCGCTTGTCGGGGAACTCGGTCAGCTGACCTTCTTGGCCTTCTCCAGGGCCTCGGCCAGGGTCGTCAGCAGCGGCACGCACTTGTCGTAGGACAGGATCGGCTCGGGGGAGCGGGCGATGACCTGGCCGGCCTTGACCGCGGGGAGCTTCTTCCAGGTGGCCTTGGTGATGTCGGCCGGCTGGATCGCCGAGGAGCGGTCGTCCAGCATGATGATGTCGGCCTTGTACTTGTCGACGTTCTCCCAGCTGAGCGACTCGTACCAGCCGCCGCCCTGCTTCTTCGCGCTCTCCGGCGGCTCCACGAAGTTCACGCCGAGGGCCTTGAAGTACTCCAGGTCGACGGAGAGGTTGGTGCCGGAGACGTAGAACAGCTGGTCGCTCGCGGAACCGGCCATCACCTTGATGTCGGGCTTCGCCTTGGCGGCGGCGCGCAGCCGGGCGGCGGCGTCCTCGAACCGCTTCTTGGCGTCGGTGACCTTGGCCGCCGTCATGTCCGCGCCGAGCGACTCGGCGAGGTCCCACATGCGCTGCAGCGGCTGGGTGAGCTGGCGGTCGTAGACGGAGATGCCGACGCTGGGGGCGAGCTGGGCGATCTTCTTCTTCGACTCGTCCGGGACGTACCAGAGGGTGCCCGCGTCGTCGAACAGCGTCGAGATGAGCACGTCCGGCGCGAGGGACGCGTACTTCTCGATGCTGAACTGGCCCCAGGCGTTGCCGAGGATCGTCACCTTGCTGATGTCCATGTCGCCGGCCTGCACGTCGGCCTTGCCGGCGGTGGTCTTCGTCGGGCCGAAGACGCCCTTGACCTGGATGCCGTAGTCGTACAGCGCGGCACCGACACCGGTGAACGCGACGATGTTCGCGGGGACCTTGTCCAGCTTCACCGCCGTGCCGCGGTCGTCCTTGAAGGACCAGGGGCCGGACTTGCCGTTCTTGGCCGCCTTGCCGGAGTCCGTGTCCTTCCCCTTGTCGTCCCCGCAGGCGGCGAGCGCGGCGCCGAGTGCGAGAGCACCACCGGCGGCGAGCAGGCCACGGCGGGAAGGCGAGGGAATCGGGCGGGCGTTGGGCATGGCTCGGCTGCTTTCGGAACAGGGCGGGGCGACCCACCGGACTGATGCGGAAGTCAGGTTAGCCTAACCTCAGTGCATGTCCAGAGGGTGTTGCCCTTCCGAGCGCCTCAGTTGCGCCAGGCGCCCCGTCCGGTGTCCGTGAACACACAGGTGACCCCGACGCCCCAGTCGTCGTCCTCGTGCCAGACGCCGGGGTCGGCCAGGGTGTTCACGAGTTCGCCGGCGGGGACGACCGTGTAGTCCCCCTCCGTACCGGGGAAGTACTGCACCTCGATCCAGCCCTTCTCGACGTAGGGGAGCAGCGGTGCGATCTGCGGCTCGACCCAGGCGACGCGTTCGGCGTGGGACCACTCCGCCTCCGGGCCCGCCAGGATGCCGTACGAGCCGGTCAGCCAGCCGCTCGCCTCGAACGTGCAGAGGAGCAGCTCCTCCTCGGCCGGGGTCCGCTCCTCCGGGCGCGGGAACCCGCCCGACTCCGGGGCCGGGTAGGCGGCGGCCTGCCAGCGTGCGCGGACCGCTTCGGGTGCCGACAGCCAGAACGTGCGCCCGGAACCGCCCGACCCGGCCCAGTGGACCGGGTCGGTCAGCACCCGCCGCAGCTCCGGACCGCTCAGCACCGGATCGGCGGGCTGCGGGTACCACGCGCTCTCGGTGCTGCGTACCTCGATGAGCCCTCGCCCGGCCAGCTCCAGGGCCACCTCGGCCAGCCGCGGGACCAGTGCCCGCTCCTCGTCCGCGGTGTAGCTGCGCGATGGCGGGGCCTCGGCGTCCCCGGCCCAGCGCAGCGCGGCGCCGTAGTACTGGACCATCCCGGCCAGGAAGTGCCCGGACATGGCCCGGCGCAGCAGTGCCCGCTCGGCCATGGTCATCGCGTTCCAGCTGCTCATGGCCGAAATGGTCCCATGCGGGTCTCAGCCCGCCAGGCCCAGCTCCCGGGCGATCAGCATCCGCTGGACCTCGCTCGTGCCCTCGCCGATCTCCAGGATCTTGGAGTCGCGCCACATGCGGGCCACCGGGTACTCGTTCATGAAGCCGTAGCCGCCGTGGATCTGGGTGGCGTCGCGGGCGTTGTCCACGGCGACCGTGGAGGAGTACAGCTTGGCCACGGCCGCCTCCTTCTTGAAGGGTTCCCCGGAGACCAGGCGGCTGGCGGCGTCGCGCCAGGCCAGGCGGGCCGTGTGCGCCTTCATCTCCATGTCGGCGATCTTGAACTGGATGGCCTGGTTGGCGCCGATGGGCCTGCCGAAGGCGTGACGTTCCTTCGCGTACGTGACGGACTCGTCGACACAGCCCTGCGCCAGGCCCGTCGCGAGCGCCGCGATGGCGATACGGCCCTCGTCCAGGATGCGCAGGAACTGGGCGTAGCCACGGCCCTGTTCGCCCAGGAGGTTGGCGGCGGGCACCCGGACGTCCTGGAAGGACAGCTCGCGGGTGTCGGAGGCGTTCCAGCCGACCTTCGAGTAGGGCGCCGCCACCGTGAAGCCCGGCGTGCCGGACGGGACGATGATCGCCGAGATCTCCGGCCTGCCGTCCGGCTTGCGGCCGGTGACCGCGGTGACCGTCACCAGACCCGTGATGTCCGTGCCCGAGTTGGTGATGAAGCACTTCGTGCCGTTGATCACCCACTCGTCCGTGTCCGGGTCCAGGCGGGCCGTGGTGCGGGTGGCCCCGGCATCCGAGCCGCCGTCCGGCTCGGTCAGGCCGAACGCGCCCAGCATCTCGCCCGCACACAGGCGCGGAAGCCACTCGCGCTTCTGCTCCTCGGTGCCGAAGAGGTGCAGGGGCATGGCGCCCAGCGAGACACCGGCCTCCAGGGTGATGGCGACCGACGAGTCGACGCGGGCCAGTTCCTCCAGGGCGATGCCGAGGGCCAGGTAGTCGCCGCCCATGCCGCCGTACTCCTCGGGGAACGGCAGCCCGAACAGGCCCATGCGGCCCATCTCGCGGACGATCTCGTACGGGAACTCGTGCCGCTCGTAGAAGTCGCCGATCTTCGGCGCCACGACGTCGTGCGCGAACTCCTCCACCGTACGGCGGAGTTCCTCCAGCTCGGGGGAGAGACGGTGGTCCATCGTGATCACTGCTCCTTGTGGGACAGGGCTCGGACGGTGCGGGACGGGCTGGGTCGGCCCAGATGGGCGGCCATCCACACGCTGGTGGCGACGAGACGGCCGAGGTCGACTCCGGTGTCGATGCCGAGGCCCTGCAGCATCCACACGAGGTCTTCGGTGGCGAGGTTGCCGGTCGCGGACTTGGCGTACGGGCAGCCGCCGAGGCCTCCGGCGGAGGCGTCGATCGTCGTGACCCCGTGTTCCAGTGCCGCGTAGGTGTTGGCCAGTGCCTGGCCGTAGGTGTCGTGGAAGTGCACGCCGATGACGTTCGTCGGCACGCCCTCCTCGTTGAGCAGGGAGAGGAGTTCGTGGACGTGGCCCGGGGTCGCGACCCCGATGGTGTCCCCGAGGCTCAGTTCGTCGCAGCCCATGTCCCTCAGCGCCTTGCAGACGCGGGCCACCTGGTGGAGGGGGACGGCGCCCTCCCAGGGGTCGCCGAAGCACATGGAGACGTAGCCGCGCACCCGCGCGCCGGCGTCCTTCGCCTGCCGCACCACCGGGTCGAACACGGCCAGCGACTCGTCCACCGTCCGGTTGAGGTTGGCCTTCGCGAAGGACTCGGTCGCGCTGGCGAACACCGCGATCCGGCGGGCGCCGAGCGCCAGCGCCCGGTCCAGGCCGCGCTGGTTGGGCACCAGCACGGGGAGTTCCACGTCGAGGTCGCCGACCAGCGGGTACAACTGCTCGGCGTCGGCGAGCTGGGGCACCCACTCGGGGTGCACGAAGCTCGTCGCCTCGATCGTCGTCAGGCCCGCGTCGGCCAGCCGGCGGATGAAGTCCGCCTTGACCTCCGTCGGCACGGTCATCTTCTCGTTCTGCAGCCCGTCGCGCGCACCGACCTCGTGGATCCGCACCCGGGCGGGGAGGTCCGGGGTCGGTACGACCATGGGCAGTCCGGGCGCGGTCATCCTTCGGCCTCCTCGTGCGGTGCGATGACGGCCAGCACCTGGTCCATGGCGACCGTGCTGCCCGGCGTGACGTCCAGCTCGGCGACCGTGCCCGCGTGCGGGGCGGAGATGACGTGCTCCATCTTCATCGCCTCGACCACCAGCAGGCTCTGTCCGGCGGCCACTTCGTCCCCGACGGCCACCTTCACCACGGTCACCGTGCCCGGCATGGGCGCGGTCAGCGAGTCGGCACCCGAGTGGGCGGCGCGGTTCAGCGACGCGGCCACCGGGTCGTGGTCCCGGACGTGCCAGGCGTCGCCGTCGCGGCCGAGCCAGTCACCGGCCCGGCGGAAGGTGTGCCGGACGCCGTCCAGGGTGACGGCCACCCGGTCCTCGGTGACGGTGTGGGCGCCCCGGGGCGTGTGGGTCACCGGCTCCTGCACCCGGAGCGGGAAGGCGGCCGGCTTCGGGGTGCCGCCGAGGCGCCAGCCGCTCGGCACCGAGAAGGGGTCCACCCAGCCCCGCGCACGTGGCCGCAGCGCCTCCAGACGCACGGCCGCCGCCGCCTCGTACACCTCCTCCGGTACCTCCGTGGGGACCAGCTCGTCCACCACCCGCTCCACCAGCCCGGTGTCCAACTCGCCGGACACCACCGCCGGATGGGCCAGCAGCCGGCGCAGGAACCCCGCGTTGGTCTGCACGCCCAGCGTGACGGTCCCGGCGAGGGCGGCCCTGAGCCTGCGCAGCGCCGTCTCCCGGTCGGGGCCGTACGCGATGACCTTGGACAGCATCGGGTCGTACAGGCTGCCCACCTCGGTGCCCTCGCTGAGCCCGGAGTCGGTGCGGATGCCCTCACCCTGCGGCTCGTCCAGCAGCAGGACCGTGCCGCCGGAGGGGAGGAAGCCGCGCGCGGGGTCCTCCGCGCAGATCCGCGCCTCGACCGCGTGCCCGGTCAGCCGGACGTCCTCCTGCGCGAAGCCCAGCCGTTCCCCGGCCGCCACCCGCAGCTGCCACTCCACCAGGTCGATCCCGGTGATGAGTTCGGTGACGGGGTGCTCCACCTGGAGACGGGTGTTCATCTCCATGAAGTAGTACGCCGACGGGTCTTTGCCCGGCACGATGAACTCCACCGTGCCCGCGCCCCGGTACCCGCACGAGCGGGCCGCCTGGACGGCCGCCTCGCCCATCGCCGCGCGCGTCCGCTCGTCCAGCAGGACGGACGGCGCCTCCTCGATGATCTTCTGGTGGCGCCGCTGGAGCGAGCACTCGCGCTCGCCGAGGTGCACCACGTTCCCGTGGCCGTCGGCCAGCACCTGGATCTCGATGTGCCGGGGCCGGTCGATCCACCGCTCCACCAGCAGGGTGTCGTCGCCGAAGGAGGCGCGGGCCTCCCGGCGGGCGGCGGCGATCTCCTCCTCCAGGACGGACATGTCCCGCACCAGCCGCATGCCCTTGCCGCCGCCGCCGGCGGACGGCTTCAGCAGCACCGGCGCCCCCAGCTCGCGGGCCGCCCCGGCCAGTTCGGGGTCGCGACCGCCGGGCACCACCGGCACCCCGGCCGCCTTCACGGTCTCCTTGGCGCGGATCTTGTCGCCCATGAGCGCGATCGCGTCCGCCGGCGGGCCGACGAAGACCAGCCCCGCCTCCTCGCAGGCGCGCGCGAAGGCCGCGTTCTCGGCGAGGAAGCCGTACCCGGGATGGACGGCCTGGGCGCCGGTGCGGGCGGCGGCCTCAAGGAGCCGCTCCACCGACAGATAGCTCTCGGCGGCCGGCGCCGGGCCGATCCGTACCGCCGTGTCGGCCTCCCGGACGTGCCGCGCGTCGGCGTCGGCGTCGGAGAAGACCGCCACCGAGCGCACGCCCAGCGAGCGGAGCGTACGGATGACGCGTACGGCGATCTCGCCCCGGTTGGCCACCAGCACTGTGTCGAACACGGTTCCCCTCCTCACATCCGGAAGACGCCGAACTGGGGCGTCGTATAGTCCCTTTGGGAAAGTGGCGCGTTGGCGCAGGCGGTCAGGGCGAGGCCCAGCACCTGACGGGTCTCCAGCGGGTCGATCACGCCGTCGTCCCAGAGCCGGGCCGTGGCGTAGTAGGCGTTGCCCTGGCGCTCGTACTGCGCGCGGATCGGCGCCTTGAAGGACTCCTCGTCCTCGGCCGGCCAGTCCTCGCCGCGCGCCTCCAGCTGGTCCCGCTTGACCGTGGCGAGGACGGAGGCGGCCTGCTCGCCGCCCATCACCGAGATCTTGGCGTTGGGCCACATCCACAGGAAGCGGGGAGAGTAGGCCCGGCCGCACATCGAGTAGTTGCCCGCGCCGTACGACCCGCCGACGACGACGGTCAGCTTGGGCACCCGGGTGCACGCCACCGCCGTCACCATCTTGGCGCCGTGCTTGGCGATGCCGCCCGCCTCGTAGTCCTTGCCGACCATGAAGCCCGAGATGTTCTGCAGGAACACCAGCGGGATGCCGCGCTGGTCGCACAGCTCGATGAAGTGGGCACCCTTCTGGGCGGACTCGGAGAACAGGATGCCGTTGTTGGCGACGATCCCGACGGGGTGGCCGTGGATCCGGGCGAAGCCGGTGACCAGGGTCTGCCCGAACTCCGCCTTGAACTCGGCGAAGCGGGAGCCGTCGACCACGCGCGCGATGATCTCGCGGACGTCGTACGGGGTGCGGGAGTCGACCGGGACGGCGCCGTAGAGCCCGTACGGATCCACCTTCGGCTCCACGGACGGCTGGACCTCCCAGGGGAGGGGCTGCCGGGCCGGGAGCGTGGCCACGATGTTCCGGACGGTCCTGAGGGCGTGCGCGTCGTCCTCGGCGAGGTGGTCGGTGACGCCGGAGATCCGGGAGTGGACCTCGCCGCCGCCCAGCTCCTCCGCCGTGACGACCTCGCCGGTGGCCGCCTTCACCAGCGGCGGGCCGCCGAGGAAGATCGTGCCCTGGCCGCGGACGATCACGGCCTCGTCGCTCATCGCCGGGACGTACGCCCCGCCGGCCGTGCACGACCCGAGGACGGCGGCGATCTGCGGGATGCCCGCGCCGGACATCCGGGCCTGGTTGTAGAAGATCCGCCCGAAGTGGTCCCGGTCGGGGAAGACCTCGTCCTGCATCGGCAGGAAGGCGCCCCCGGAGTCGACGAGGTAGAGGCACGGCAGCCGGTTCTCCAGCGCCACCTCCTGCGCCCGCAGGTGCTTCTTCACCGTCATCGGGTAGTACGTGCCGCCCTTGACCGTGGCGTCGTTCGCGACGATCACGCACTCGCGCCCGCTGACCCGCCCGATCCCGGCGATCACGCCGGCGGCCGGGGCCTGCCCCTCGTACATCCCGTCGGCCGCGAGCGGGGCCAGCTCCAGGAAGGGCGAGCCCGGATCGAGCAGCGTGTCCACCCTGTCCCTCGGCAGCAGCTTGCCGCGCGCGGTGTGCCGGGCCCGTGCCTTCTCGCCGCCGCCGAGGGCCGCCGCGGCCAGCTTGGCGCGCAGCTCCTCCACGAGGGCGAGATGGGCCCGTTCATTGGCCCGCCAGGCCTCCGACGCGGGATCTGCCGCGCTCGTCAGCTCCGGTGCCTCCTGCATCCTGCGGTCCCCTCACCCGGTGATCGAACCTGTGATCCGCTGTTAATGAGCGTTAACCATTTCCTTCAGGTTAACGACCGCTAACCTCGCTGTCTAGAATTGTCTGCATGGTCACCAGAACCGACGCCCCCACCCGCCGTGAGCAGATCCTGAAGGAGGCCGCACGGCTCTTCGCCGAGCGCGGTTTCCACGGCGTCGGCGTCGACGAGATAGGGGCCGCGGTCGGCATCAGCGGCCCCGGGCTCTACCGGCACTTCCCGGGCAAGGACGCGATGCTCGCCGAGCTGCTGGTCGGCATCAGCGGGCAGCTGCTCACCGGGGCCAAGCGGCGGCTGGCGGAGGCCGACGGGGTGCCCGCGAGCCGGGTCCTGGACTCGTTCATCGAGGGCCACATCGACTTCGCCCTGGACGACCGCCCGCTGATCACCCTGCACGACCGCGAGCTGGACCGGCTGCGCGACAGCGACCGCAAGCTGGTGCGCCAGCTCCAGCGGCAGTACGTGGAGCTGTGGGTGGAGGTGGTCCGCGAGGTGTATCCGGGGCTGACCGAGCCGGCCGCGCGCTCCGCCGTCCACTCGGTCTTCGGCCTGCTCAACTCCACCCCGCACCTCGGCCGCGCCGGCACGCTCCCCGGCCGGGGCACGACGGCGGCCCTGCTGCACCGGATGGCGCGGGGGGCGTTCGCGGCGGCAGGGGAGGGGTGACGCGGTAGCCTCCGGCTGCTCACTACCCTCCGGGTGTGGAGTACGCGAAGATGCGCGCGATCGCCGAGGAACTGGATGCCTGGTCCGAGCGGCTCGAAGGGTCCTGGAGTGTCGAGATCGGACCGTCCGGTCCACTGCTGGCCATGAGATGGCCGTCGCTGCGCCGACACGGTCTGCTGCGCCGCATCCGCGACCAGCTCGACCAGCAGGTCCGCGCCACTCATCCGGGCTGCGTCTGTGTGAACGGCCCTGCGATCGAGTATCCGGCGATGGGCCGTATGCGTCGGCCGGACGCCATCGTGATGCCCGAGGCCCTCCTCGACGAGCAGGGATTCGCCGTCGACGCGGCGCAGGTGCTGGCCGTGGTCGAGGTTCTCCCGCCGAACCCGCATCCAGGCTTCGCCGAGAAGCTCGACGACTACCCGGCCATGGGGATCGCCCATTACATGATCGTCGACCCCCGCACCGGCACCGTTGAGGTCCACTCCGACCCGGTCAAGGGCCGTTACGCCTACACGGGGCCGTACATCTTCGGGGACTCGGTTCCCTTCGGCCCCTGGATGGTGAAGACCTCCGGGTTCCGCCGGTACGGGAGACGCGACTGACCCGGGGTCGTGGTCAAGCTCACCCTGGACTCATCGCCGTACTCGCCGGTATCTTCGAATCTGAGCAAGCGCTTAGACATGCCGATGTCAGGTACGTGGAGGTGGCGGCGTGCGCCGTACGGTGTTCAACGAGGATCACGAGGCGTTCCGGGAGACCCTTCGCGCCTTCATCGAGGCCGAGGTCGTACCCGTGTACGACGACTGGTTCGCCGCCGGCCAGGCGCCGCGCGACTTCTACTACAAGCTCGGTGAGCTGGGCATCTTCGGCATCAACGTGCCCGAGGAGTTCGGCGGCGCCGGCCTGGACAGCCACAAGTTCGAAGCCGTCCTCTACGAGGAGACCGCCCGCGCGGGCGTCCACTTCGGCGGCTCCGGCGTGCACGTGCTGCTCGCCCTGCCGTACATCAAGATGCTCGCCACCGACGAGCAGAAGAAGCGCTACCTGCCGAAGTTCGTCACCGGCGAGGAGATGTGGGCCATCGCGATGACGGAGCCGGGCACCGGCTCCGACCTCGCGGGCATGAAGTCCACCGCCAAGCTCTCCGAGGACGGCACGCACTACGTCCTCAACGGCGCCAAGACCTTCATCACCGGCGGCGTGCACGCCGACAAGGTGATCGTCTGCGCCCGCACGGCCGCGCCGACCGCCGAGGACCGCCGCCACGGCATCTCCCTGTTCGCCGTGGACACCAAGTCCGAGGGCTACTCCGTCGGCCGCAAGCTCGACAAGCTCGGCCTGAAGACCTCCGACACCGCCGAGCTGGCCTTCGTCGACGTCAAGGTGCCGGTCGAGGACCTGCTCGGCGAGGAGAACAAGGGCTTCTACTACCTCGGCCACAACCTGGCCTCCGAGCGCTGGGGCATCGCCTTCGGCGCCTACGCGCAGGCCAAGGCCGCCGTCCGGTTCGCCAAGCAGTACGTGCAGGAGCGCACCGTCTTCGGCAAGCCGGTCGCCCACTTCCAGAACACCAAGTTCGAGCTGGCAGCCTGCCAGGCCGAGGTGGACGCCGCGGAGGCGGTCGCCGACCGCGCCACGGAGGCCCTGGACGCCGGTGAGCTGACCCCCGCCGAGGCCGCCTCCGCGAAGCTCTTCTGCACCGAGGTCGCGCACCGCGTCATCGACCGCTGCCTCCAGCTGCACGGCGGCTACGGCTACATGAACGAGTACCCGATCGCCCGCCTGTACGCGGACAACCGCGTCAACCGCATCTACGGCGGCACCAGCGAGATCATGAAGTCGATCATCGCCAAGGACATGGGTCTGTAAGGTCCCCGCAATCACTGGCCGGTACAACTGACGCCATGAGCCAGGCACTCCAGGATCTCCTCGATCTCCTCGACCTGGAGCAGATCGAGGAGAACATCTTCCGCGGCCGGTCCCGCTCCGCCGTCGTACCCCGGGTCTTCGGCGGGCAGGTCGCGGCGCAGGCGCTGGTCGCCGCCGGGCGGACGGTCCCCGCGGACCGGCCCGCCCACTCCCTGCACGCGTACTTCCTGCGCCCCGGCGACCCGGGCGCGCCGATCGTGTACACCGTGGACCGCATCCGCGACGGCCGGTCCTTCACCACCCGCCGGGTGGTCGCCGTCCAGCACGGCAAGCCGATCTTCCATCTCTCGGCGTCCTTCCAGACGTACGAGGAGGGGCTGGAGCACCAGGCGCCCATGCCCGTCTCGCCGGACCCGGCGACCCTGCCCACCTCCCAGGAGCGGCTGCGCGGCTACGGCCACCTGGCCCCCGAGGTGGTCGAGCGGTTCCTGGAGGCCCGCGAGGCGATCGACCTCAGGTACGTGGACGAGCCGCCGTACGGGCAGTACGGCGAGCCGCGCGAGCCGCACTCCCAGGTGTGGTTCCGCACCAACGGCAAGCTGGACAGCGCTTCTGACGACCCCCTGCTGCACGTCGTCCTCGCCACCTACGTCTCCGACATGACCCTGCTCGACTCCGTGCTGCTCGCGCACGGCCGCGGCGGCTGGGCCGTCGGCGATGTCGTCGGGGCGTCCCTGGACCACGCGATGTGGTTCCACCGGCCCTTCCGCGCCGACGAGTGGCTGCTCTACGACCAGGAGTCGCCGTCCGCGCACGGTGGCCGCGGCCTCGGCCAGGCCCGCATCTACACCCAGGACGGGCAGCTCGCCATCTCGGTCATCCAGGAGGGTGTGGTCCGCGTCCCGAGACAGCCGTGACGGGGGTGCCGTTCGAGATGACGTGTGACGCAAGCGGGACTAGGCTCTTGGAGTGAAAGCCGCAGCGAACGGCACGCACGGCCACACGGAGTTCCGGAATCTCGGGATTCTGTCGCAGCACCCGATGGCGCGACCACGTACGGGTGGGATGCGGGCGCCGGCGACCTCCGCCGTTCCGTCAACTGGCTGCGGTGACACCTGAAGACCGCGCCGCGACTTCCCCTTTCTTGCAGCGGCGGCGGCCATCCACCTCGCGCCTTCCCCCGGGAGCCGTGAGAGACGATGGAGATGGAAGGTATTCCCATGCGATCACAGCGCACGAGGCGCCTCGTCGCGATTTCCGCCTCTGGCCTGCTGCTGGCCGGCGGAGCCGCGCTCGGCACGGCCGGCACCGCCTCTGCCTCGGACCACAGCGACCACAGTTCCTACAGCAGGGACTACGGTGGCGACCACGGCGACCACGGCGACCACGGCTGGTCGGACGACGATGACGACGACTACGGCGACCACGGCGGCTACGGTGGCGACCACGACGACGACTACGGTGGCGACCACGGCGGCTACGGCGGCGACCATGGTGGCGGCGACCACGGCGGTGGTGGCGACCACGGCGGCGGCGGCGACCACGGCGGCGGTGGCGGTGGCCACGGCGGCGGTGGCGGTGGCCACGGTGGTGGCGGCGGTGGCGGCCACTGACCCGAGCTCGAACTGAACACGATGTGCGGCCCCGACAGCGGGGCCGCACATCACTCCTGTCGTCGCGTCAGACCAGGTGTCGGACCAGGCGTCAGGCCAGGTCGGCGGCGGCGAGCAGATACGCCGTCATCGGGTCGTAGTAGCGCGGGCTGACCACGTGGTCGTCGAGCGGCACGACCACCTGCACGGTGCCCTCGGCCTCGGCGAGGAACAGCGCCGGGTCGTTGCAGTCGGCGTACCCCACGGAGTCGACGCCGTGCTGTCCGGCGTACCCGGCCCAGCCGTGGTCGGCGACCACCAGGTCCGGCAGCGGTCGCCCCTCGCGCTCAAGTCCGGTCAGAATGGCGCGCATCGGCTCCCCGGAGTGGGTGTGCCACAGCGTCGCCCCGTGCTCCAGCACGGACACGTCCGCGAACTGCATGACGTACCCCTCTTCCGTCTGCAGCCCGTCCGGGATGACGACGATCTCACAGCCCGCGGCGCGCAGGGCGGCGGCCGTGGCCCGGTGCACGTCCAGCAGGCCGCCCGGGTGCCCGGTCGCGAACAGCACCCGCTGGCGGTCCTCGGCCGCCTTGCGCAGCCGCGCCGCCATCCGGTCCAGCGCGTCCACGGTCAGTTCGGGGTCGATGGTGTCCTGCCCGTACCGGTACTCGGGATCGTCGTTGACACCCACCCGCTCGGCCATGACCGCGAGCACGTCCTGCTCGTCCGCCCAGCGGTCGCCCAGCTCCAGCCCGAACCAGTAGTGGCGGTCGCCGTTGGCCAGCTTGCGGTAGTGGGAGAGGTTGTTCTCGCGGGGCGTGGCGACGTCCCCCGCGATACGGGTCCTCACCAGGTGGTCGACGAGCTGGGCGCGGCTGGGTGTCCCGGATATCGGCATGCCTTCCATTGTGGGGCAGCGCGCTGCCGGAATCTTCGCCATATCGCCCGCTGGGACGCGGCTCACTCGGCCGAACGGCCCTGGACAACACCGGGTGGGTCGGCGTGGGCCGGTCGGCCACCGGCGCCACCGTCGGTATCTCCGTCCACGCCATCTGCGCCGACGTGGGCTGACCGCCCGGGTCGGGCCCCTCAGCTCTGCCGCAGCGCGAACCACAACTCCATGCGGACGTCCGGGTCGTCCAGGTCCGCGTCCAGCAGGGCCGCGCAGCGGGCGACGCGTTGCCGGACCGTGTTGCGGTGCACGTCCAGCGCCACGGCCGTACGGTCCCAACTCCCGTGCAGGGACAGCCAGGTGCGCAGGGTGTCGACGAGCGCGCGCTGACCGCCCAGCGGGGCGAGCAGCGCGCGGGCGTGCGCCTCGGCCTCGGCGCGGGACACCAGGTCGCCCAGGCCGGGGCGCGCGGCGCCGTGCCGGACCAGCGCGGTGCGGGTGGCGCGGGCCCGGGCGAGGGCACGGGAGGCCTGGGTGTCGGCGGCCGGCCACTCCCGCGGCCCGGCCGCGGCGCTCACCCCGAGCGTCCAGCCGGGCTGCGGCTCCGGCTCCCGGTCGGCCGGGACCAGCACCCGTACGACATCACGGGCGAGGTCGACCAGCGGGGAACCGAGGGCGGCGCCGAGCGCGGAGGCGGCGACCGTGTCCGGGGCCTGGGCCTCCGGCCGCGCGTGCACGACGAGCCACCGCCCGGTGCCGAGCAGGGGGGCCACCTCCTCGGGCGGGGCGCCCAGCAGCAGCCGTACGAGCGCGGAGGACCGGGCCGCCCCGGCCCCGCTCTGGTGCTCACCGGTGAGCAGGGACAGCAGTACGGCGGCGACGGAGGCGATGGTGTGATCGCCGGGCTCCCGCCGGGGCGCGGCCACACCGAGCACGAACCCCTCACCCGCACCGAGGGCGTACACAGCGAGATGGGTGGCCCCGAAGGTGTCGGTGGCCGAGGTGGGCTGGGGGCGGGTGGGGGGAGCGGCGGGCGCCGAGGGGGAGTCCCCGGCGGCGGGGCCGGCGGTGGGCGTGCCCGGTGGGGTTGTCGGCGGGTGGTCCGGTGGTGCTGTCGTTCTGGCGGTCGGTCCGACCACCCCGGACAGCTCCGCCAGTGCCGAGCGGACGCCCTCCGGTGTCTCCCGGCCCGCCCCCGCGACCTCCGTGCCGTCGGGCCCGTACAGCACCGCACGGCCGCCCAGGCGCTGGGCCAGCTGGCGCAGGACCGAGGGGACCGGATCCGGCCGGGAGGCGGCTGCCGCGAGGCTCTGCTGGGCCTCCGTGACCCGCCGCAGCTCGGCCATCCGGGCCTGCGCCATCAGCTGCCAGACCGCGCGGGCCACGCCGGAGAACGTGGTCTGCGGCGGGACCTCCAGCAGCGGCAGCCCGTGGTGGTCGCAGGCGGCGACCAGGGCGCGCGGGACCGTGTCGTGCACCGGGGCCAGCCCGAAACCGAGGGCCGCGCCGCCCGCCGCCACGATCCGGGAGACGTAGTCGTCGAAGTAGTCCCCCAGTCTCGAATTCGCTCGACCGGGGGGACCCCCATCCGAGCCGGCTGCCTCCGGGACGTGCACGCCGGCCGTGAGCAGCAGCTCGCCGCCCAGCAGGTACGGGTAGGGGTCGGCCATCTCCGAGGTGTGCGCCCAGTGGATCACGATGCCCGGATCCGTCGGCCCGGCGATCTGCCGCAGGGCGAGATCCTCCCGGGACAGCAGCGCCTGGAGCGTTACCGGTGGGGTCGGTGGGACCGCTGGGGCGGTCGTCTCCGGCATGGTGTGCGTTCCCTCCATCCCGCCCCGTTCATATGGATGAAACGTACACTTCGCAGTCGCTTTCCGGCCACCTACTGTCGATGGAGCACGGCAGCCGCGGGTACGGGCGGATGTCCCCGCGAGCCGCTGCCGACACGTCCCCCGAAGTACCTGCACGACACGCCACCGGACAGCGCGCGAAGGAGGGCCCCATGGCCGTCGACTACACAGTGATCGTCCTCTATCTGGCCGGAATGCTGGCGATGGGCTGGTGGGGCATGCGCCGCGCCAAGTCCAAGAGCGAGTTCCTGGTGGCCGGCCGCCGCCTCGGGCCCGCCATGTACTCCGGCACCATGGCGGCGATCGTCCTCGGCGGCGCGTCCACCATCGGCGGTGTGGGCCTCGGCTACCAGTACGGCCTCTCCGGCGCCTGGATGGTCTTCACCATCGGCCTCGGACTGCTCGCCCTCTCCGTCTTCTTCTCCGCGCGCATCGCCCGCCTGAAGGTCTACACCGTCTCCGAGATGCTGGACCTCAGATACGGCGGCCGCGCGGGCGTCATCTCCGGCGTGGTCATGTGGGCGTACACCCTCATGCTCGCGGTGACCTCCACCATCGCCTACGCCACGATCTTCGACGTCCTCTTCGACATGAACCGGACCGCCGCGATCATCCTCGGCGGCTCGATCGTCGTCGCGTACTCGACGCTCGGCGGCATGTGGTCGATCACGCTGACGGACATGGTCCAGTTCGTTGTGAAGACTATCGGCGTGCTGCTCCTGCTCCTGCCGATCGCCGTCGTCAAGGCGGGCGGCTTCGCCGAGATGAAGGCCAAGCTGCCGACCGAGTACTTCGACCCGCTGGGCATCGGCGGCGAGACGATCTTCACCTACGTGCTGATCTACACGTTCGGCATGCTGATCGGCCAGGACATCTGGCAGCGCGTGTTCACCGCCCGCAGCGACCGGACCGCCAAGTGGGGCGGCACGGTCGCCGGCACCTACTGTCTGGCCTACGCCCTCGCCGGCGCGGTGATCGGCACGGCCGCCAAGGTGCTCTACCCCAAGCTCGGCAGCCCCGACGACGCCTTCGCCACCATCGTCAAGGACGAACTTCCCATGGGCGTGCGCGGCCTGGTCCTGGCCGCCGCCCTGGCCGCCGTGATGTCGACGTCCTCCGGCGCCCTGATCGCCTGCGCCACCGTCGCCAACAACGACATCTGGTCGCGGCTGCGGGGGAGGGCCACTTCCGGTGAACGCGACGAAGTGCAGGGCAACCGCGTATTCATCCTGGTCATGGGCCTCGCGGTGATCGGCACGGCGATCGCGCTGAACAACGTGGTCGAGGCGCTCACCGTGGCCTACAACCTCCTCGTCGGCGGCCTGCTCGTGCCCATCCTCGGCGGCCTGCTGTGGAAGCGCGGCACCGTCCAGGGCGCGCTGGCCTCCGTCGCCGTCGGCGGCCTGGCCGTCATCGGCCTGATGGCCGGCTACGGCATCCTCGCCAACGAGCCCGTCTACTACGGCCTGCTGGCCTCCCTCGCCGCCTACGTCGCCGTCTCCCTGGCGACCAGGCCCACCGACGAGGCGGTCCTCGCCACCTGGCGCGAGCGCCTCGCCGGCCGCTCCCCCGAACTCGCGTCCGAACCGGTCCCGGCTCACCAGTAGAGTCGTATGGATAGCAGTACATGCGCGACGAAGCGCAGGAAAGAAGGCAATTCATCATGAGCAGCAACGAGACGCCCCGCGGCCCCGTCGACTCCTCCCGTATCCCGCGGTACGCGGGTCCCGCGACCTTCGCCCGGCTGCCCCGCCTCGACGAGGTCGGCCGCGCCGACGTCGCCGTGGTCGGCGTGCCGTTCGACTCCGGCGTCTCGTACCGGCCGGGCGCCCGCTTCGGCGGCAACGCCATCCGCGAGGCGTCCCGGCTGCTGCGCCCGTACAACCCCGCGCAGGACGCGTCGCCGTTCGCGCTGGCGCAGGTGGCCGACGGCGGTGACATCGCCGTGAACCCGTTCAACATCAACGAGGCCGTGGAGACCGTCGAGGCGGCGGCCGACGAGCTGCTCGGCACGGGCGCCCGCCTGATGACCCTGGGCGGCGACCACACCATCGCCCTCCCGCTGCTCCGCTCGGTCGCGAAGAAGCACGGCCCGGTCGCCCTGCTCCACTTCGACGCCCACCTGGACACCTGGGACACCTACTTCGGCGCCGAGTACACGCACGGCACCCCGTTCCGCCGCGCGGTCGAGGAGGGCATCCTCGACACCTCCGCCCTCTCCCACGTCGGCACCCGCGGCCCGCTGTACGGCAAGCAGGACCTCACCGACGACGAGAAGATGGGCTTCGGCATCGTCACCTCGGCGGACATCTACCGCCGCGGCGCCGACGAGGTCGCCGACCAGCTGCGCCAGCGCATCGGCGACCGCCCGCTGTACATCTCCATCGACATCGACTGCCTCGACCCGGCCCACGCGCCCGGCACCGGCACCCCGGAGGCGGGCGGCATGACCTCCCGCGAGCTCCTGGAGATCCTGCGCGGCCTGGCCTCCTGCAACCTGGTGTCGGCGGACGTCGTCGAGGTCGCCCCGGCGTACGACCACGCCGAGATCACCTCGGTGGCCGCCTCCCACACGGCCTACGAACTGACCACCATCATGAGCCGCCAGATCGCGGCGGCCCGGAAGGACGCGGAAGCGAAGTGACCCACGACCACGACCTGGTACTCCGCCCGACGCCGGCGCAGATCACCGCGGCCCTGAACCCTCCCCCGGGGCGCAACGGCGGAGACCTGGTCGTGGAGACGCTGGCCGGGCTCGGCGCCACCACCGTCTTCGGCCTGCCCGGCCAGCACGCGCTCGGCATGTTCGACGCCCTGCGCCGCTCCTCCCTCCGCTACATCGGCCTGCGGGTGGAGAACAACGCGGGCTTCGCGGCGGACGCGTACGGCAGGATCACCGGAGAGGCGGCCCCGCTGCTCCTCTCGACGGGCCCGGGCGCGCTGACGTCGCTGGCGGCACTCCAGGAGGCGGCGGCGGCCTCCGCGCCCGTCCTGGCGATCAGCAGCCAGATCCCGACGGCCGGCCTGGGCGGCGGCCGGCACGGCTACCTCCACGAACTCCCGGACCAGGCGGCCTCGTTCCGGGGCGTGGTGAAGTCGGTGCACTCGGTCCGCACCCAGTCCCAGATCCCGTCCGCCATCGCGGCGGCCTGGCGGTCGGCCCTGACCGCCCCGCACGGCCCGGTGTGGGTGGAGATCCCGCAGGACGTCCTCCTCGCCGAGGCGACGCTGCCCGTGGTGACGGCGATGGACGCGACCCCGGACGACCTGGTCCCGCGCCCCGAACTGACCGCGCTGGCGGCCGACCTGCTGTCGCGCGCGGCCCGCCCGGCGATCATCGCGGGCGGCGGCGTCGTACGCTCCGACGCCTCGGGAAAGCTGAGGGCACTGGCCGAGAAGCTCCAGGCGCCCGTGGTCACGACCTTCGGCGGCAAGGGCGCCTTCCCCTGGGAGCACCTGTTGTCGTTGCAGTCCTGGCTGGAGGACCGGCACACCACGGACTTCCTTGAGGACGCGGACGTCCTCCTGGTGGTCGGCTCGGGCCTGGGTGAACTCTCCTCCAACTACCACACGTTCAAGCCCCGGGGCCGTGTGATCCAGATCGAGGCGGACCTCGGCAAGCTGGAGTCCAACCACCCGGCGATCGGCATCCACGCGGACGCCCGACCGGCGCTGCAGGCGCTGCTGGAGACGGTGGAGGAGCGCACGGACGAGTCGGCGCCGGAGCGGGTGCGCGAGCTGCTGTCCCGCGTCGGCGAGCGCATCGCCGCCCAGGACCTCACCCTGGAGCAGGAGGTGTTGGGCGCCGTACGCCGCGCGCTGCCCGCCGACTCCCCGTCCTTCTGGGACATGACGATCCTGGCGTACTGGGCCTGGTCGGCATTCGACCCCCGGGGCACCAACACCATGCACTCGGCCCAGGGCGCGGGCGGCCTCGGCTACGGCTTCCCGGCGGCCCTGGGCGCGGCGGCGGCGGACCCGACGCGGCCGGTCCTGGCGGTGTCGGGCGACGGCGGAGCCCTGTACTCCATCGCCGAACTGGCCACGGCTCGCCAGTACGACCTCCCGGTCACCTGGCTGATCGTCGACGACGGCGGCTACGGCATCCTCCGCGAGTACATGACGGACGCCTTCGGCCAGGCGACGGCAACGGAACTGACCCGCCCGGACTATGTGGCCCTGGCGGAGTCCTTCGGCGTGCCGGGTGTCCGTACGACTGCGGAGACGCTGGAGGAGGACTTGGCGAAGGCCCTGGCCACACCGGGCCCGTCGGTGGTCGTACTCCCGGCGGTACTGCGGATGTTCGCGCCGACGCATCTCGGCTAGGTCCTGTCGTTTGGATCAGGCCGGCCGTGAGGTGCGGCGCCTCCTGGCCGACCCGAGCGGGGTCTGGTGCGTGCAGCTGCAAGGCGGAGGAGGGCGCCAACGCGGAGCGTTGGCAACCGACGACAACGCCGCAGATGTGCGTGCCAGACCCCGCGACGCCGGGATGATCCAAACGAGAGGGCCTAGCGGCGGCGGCCCGGAACTGCCCGGCCCCTCGCGGTCGTCCCCTGAGGTGATCATGGAAGCGCGGCCCTGACCAGGCCGCCACCGACGGGGGAGAGCGTCTCGTGTTCGAGGCTGTGTTCCGCGACGACTACGGGTTCCTGGCCGGGCTCACCGTCGTCGCGTTCGTGATCGGCGGTGGGGCGTGGGGCGTCGCCCGGTGGCGCGGGGCAGCCCACGCCTTCTGGTGGTTGCCGCTGGCCTTCTGCCTCACCGGGGTCCTCGGGGTGACCCTCGCCCTGCGGACCGGTGAGCACGGCGTCGCCGAGTGTGTGGTCGACCATCAGCTCACCGAGCCGCTCCACACCACCCAGGGGCAGTGGAACCTGGCCATGTTCGTGCCGGTCGGGCTGTTCGGGGTGCTCGCGCTGCGGCGGCCGGTACCGGTGCTGGCCGGTGTGCTCGCGCTGCCCTGCCTCATCGAACTCACCCAGGCCCTCGCCCCGTTCGCCGGCGGGATCTGCGACAGCTCCGACGTCGAGATGAACGTGGGCGGGGGACTGGTGGGCCTGGCCGCGGGACTCCTGGCGGTGCGCGGGCGGGTCGCCTGGCGGGCCTGGGCCAGGTCCGCCGTGGTTCTCCTCGGGGCGCTCGGGCTGCTCGGGGGCGCCGTGGTGCACGCCGCGGTCACCCTCAACCATGTCGACGGCTCCAGCATGCGCGACGCGGACGGCGAGGAGAGGGAGGCCGCCGAACGGGCCGTACGGCAGGCCTTCGGCGACCGGTACCGGGTCGGAAAGGTCACCGTCAGCCCCGGTCTCGACGGCTACAACGGGTGGATGTCCATCCAGCTGGCCGGGGAATTCCCCGCGGAGCTGATGTGGCCCGGCGGGCGCCGGCTCACGGTCGACCTCGACAACGCCGGCTTCCCCGTCCCCGGCGCCACCCGGCCGCGCGACGCCCGGGACGCGTACCGCATCGCCCGCACCTACATGCGTGCCCACTACCGGTGGGCCGAGTCGGCCTCCTGGCACGCGACGCGGCCGGCCGGCAAAGACCAGGGCGGGGACGGGTGGATCACCTCCTGGCGGTTCCGGGAGCGTGGGGTGGACATGCCCCGCAGCCTCGACGTACGGATCGACCGGGCCGGGCAGGTGCACGGGCTGACGGTCGACCTCGGGCCCACGCACGTGCACGTTCCGGCCGAGCTGATGACGGCACGGCAGGCGGAGAAGACGGTCCGCGAGCGAGACCGGAAGAGCGGGGGCGCCGTCGGGAGCCTGCGGTACCACGCCCGCGAGCTGACGACCGTGCGCGCCAAGGGCAATCGGGGCCCTTGGCGCGCGGTGTGGTCCGTCGAGGTCATCGACCCCGGGTGTGAGCCCGACCAGGACGGGGACGGCTGCGATCCAGGGGTCTCGGTCGTGGACGCCGCGACCCGTCAGTTCGTCGAGTGACGCAGCCCGGTGTCAGTCCACGTCCGATCACCGCCGTCCCGTGCTTCCGCACCCACGCCGTGACCTCGGAACCGGCACTGTTGCCGCCGGGTCGCGCTCTGCGAACTCGACACGGCAAGCAGCCACTTGGCGCCGTCCTGGTGCTTCTTCAGGTACGCGATCAATTCGGTGCTCGCGCCGAGCAGCGCCGCGCGCTGGGGCCCGCCTGGGCGGACCCTGTGGGTCGGTGAGAGTCAGGTAAGGAACTCCGGTTCAGCGAACGTGCGTACAACTTTCGACCGCCCTGGCGAGTCCACTCAGACAGCGCACGGGTGCGCTCAACGGCGTTCAGGGGGACGCCCGTACGACGTTCAAGGGGAACTTTTCATGACTTTCCGGACACCCGGCCGGGCCGGTGTGCTCGCGGCTGCCGTCAGTGCCGCGCTGCTCATACCGGCCGTCACCGCCGCCACCCCGGCGGCCGCGACGACGCCCGCCGTGACCTGTACGTCCGCCAAGGCCGGCCTGGCCGACAAGCTGAAGAAGGACATCACGGCGGCGCTCACCAACCGCAAGGGCACCGTCGCGATCGGCCTGTACGACCGCAGCACCAAGACGACCTGCACCCTGCGGGCCACCAGCGCCTACGACTCGGCCAGCACCGTCAAGGTCACCGTGCTCGCCACGCTGCTGTGGGACGCGAAGAAGCACAACCGGTATCTGACGAGCACCGAGCAGTCGCTCGCCAAGGCCATGATCACCCGGTCCGACAACGACGCGACCAGCAAGCTGTGGAAGCAGCTGGGCATGACGAAGATCAAGGGCTTCCTGTCCGCCGCCGGCATGACCAAGACCGTTCCGGGCGCGGACGGCTACTGGGGCCTCACCCAGGAGAACGTCACCGACGAGCAGAAGCTCCTCAAGCTCGTCACCGCCAAGAACAGCGTGCTCAGCGACAACGCCCGCGCCTACATCCTCCAGCTGATGGGCCAGGTCGTCTCCGACCAGCGCTGGGGCACGCCCGCCGGAGCGCCCTCCTCCGTCTCGGTGCACGTCAAGAACGGCTGGCTGCAGCGCTCCACGCACGGCTGGCGGGTGCACAGCCTGGGCACCTTCAACGGCGCCGGGCACGATTACATGATCACCGTGCTGACGCAGGACAACAGCACCATGAGCTACGGCGTGACCACCATCCAGAACGTCGCCAAGGCCATCCACAAGGACCTGGTGCCGACCACCTCCGGCGTCACCCGCTACACGCCGACCAGCCAGCCGCGCGAGGCGTTCGTCGCGGCGCCGCCGCAGGGCTGACGCTTCGCGGGACGGCCTCCCGTACGTCCGTCACCGACCGGTTCCACGGTGACGGCCCTGCGCCGGGGACCCGTACTCGCCGCTCTCGCCGCCGGCCCGGCGGCGGCCACCTCGCTGGCCGCCGCCGGGCCCGCGGCTGAGTACCGCCTCCGTTTTGTTGCAGGGGGATGAAATCAGCCCCCGAATGCGTTGGTGTCTTGCGGACGAGCAGGGCGACAGGAAGGCACCGGCGTGGCAGCGCAACGGGGATGGGCAGGACGACTGGCGAGCTACGCCTGGCGCTACCCCAAGGACGTGATCCTCGCCCTCGGCTCCTCCCTGGCCGGGATGGCGGTCATGGCCGTCGTCCCGCTGATCACCAAGGTGATCATCGACGACGTGATCGGCGACCACAGCCGGGCCATGGGTCCCTGGGCCGGCGCCCTCGTCGGCGCGGCCGTCCTCGTCTACGCCCTCACCTACATCCGCCGCTACTACGGCGGCCGGCTCGCCCTGGACGTCCAGCACGACCTGCGGACCGAGATGTACGGCACGATCACCCGGCTGGACGGCCGCCGTCAGGACGAGCTGTCCACCGGGCAGGTCGTCGGCCGGGCCACCAGCGACCTCCAGCTGATCCAGGGTCTGCTCTTCATGCTCCCGATGACCCTCGGGAACGTCCTGCTCTTCCTGATCTCCCTGGCGATCATGGCGTGGCTGTCGCTGCCGCTGACCCTGGTCGCCCTGGCCGTCGCGCCCGCCCTCGGCTGGATCGCCCGGCGCAGCCGCAGCAAGCTGCACCCCGCCACCTGGTACGCCCAGGCCCAGGCCGCCGCCGTGGCCGGCGTGGTCGACGGCGCGGTGAGCGGCGTACGCGTGGTGAAGGGCTTCGGGCAGGAGGACCAGGAGACCGGAAAGCTCCGGGAGGTGGGCCGGAAGCTCTTCGCCGGACGCCTGCGCACGATCCGCCTGAACAGCAGGTACACCCCGGCCCTGCAGGCCGTCCCGGCGCTCGGCCAGGTCGCCATGCTGGCCCTCGGCGGCTGGCTCGCCGTCCGCGGCCACATCACGCTCGGCACCTTCGTGGCCTTCTCCACCTACCTCGCCCAGCTGGTCGGCCCGGTCCGCATGCTCGCGATGGTCCTCACGGTCGGCCAGCAGGCCCGCGCCGGCACCGAGCGCGTCCTGGAGCTGATCGACACCGAGCCGACCCTGAAGGACGGCACCAGGACCCTGCCCGCCGACGCGCCCGCGACCGTCGAGTTCGACGACGTGTCCTTCGGGTACGACGACCAGCGCCCGGTCCTCGAAGGGCTCAGCTTCGAGATCCGGTCCGGTGAGACCCTCGCCGTCGTCGGCTCGTCCGGCTCGGGCAAGTCCACCCTCTCCCTGCTGCTGCCGCGCTTCTACGACGTCTCCCACGGCGCCGTCCTGATCGGCGGCCACGACGTGCGCGAACTGACCCTGGACTCGCTCAGGGCGGCGATCGGACTGGTGCCCGAAGATTCGTTCCTCTTCTCCGACACCGTCCGCAACAACATCGCCTACGGCCGCCCGGACGCCACCCGGGAGGAGATCGAGGCCGCCGCCCGCGCCGCCCAGGCGGATCGATTCATCACCGAGCTGCCCGACGGCTACGACACCAAGGTCGGCGAGCACGGCCTCACCCTCTCCGGCGGCCAGCGCCAGCGCATCGCCCTCGCCCGCGCCCTGCTCACCGACCCGCGACTGCTGGTCCTGGACGACGCGACCTCGGCCGTGGACGCCCGCGTGGAGCACGAGATCCACGAGGCGCTGAAGCAGGTGATGGAGGGCCGTACGACCCTGCTCATCGCGCACCGCCGCTCCACCCTGAACCTCGCCGACCGCATCGCCGTCCTGGACGGCGGCCGGCTCGCCGACGTCGGCACCCACGAGGAGCTCCAGGAGCGCTCCGCCCTCTACCGCCGGCTGCTCACCGACCCGGACGAGCTGGGCGCCACCTCCCCGGGCCACGTCGAGCCCGCCGTACCGCGGGAGGACACCTCCGTCCGCGACGAGCTGGACGCCGAGTTCGACGCCGAGCGGGGCGTGACCCCCCGGCTGTGGACCGGCGACCGGGAGCCCAAGGACCTGGCGCTCTCCGGCACCCCGGCCACCCCCGAACTCCTCGCCCAGGTGGACGCGCTGCCCCCGGCCACCGACACCCCGGACATCGACGAGAGCCGCGCGGTCGCGCCGGAGGACTCCTACGGCCTGCGCAGGCTGCTGCGCGGCTTCGGCCCGCCCCTCCTGGCCAGCCTGCTGCTGGTCGCCGTGGACGCGGGCACCGGCCTGCTGCTGCCGGTGCTGATCCGGCACGGCATCGACTCCGGGGTGACCAAGACGGCGATCGGCGCGGTGTGGGCGGCCTCCCTGCTCGCCCTGCTGACCGTCCTCGTCCAGTGGTCCGCGCAGATCGGCGAGACCCGGCTGACCGGCCGTACCGGCGAACGCGTGCTGTACGCGCTGCGGCTGAAGATCTTCACCCAGCTCCAGCGGCTCGGCCTGGACTACTACGAGCGCGAGCTGACCGGCCGGATCATGACCCGGATGACCACGGACGTCGACGCCCTGTCCACCTTCCTGCAGACCGGCCTGGTCACGGCGTTCGTCTCGGTCGTCACCTTCTTCGGGATCATGGTCGCCCTGCTGGTGCTCGACGTACAGCTCGCCCTGGTCGTCTTCGCCACCCTGCCCCCGCTGGCCGTGGCCACCTTCTTCTTCCGCCGGGCGAGCGTGAAGGCGTACGAACTCGCCCGCGAGCGCGTCTCCACGGTGAACGCCGACCTCCAGGAGACCGTGGCCGGGCTGCGGATCGTGCAGGCCTTCCGGCGGGAGGGGGACGGCGGGCGGCGGTTCGCCGAGCGCAGCGACGGCTACCGGAGCGCCCGCATCCACGGCCAGTGGCTGATATCGATCTACTTCCCGTTCGTGCAGCTGCTGTCCTCCATCGCCGCGGCGGCCGTGCTGATGACCGGCGCGGGCCGGGTGGAGGCGGCCACCCTCACCACCGGCGCGCTGGTGGCCTACCTGCTCTACATCGACCTGTTCTTCGCGCCCGTCCAGCAGCTCTCCCAGGTCTTCGACGGCTACCAGCAGGCCACGGTCTCGCTGGGCCGCATCCAGGAGCTGCTGCGCGAGCCGGCGTCCACCGAGTCGGCGGACGAGCCGCTGGAGGTGCTGTCCCTGCGCGGCGACATCGCCTTCGAGGACGTGTGTTTCGCATACGGTGCCGCAGACGAGCCCGAGGCGGCGCTGTCCGGCATCGACCTGCGGATCCCGGCCGGGCAGACGGTCGCCTTCGTCGGGGAGACGGGCGCCGGCAAGTCGACCCTGGTGAAGCTGGTCGCCCGCTTCTACGACCCCACCGCCGGGCGGGTCACGGTCGACGGCACGGATCTGCGCAGCCTGGACCTGACCTCCTACCGGCACCGGCTCGGCGTCGTCCCGCAGGAGGCGTACCTCTTCCCGGGCACCGTCCGCGACGCCATCGCCTACGGCCGCCCCGACGCCGGCGACGCCGAGGTGGAGGCGGCGGCCCGCGCGGTCGGCGCGCACGAGATGATCGCCACCCTGGAGGGCGGCTATCTGCACGAGGTCGCCGAGCGCGGCCGTAACCTCTCGGCGGGTCAGCGCCAGCTGATCGCGCTCGCCCGCGCCGAGCTGGTCGACCCGGACATCCTGCTCCTGGACGAGGCCACGGCCGCTCTGGACCTGGCCACCGAGGCGCAGGTCAACCAGGCGACCGACCGCCTGGCGGGCCGCCGTACCACGCTGGTGGTCGCGCACCGGCTCACCACCGCGGCCCGCGCGGACCGGGTGGTCGTCATGGACCACGGCCGGGTCGCCGAGGACGGCACCCACGAGGAGCTGCTGGCCCGCGGCGGCCGGTACGCCGAGCTGTGGCGGACCTTCGTCGGCCAGGCCGAGCCGGAGGAGCCGGTCGGCGCGTCCCGCTGAGACGCCCGGCCGGGCCCGCGCCGGGACCCCGGCCGACTCGTCCCGCTGACGGTCGTGCAACCATCCGACACATCCGTGCGTCCGTACATCAGTACGGCATGTGGAAGTGTGACCGGGTGACGGGGAGGACGACAGTGGACAGTGGTGCGATACGCCGGCGACTGGCGCTCGGTGCGGCTGTGCTGGCCGCGTCCGGCGCGCTCGCGCTCACGGCGACGGGTACCGCGCAGGCGGCGTCGGCCGGCGGCTGCGCCGGGCGCGAGGTGCGGACCCTGCCGTTCAGAACCGGCGTCACCCATGTCTACCGGAACAACGAGTACATCTGCGCCGTCACCGTCGCCAAGCACCCCGGCTCCGCCCAGACCATGTCGGTCAGCGTGCAGGCCCGCGGCAGCCGGCCGGCCATCGACAAGGGCCGCTACAAGCACCACGCCGGCCCGGTGATCGTGCACGCCGGCCACCGCTGCGTCTGGATCAAGGGCGCGGTGGGCCGGTATTCGGTCAGCTCCGGCTGGATCCTGTGCTGATCGCGGAAACCGGCCAATACCCCCTGGTGTGAAGACAGTTGCTCCGCTAGCTTCCGGCGGACATCTGTCTCACAGGGGAGAGTGCGCATGCGCAAGGCGCTCAGATGGCTGCTCGCGCTCACGGTGTTCATAGGCACCCTGAGCACGGCGGCCGGGGCGGCCACCGCCGCCGGTTCCGAGCCCACCGACATCAAGGACCGGCTCCTGTCGATACCCGGCATGAGCCTCATCGAGGAGAAGCCGTACCCCGGCTACCGCTACTTCGTCCTGAACTACGCCCAGCCGATCGACCACCGCCACCCGGACCGGGGCACCTTCCAGCAGCGCATCACCGTGCTGCACAAGGACGTGACCCGCCCCACGGTCTTCTACACCAGCGGCTACAACGTCTCCACGACCCCCTCGCGCCGCGAGCCCACCCAGATCGTGGACGGCAACCAGGTCTCCCTGGAGTACCGCTTCTTCACCCCGTCCCGCCCCGACCCGGCCGACTGGTCCAAGCTCGACATCTGGCAGGCGGCCAGCGACCAGCACCGCGTGTACGAGGCCCTGAAGCCGCTCTACTCCGCCAACTGGCTGGCCACCGGCGGCTCCAAGGGCGGCATGACGGCCACGTACTACGAGCGCTTCTACCCGCGTGACATGGACGGCGTGGTCGCCTACGTGGCCCCCAACGACGTGGTGAACAACGAGGACTCGGCGTACGACCGCTTCTTCGCGACCGTCGGCACCAAGGAGTGCCGGGACCGTCTGAACGCGGTCCAGCGGGAAGCGCTGGTCCGCCGCGAGCCGCTGGAGAAGAGGTACGCCCAGTACGCGGCCGACAACGGCTACACCTTCACCACCATCGGCAGCCTCGACAAGGCCTACGAGGCGGTCGTCCTGGACTACGTCTGGGGCTTCTGGCAGTACAGCCTGCTGAAGGACTGCGGCACGATCCCGGCGAACGCGACGACCGCGACGGACGACGAGATCTGGAACTCGGTCGACACCATCTCCGGCTTCTCCGCCTACACCGACCAGGGCCTGACCCCGTACACGCCGTACTACTACCAGGCCGGCACCCAGCTGGGCGCGCCGACCATCCACTTCCCGCACATCGAGAAGAGCCTGATCCGGTACGGCTACCAGCCCCCGCGCAACTTCGTCCCCCGCTCCATCCCGATGCGCTTCCAGCCGCGGGCGATGCGGGACGTGGACACCTGGGTCCGCCACCACGCCACGCACATGCTCTTCGTGTACGGCCAGAACGACCCCTGGGGCTCGGAACGCTTCCGCCCCGGCAAGGGCGCCCGCGACGCGTACGTCTTCACGGCACCGGGGCTGAACCACGGGGCGAACGTGGCGGGCCTGGTCCCGAACGAGAAGTCCCTGGCAACGGCCCGCATCCTGAAGTGGGCGGGCCTCCCCCCGGCCACGGTGGCCCAGGCCAGTCCGCTGGCCAAGTACGACGCGAAGCTGGACGCACGGGACGTGGAGAGGGAGCCGACGCTGCGCCCGTGACACCGCTCTGACAGCCGCGACGGCGGAGCCCTGCTCCGCCGTCGCGGGCCAGGACCGTCGGCGGCTAGTACGTCAGGCCGTGCCCGATCGGGTACAGCACCTGCGTCGGATCGTCCGCCCGCTGGACCGGTACCGGCAGCTTGCCGCGCGGTGACACCCGGCCGGCGATCACCCGTGCGGCGGCGCGCAGTTCGGTGTCCGTCCAGCAGTACGTGGCCACGACGGCCTTGACGGCGGGGAGCTGCGCGACGTCGTACGGGTTGCGGACGGCCACCGCGACCAGTGGTTTGCCCGTCGCCAGCAGGCGGTCCACCAGGGTCCGCTGGGTGCTGGACGCCGTCACGTTGTAGGTGCCCACGACCACCGCGTCCGCGTCCCGCGCGGCCGCGACCGCCTTGTCGATGGTCGCGGCGGAGGGCGCGGTGCCGGTGGACAGGGCCGTGGCGGTGAAGCCCAGTTCGGTGAGGGCGGCGGCCAGCACGCCGGTGGGCGGTCCTGTGGTGCCGGACGGGGAGGCCGGATCGGCGCCGACGACGAGGATCCTGCGGTCGCTGTAGCGGTCGAGGGGCAGGATGCCGTCCTCGTTGACCAGCAGGGTGGTGGTGCGTTCGGCGATGCGGTCGGCGGCGGCCAGGTGGGACTCCGTGCCCACCGTGCGGTCGACGCCCGCCCGGCTGGCCCAGGGGTGGTCGAAGAGGCCGCGCCGGGCCTTCAGGCGCAGGATGCGAAGGATCGATTCGTCCAGGCGGGCCTCGGTCAGTTCGCCGCTCTGTACCGCCTTCAGCACCGCGTTCCAGGCCACGTCGAGCGAGGGCGGGTTGAGCAGCTGGTCCACGCCGGCCTTGAGCGCGAGCACCGGCACCCGGTCGTCGCCGTACTTGGTGCGCACGCCCTGCATGCCGAGGGAGTCGGTGATCACGACACCGTCGTAGCCGAGTTCGTCGCGCAGGATGCCGGTGAGGATCGGGCGGGAGAGGGTCGCCGGGTCGCCGGAGCCGTCCAGGGCCGGGAACTGGATGTGCGCGGTCATGATCGAGTCGATCCCGGCCTCGATCGCGGCCCGGAAGGGGGCGGCGTCCAGCCGCTCCCACAGGTCCCGGCTGTGGGTGATGACCGGGAAGCCGTAGTGGCTGTCGACGGCGGTGTCCCCGTGGCCCGGGAAGTGCTTGGCGGTCGCCGCCACGCCGGCCGCCTGACAGCCCCTCACCTCGGCGGCCACCAGAGCGGCGACGGCGTCCGGGTCGGCGCCGAAGGAGCGGACCCCGATGACCGGGTTGGCCGGGTTGACGTTCACGTCGGCGTCGGGGGAGTAGTCCTGGTTGATGCCCATCGCGCGCAGCTCGGCGCCGGAGATCCGGCCGAGGGCGCGGGCGTCCGAGCGGGAGCCGCCCGCGCCGAGCGCCATCGCGCCGGGGAAGAGGGTGGCCGGCTTGCCGACCCGGCACACCGCGCCGTGCTCCTGGTCGGTGGCGATGAGCATCGGCAGGCCGCGCGGCTGGTCCAGCGAGGCCCGCTGGATGCCGTTGGACAGGTCGGCGATCTGGTGCGGGTCGCGGGTGTTGTGCGCCCAGGCGAAGTAGATGATGCCGCCGACCCGGTACTTCGCGATCAGCTCGGCGGCGGTGCGGACGCCGATCTCCTTCAGGTTGGCGTCGATGTCCGCCTGGTCGGGGGCGGTGGCGGAGTGGCCGTAGACCCGCATCACGAAGAGCTGGCCGACCTTCTCCTCCAGGGTCATGCGGGAGACGAGGGCACGCAGCCGGTGTTCGTCGTGGGCGGCGGCGTGGGCGGTCGCCGGTACGGTCAGTCCGGCGGTGAGGCCCGCGGTCGCGGCGAGGACGGCGCGTCTGGACGGCCGTGCGGTGTGCCCCGTGCTTCCCGTGCTCGCGTCGCTTCCCGGGCCGGTGTCGCTTCCCGTGCTGGTGTGGTGCACGTGCGCTCCTTCCAGAGGAGAACCGCTGAAGGAAACTTCCGAGGAGTCACCAATATCCGGGAAGTTTCTTTCCGTCAAGGGAATGCACAGTAACGAGGAAGGGGCCGCCGACCGCGCATTCCCGGGGGCGCGTCCAGCCTCCGGACGTACCGGCCCGCACCGCGGAGGAACCGCCATCATGCGGTCATGCCCGCAGTCGACATCCCCGGTTCCAAGTCCATCACCGCCCGCGCGCTCTTCCTCGCCGCCGCGGCCGACGGGGTCAGCACCCTCGTACGGCCCCTGCACTCCGACGACACCGAGGGCTTCGCCGAGGGCCTGGCCCGGCTCGGCCACCGGGTCGGCCGCACCCCGGACGCCTGGCAGATCGACGGCCGCCCGCAGGGCCCCGCGGTCCCGGAGGCCGACGTCTACTGCCGCGACGGCGCCACCACCGCCCGCTTCCTGCCCACCCTGGCCGCCGCCGGCCACGGCACCTACCGCTTCGACGCCTCCCCGCAGATGCGCCGCCGCCCCCTCGGCCCGCTCACCCGCGCCCTGCGCGACCTCGGCGTCGACCTGCGGCACGAGGAGGCCGAGGGGCACCATCCGCTCACCGTCCACGCGTCCGGCGTCGAGGGCGGCGAGGTCGTGCTGGACGCGGGCGAGTCCTCCCAGTACCTGACCGCGCTGCTGCTGCTCGGTCCGCTCACCCGCACCGGCCTGCGGATCCGGGTGACCGACCTGGTGTCGGCGCCGTACGTGGAGATCACCCTCGCGATGATGCGGGCGTTCGGCGTCGAGGTGGTCCGCGACGGCGCGGTGTACGACGTCCCGCCGGGCGGCTACCGGGCCACCACCTACGCCATCGAGCCGGACGCCTCCACCGCGAGCTACTTCTTCGCCGCGGCGGCCGTCACCCCGGGCCGCGAGATCACCGTGCCCGGCCTCGGCGCGGGCGCGCTCCAGGGCGACCTGCGCTTCGTGGACGTGCTGCGGCGGATGGGTGCGCGGGTGACGGTCGGCGAGGACCGCACGACCGTACGCGGCACGGGCGAACTGCGCGGCCTCACCATGAACATGCGGGACATCTCGGACACCATGCCGACGCTGGCCGCGATCGCGCCGTTCGCCTCGGGACCGGTCCGCATCGAGGACGTCGGCAACACCCGGGTGAAGGAGTGCGACCGCCTGGAGGCCTGCGCGGACAACCTCAGGCGGCTCGGCGTGGACGTCGCCACCGGCCCCGACTGGATCGAGATCCGGCCCGGCACACCCGCCCCCGGAGTCGAGATCAAGTCCTTCGGCGACCACCGCATCGTGATGTCCTTCGCCGTGACCGGACTGCGCACGCCCGGCCTGACGTACGACGACCCCGGCTGTGTACGCAAGACGTTCCCCGGTTTCCACGAGGCGTTCGCGGCGCTGCCCACCGGCTGAGACACGCGCTGGACCGGAGGGGGACGGGCCGGACAGGATCCCCGTATGACCACCACACGTTCGTATCTCGTGCTGCACGGCTGGCAGAACCACCGTCCCGAGGCGCACTGGCAGCACTGGCTCGCCGACCGCCTCACCGCCCTCGGTCACCGGGTCCTCTATCCGCAGCTGCCCGACGCGGACGACCCCGACCTGGAGGTCTGGCTCGCCGAACTCGCCCGCTGCCTGGAGGAGTTGCACGGTCCGGGGGAGCGGGTGGTGGTGGCCCACAGCCTGTCCGCCGTGCTGTGGCTGCACGCCGCCGCCCGGGGCATGGAGCAACTGCGGCACGCCGACCGGGTGCTGCTCGTCTCCCCGCCGTCCGGATCCGTCCTCGCCCGGTACCCGGAGGTGGCCGCCTTCGCCCCGCCCGCCCCGGACTTCGCCCTGCCCGGACCGACGCGCCTGGTCGCCGGCGACGACGATCCGTACTGCCCCGAGGGCGCGGGCACGGTCTTCGCCGAACCGCTCGGCATCCCCGCCGACATCCTGCCGGGCGCCGCCCATCTCGACCTGGACGCCGGCTACGGACCCTGGCCCGCCGTCCTCGACTGGTGCCTCGCGGACTCCGTGCCGCTCACGGCCCGCCCGGCTCCCCAGGGCGGCCACCATCGAAGGATCGCTTCGTAGTTCGAGGCGTCACACGTCCCGCTGAAAAGCCGGCGACACAGCGATCACCGCTCGCGCACGGCTCACCCTTGTTCAAGCTGGTGTCTTCTGCGAAGGAGACGCCACCGTGCGAATTTCTGACATTCAGCGCTGCGAGGTCCGGCCCGGACGGCTCGTCGAGTGGACGTTCAGCCCGGCGACGATCGCGACCGCGGCAGCGCTGCCGCCGGATCCGAGGCCGCCGGCGTACATCCAAGAGTCGCACATCCGAACGGCGCGGTCGGTGCGCGAAGGCGGACTGTTCGTACCGACCTGGCTCGGCGCGGCGTTCGACCTGCCGGGCCGGGCCGACCTCGACGCGCTGGAACAGGCGTTGCGCGGCTGGACGCTGCGTCACGAGACGCTGCGCAGCGGCTTCAGGTGGGCCGGCGACGACATGCACCGCTTCACGCTCGAGGACGACGACGTGTCCCTGCACCGCGAGGTGATCGGCGACTTCACCGACGCGGAGGGTCTGGTCCGGTATCTGCAGGACCGATTCGACGTCGCGGCGGACGCGCTCGGCTGGCCGAACCTCATCTTCGCGGCGGTCGTCCGCGACGACTCCACCAGCGTGTACATGGCCTTCGACCACACCAATGTCGACGCCTACTCGGTCCACCGCATCCCGCACGAGATCCACGAGCTGTACCTGGCGGGCGTCACGGGACGGCCCGCCGTCGACACGTCCGTGGGAAGCTACGTCGACTTCTGCGAGCAGGAGCGGGCGAACGCGGACGGGATCGACGACACCCACGCGATCGTCGCCCGCTGGCGGGAGTTCATCGGCCGGTGCGACGGGAGGCTTCCGGGGTTCCCGGTCGACCTCGGTCTGCAACCCGGTGGCCCGCTGCCCGCCCAGAAGCTGATGTGCGAACCGCTCCTCGGCGCGGACGCGGCCGCCGCGTTCGAGGCGTACTGCCGGCCCTACGGCGGCAGCCTGGTGGGTGTCCTGGCCGCGACCAGTCTGATCGTCCACGAGATCGGCGGGCAGCCGTGCTACCGCACGGTCGTGCCGTTCCACACCCGGCTGAAGTCCGCCTGGTCGGACTCCGTGGGCTGGTACGTCGGCGGCGCACCGATCGAGGTGCCCGCGGCACGCACCTTCGAGGACGCGCTCACCACCGTCCGCGCCGAACTGCGGGCCAACCGGTCGCTGGCGCGCATTCCCCTGGCCCGCGTACTGCGGTTGCTCGGCGCGGACTTCCGCCCGACCTCACCCGACATGTACTCGATCGTCTCGTATGTTGATGCACGCCTCACGCCCGGCTCGGACCGCTGGACCGAGCAGAAGGCGTACGGGCTGATCCGGGTGTCGTACGGCGACCAGGTGTGCATCTGGGTCAACCGGCTGCACGACGGGCTGTGGTTGGCCTGCCGCTACCCGGACACCGACGTCGCCTACAAGAACGTGCGGCGGTACGTCGAGGGGCTGCGGGACCGGATCGCCTCCGTGTCGGCACGCGACCGCCTCCGGGTCGCGGAGCTGGCGTTCTCCTGACGCAACTTTCCTCAGGTTCGCCCGTGTTGGCGCCGGTGCCGGCAACTCGTCCGCCCCGTGCGGTGAGTTGGCGGCCGACTGGTGTCCCGGTGATCCCACATCCCCCTCGGGACACGGATGTCCGGTGTGGAACGCCCACTCTCGCTACTGCTAGTGTCTGTTCCGTCACGCTAGGCAATCATTCTCGATGAACAAGCAAAGGACCGAGGGTTCATGCGCAAGCTTCAGCAGGTCGTGATCGCGGCGGTGGCGGCTGGCGGCCTGTCGGCCATCGGCGCCGGCACCGCTACCGCCGACACCGCCGAGGGTCCGGTGTCGGTGACCGATCTCTTCCGCCCCTACCAGGAGTGCAGCCCGCAGACGGTGGCGGAGAACGACGTCCCGATCGGTGTGCTCGGCCTGGCCGGCACCAGCGACACCGCCTGCGGCCAGTTCAACAACGCTTTCACTGTCTGAGTCCGGCGGCGCCACCGTGCGCGACGCCTGGCGCGGGACCCTGCGGGGTCAGCCCTGAAGGGTCCCGTTCCCCCGGGCCGGTCGCCCGAGCGCCGAAGCCACCCGTACAAAGGAAAAGCGCGTCACATGTTCAACATGAAGAAGATCGCGGCTGTTTCGGGGCTCGTCGGCGGCCTGGTCGTGACCGGTGCCGGCATCGCCCAGGCGCAGGTCGGACGGGCTCCGGGAACCTGCACTCGCGACCTCCTGGGCAGCATCACCTGCACCCAGCACTTCAAGGGGCGGATCCCCGAGGACGGTGCCGTCCCCCACCAGGAGACCTGCATGCCGGTGGAGCCCGCGACGTTGCCCGCCGCCCTGGGCAACGGGCGGGTCCGGATGGGGCCCGAGGTGACCTGCAACCCCTCGACACAGGGGGTGCCCGCGGACGTTGTGACCCAGGGTGTGCCCGTGGAGAACATGACCCAGGGAGTGCCCGTGGAGGCGGATGCCGACCACTGAGCCCCCCGAATGGAACCTCTCGGCTGGCGCCTCCTGCTGCTACGGCATAAGAGGGGCTGACGCGACATATGGGGTGTAGATCCTGTATCGCTACGAAACGTATGTATATGCTCACGTTGAGTAGTCGAGCCGGGCGTCATGCCCGGATACGAAAGGGTCAACCATGCGTAAGTTCCAGCGTGCTGTGGTCGTAGCGGCCGCGGTTGCCGGTCTGTCCGCCTTCGGTGCCGGTGTCGGCTTCGCCGACGGTTACGAGGGTGCTCCGCCGGTCACGGCCACGGCCAACGCCAACGCCGTTGCCGTCGGCGGCGGTTACTACGCTCCGCCGGAGGAGAAGCAGGAGGGTCAGCCGACCGGGCAGCCGGAGGAGCAGAGGAACTACGAGCCCGAGCAGGGCTACGGCGAGCACCAGGGTGAAGGCGAGTAAAGACCTACCGAGGGACCATCCTCTCGGTGCCACCACGGGCCCGTCCCTCTGTGACACCCGTGGCGGAGGCAGCCCGGACGCGCGGTCCATCAGGGAGCGCGTCCGGGCTGCGACCATCCCGCCCTCGCGCGCGCCTGACAGCGCGTCAAGGGCGGGATGTTCTGTTCCCACCCCCTCCCGGGCCCGGGCGCACGCCGGTCAACGGCGCGCACCCGGGCCTCCGTTGTAAAGGAACGCAGTACATGACCACTCCACAGAGAATCGCCGCCCTCTCGGGGCTCGTCGGGAGTCTCGCCGCGATCTGCCTCGGCGCCGGACACGCGTACGCGGAGGGCAGGGCGGCCGACTGCAAGAGCACGCTGCAGGGCGACACCGTCTGCGTCCGCAAGAGCGAGACGCACGTCGACAAGGACGGCACGCACATCCTCAAGCAGGAGCAGAACTGCTCGACGGTCGACCGGCCGCGCGTGGTGTTCTCGGACGACCGGCTGACGGACGGCGGGACCGCCCGCCTCGGACCGGTCGTGGACTGCTCCAACACGGCGCGACTGCCCAAGGGCTTCAAGAAGCCGCACATCGAGTTCTGAGGGTTGTCGGAGAAAACAAAAAACCGGTGCCCCGGCCGACTGCCGGGGCACCGGAATTCTGTTTCGATCAACCGACCTTGCTGTTGCAGCCCATCGTGGAGCCCATGTCGGTGGCCTGCGCACCCGGGTTGCCCTCGCCGTTCAGCAGGTTGCCGCCCAGGCCGTTGGCGATGCCGACCTCGCCGAGGACGTCCACGTTCAGGTCGTGCGACCTGCAGGTGGCGCTCTGCTTGACGTTGAACTCGTCGCCGCGCTTGCCTCCGCCGTGGTCGGCGTAGGCATTGCCGGCGCCCAGGAGTCCGACACTCCCGAGTGCGGCGACCAGGACGGCAGCGGTGCGAAGCTTGTGCATTTCATCTCCGGTGGAGTGAGGGTGGATGCGACCTGCGGGAGATCGACATTCGTACAGTCATCAAGACTGATACGAAATTGTCCGAAAGTGTCAGCGACGCGCCGAATTCAGGGAATTCTCGCCGCTTTGGAGTCTGCTCGCGCATGCAATGGGTCCGTTGCATGCAAATGGTCCCGGCACCTGCTTGAGACTCGGTGCCGGGACCATGGGGGCGGCCGGCGCTCTCGCGCCCGCCAGGGCCTTAGAGGGCGCTGTTGTTGCAGCCCATGGTGGAGCCGATGTCGGTGGCCTGGGCGCCCGGGTTGCCCTCGCCGTTGAGGGCGTTGCCCAGCAGGCCGTTGAGGATGCCGACCTCGCCGAGGACGTCGACGTTCAGGTCGTGCGACTTGCAGTGGGAGCTCTGCGAGATCCCGAACTTGTCGCCGCCGCCCTTGCCGCCGTCCGCGTGGGCCGTGCCGCCGACGAGTCCGATGGAGCCGATTGCGGCCACCAGGACGGCAACGTTGCGAAGCTTGCGCATGTCATCTCCGTGGAGTGGATGGGTGCGATCTGTGGCAGATCGACTTTTTACAGTTACCGGAGGCTAATACGAAGTATCCCAAAACGGACATAGGCACGCCGGTTTCGCGATCACGTGACAGAAGCACCCGAAAGGCGCAGACGAACGGGCCCATCGGCGCGATGCGCCAAGGGCCCGTGTCGGCTGGGGTGTTCGGCTGTTGTCAGTGCGCCTGCGCGCTGGCCAGGGAGTTCGCCTGGCTGTTGGCCTGGGTGCAGTCGACGCCCCGGGTCTGGGACGCGGCGAGCAGGGCGACCGGGACGTTCGCGGAGAGCAGGTTCTGCGGGCTGCACTCCTGGGCCGGGCGGAACAGGTTGGCCTGGTCCACCGGGGCGCCGCCCTGTGCCGGTTGCGGGGTCTGCGGGGAGATCTGGGGGCTGATCTGCGGGTTCAGCTGGGGGTTGACCTGCGGGGCGACCTCGGTGCCCCGGGACGGGGCCGCCTGCGGGGCCGGTGAGCCGTAGCTCTGCGCGCTCGCCCGGGCGTTGGCGGCCGAGGCGGCCTGGCTGTCCGGCTGCGAAACGGGAGGCGGCGCGGACCCGTAGCCGGCGGGCATCGCGGAGCTTGGGCCGGCACCGGCAGCGGACAGCCCGCCGGCTGCTGCGACGACGAGCGCGACCTTTTGAAGCTTGCGCATGGAATCCTCGGCCCTTCATTGACCTGTGCACGGAACCTGGTGAAATGCCGATGTGACAGCGCAGTTGCCGCTGTTCTCTCGCTGCCTCGTGCGGCTGCGCTGACCATCGTTCTTGCCCCGTGGGGAACGAAGTGGGCGCGGACTCGGATACGGTCGCCGGACTTTGGTCACCCATTTGACGCAAGGGCGCGGGGAATCGGCCGCAACTCCGTTCCCGTCAGCGGCAAATGGGTGACGAAACTTTGGCCGCCGTGACCGCGGCCAGGAATCCTCGTTCCACGGGGAGAGGGCAGCGACCGTGTGCCTGAAGAGGGGTGAGGGAATTCGCTGCCGGCTTCGATGCGAAGTCCGCGTGCTACTCAAGATGACCGCTGCTGACGGTGCGGTGCGAATATCACACCGACTGCACGCGACCGCACTGAATGCAGTGGATCTCCATTCTCAGGTATCGAAGGGCCGAAGGGTTTCATGCGTAAGCTTCAAAAGGCCGCGCTCGTCGTAGCGGCGGCCAGTGGTCTGACCGCCATCAGCGCCGGCGCCAGCCATGCCGACACTCCCCCCGGATACGGGTACGGCTATGGGTACGGCCCTCCGGCGTCGGCCCCCGATCAACCGGTCGCCCAGCCGATGGCCCCGGCGCCCGCTCCGCAGCCGTACGCGCAGGCCGCCCCGCCGCAGCAGTCCGGTTACGCCTCCGCCGTGGCCTCGTCGCAGGGGACGGCACAGGCGTCCGCCTACCCGCAGCAGCAGCCGCAGGCCGCTTACCCGCAGCAGCCGGTCTACGCCCAGCCGATGCAGGCCGCTCCTCCGCAGCCGTACGCGCAGGCCGCACCGCCGCAGCAGCCGCAGGTCGTCCCGCAGGTCATGCCGCAGGTCATGCCCCAGGTCGCCCCGCAGGTGGCCGTCCCCCAGGCCTTCGGCCCGGAACCCCCGATGCATGTCGCCCCGCAGGTGAACCCGCAGGTGAACCCCCAGGTGAACCCGCTCGTCAACCCGATGCTCGGGTCGCCAGGCGTACCGACGCTGTCTCCGGTCGGCCTCGGGCAGGTCGCCGCACCCCCCCTCGGCCAGCTGGGGCTTCCCCGACTCGGCTGACGGCCTCCCCGCCGTCGTCCGTGATCCCCACTCGATCTGTCGCAGATCCCCATCCGCTCGACCAACGGAGTACCCATGCGCAAGTTCCAGAAGGCAGTCCTCGTGGGCGCCATGCTCGGCAGTGTCGGCACCCTCGGCGCCAACCCCGCCTTCGCCCACGATGAGCCGGGCCGCGACCTCGACATCACGCAGGGCATCGAGTGTCGTTCGCACGACATGAACATCGAGGTGCTCGGCAGTGTCGGCGTCCTCACTGGCCTGGCGGGCAACATTCTGAACGGCGAGGGCAACCCGGGTGCGCAGCAGAGCCACCTCGGTTCGGACATGGGCTGCAACAACCAGGCGCTCTGACCGGCCTCCCCGTCACACGCTCCGCACCGCCCTCGCCCTCTCCTTCCGGAGGGGCGAGGGCGGCGGTCGTTCCACGACACCGAGCCCATGACTGACGGATCATCAGAACGCCGTCATGCGGATCCGTCGGTCCCCGGTGCCGGCATGTCTGTGCGGCCCCACCGGGGTGCTCCCGGTGAGGCCGCGGAGGTCGGGTCAGCGGGTGCGGCCCGGGCGGCAGCGGCGGTACAGGACCGCGCCCATGATGACGAGCGCGGTGCCCCCGGCGACGGCGGGGGTCGTGAGGTCCGTTCCGGTGCTGGCCAGCTCGGTCCCGGCCGGACGCGGGTGGGACCGGGGCTTCGGGGCCCGGTGCTGCGGGGCGCGCGGGGAGCGGCGGGTCTGGTCGTCGGAGCCGTTGACCGACTTGTTGCCGTGGACCGCGTTGCCGATGCCGACGCCGTTGGCGCTGTTCCCGGTGACGTTCAGGGGGAGGTCGACCGGAAGCCGGACGTCGTTGCCCGACAGCACTCCGGACGAGTCCGCCGTACCGCCGTGCGCGGACGCGTCACCGGACGTGGCCGATCCGCTCTTCCCCGAGCCGCCCGCCTTCGACGTGCCCAAGTTCGCGCAGGTGTTGCCGTGGGCCGGGTTGAGCAGCCCCACGACGTTCGCCGTGTTGCCGCAGATGTTCACCGGCGCGTGCACCGGGACCTGGACGCTGTTGCCGGAGACCAGCCCGGGCGAGCCGGCCGTCGTGCCGTGGGCGCCTGCCCCGTCGGCCGCGAAGGCGGCGGACACCGGCAGTGCCACGGCCATCGCGCCGGACGCGGCGGTGACGGCGATCACACGGTTTCGGGTAGCCCGTCTCATAGGTTCCCTGCCTTCCTGACATCGTCGCGGGCACTCACCCGCACCCCATAAAACGCAGGCGACCCGTCAGAGTTATGGCGTTCCGTCCCCCAGTGCGCCAGATGCCCCCTGTGCACCGCTCACGGTCCGGCCGGCTCCGGGGCGGCGGCACCGCCCTCGCGCAGCTCAGGTGTCGTCGTGGCCACCCCCACCACCGCCAGCACGCACAGCACTCCGCCGGAGACCAGGGCGGTCGCGCCGGACGTCCAGCCGGCGACCAGACCGCCGCGTACGTTGCCGAGGCTCGGGCCCGCCTGGCCGACGATCTGCTCGGCCGCGGTGACCCGCCCGAGCAGCGCGTCCGGGGTGCGCATCTGCACGATCGTGGAGCGGGACACCACCGCCGTGGCGTCCGCCGCCCCCGCGACCACCAGCAGGGCGAGACCGGCCCAGGCACTGGTGGAGAGGCCGAACAGGAGCAGGGCCGCGCCCCAGGTCGCGGACGCGCACAGCATCACCGGGCCCGGCCGGGCGAGCCGGGTCAGCGAGCCGGACAGCCCGGTGGCCGCGACACCGCCCACCGCCAGCGCCGACAGGAACAGCCCGAGGGTGCCCGGGTCGCCGCCGAACCGCTCGGTGTTGACCAGCGGGAACAGGCTCGCCGGGAACGACAGCACGGTGGCGGCGAGGTCGGTGATCAGCGCACCCCGCACCACCCGGTGCCCGGCCAGGAACCGCAGTCCGTCCAGCACCCCGTGCAGCCCGGACCGCGACGGCTCGCCCTCCGGCGGCAGCGCGGGCAGCCCGAAGGCGCCGTAGAAGGCGAAACCGAAGCTGAGGGCGTCCAGCAGATAGCAGACGCCGATGCCGAACCAGCCCAGCAGCACACCGGCCAGCGCGGGGCCGAGCAGCATCATCGACTGGCCGGTGACCTGCTGCAGCGCCAGCCCGGCGGCCACCTGCTCCTTGGGCAGCAGACGCGGCAGGAACACCCCGGCGGCCGGGGCACCGAGCGCGCCGAAGGCCGACTGCACGGCGACGAGCAGCAGCACCACGGCCGCCGGCACATGCCCGGTGAAGCCCTGCACCGCGAGCAGCAGGGAGCAGGCCGCCTGGCCGACGGTGGCCACCAGGAAGACCCGCCGCCGGTCGGCCCGGTCCGCCCACGCCCCGGCGAACAGCCCGAACACCACCAGCGGCAGCGCCTGCGCGAGCCCGACCGCGCCGGTCCAGGCGGTGCTGTGGGTCATGTCCCAGACCTGGTACATGACCGTCACCATGGTCATGAACCCGCCGAGCACGGACACGGTCCGCCCGATCAGCAGCCGCCGGAAGGCGGGCGAGGTGCGCAGCGGTCGTATGTCGATGAGGGAGCGGGCGAGGCTCATGAGGGGAAGCGGGCGCACGGCCCGGGCTGCTGGATCACCGGGGGAGGCTAACCGCGGTTCCGGTCACCCGCCAGCGAATTTCCCCGCCCCCGGCCCGGCTACGCCGCTTCCCCCAGCAGCCGCACCAGGTGCGCGCGGCCCGCGCCCAGCAGTCCGGGCAGCGGGGCCGCCTTCTCGTACCAGCGCTTCTCGTACTCCCAGCACAGCCAGCCGTCCCAGCTGTTGCGGCACAGGACGTCCACGCACTCGGTGAGCGGGAGCACCCCGGCGCCGAGCGGCAGCGGGGTGGTGTCCTCGGCGGAGGCGATGTCCTTGACCTGGACGTAGCCCAGGTGCGGGGCGAGGGCCGCGTAGCTGTCCGACGGCTGCTCACCGCCCAGCCAGGTGTGCATCACGTCCCACAGCGCGCCCACCTGCCGGTGCCCGACCGGGCCGAGGACCCGGATCGCGTCGGCGCCGGTGCGGTGCGAGTCATGGGTCTCCAGCAGGATCCGGACACCGAGCGCGGAGGCGTCCTCGGCGGCGGCGCCGAGCCGCCGGGCGGCGACCGCGTCCGACTCCTCGCGGGGCCGGTCCGGGTCGGCGCCGGGGAAGACCCGGACGAAGGGGGCGCCCAGGTCGTGGGCGAGCCGGAGGAGTTCCCGGATCTCCGCCAGTACGGGCGCGTCCTCGCCGGGGGCGGCGACGCGCGCGTACCCGGCGACGCCCAGCACCTCGATCCCGGCGCCCCGGAACAGGGCCGCGGTCTCGGCGCGTTCGGCGGGGGTCAGGCCCGGGTGCACCGGCTCCTCGGGGTGGGCGCGCAGTTCGACGCCGTGGTAGCCGTGCGCGGTGGCGAGGGCCAGGACGTCCGGGACGGGCAGGCCGGGGACACCGAGAGTGGAGAACGCCAGCTTCATGGGCACGGACCCTACCCCCGGCTCGTCACTCGGCCGGTCCGCGCAACGCGAGCCGCCAGTCCTGGCCGACCAGATCCCGGCCGAAGGAGCGATGGGGCTGCTCGGCGGTGAGCACGAAGCCGTGCCGCCGGTAGAGGCGGCGGGCGCTGCCGAGGACGTCGTTGGTCCACAGCACCAGGTCGCGGTAGCCGGCCCCGCGGGCGAAGTCGATCACCGCCCGCACCAGCCGGTCGCCGACGCCGTGCCCGCGCGCCTCGGGCTCGACGAGCAGCAGCCGCAGCCGCGCGGTGCCGGGCGCGTCGTCCCGTACGCACATCACGCACCCCACCGGCCGCCCCGCCGGCTCGGCGATCCACACCCGCTCCAGATGCGGGTCGTGGTCCTCGGCGAAGTCGGCGACGATCCGGGCGACGAGCCCCTCGTACTCGGCGTTCCACCCGTACTCGGCCGCGTACAGCGCCCCGTTGCGCTGCACGATCCAGCCCAGCTCGCCGGCCCGGGGTTCCCGCAGCGAGGCGACCGGGGCCTTCTCCTCGCCCCCGAGGATGCCCTGGATGGTCCGCATGGCCTCGCCCACCGGGACCGGTCGTGCGGAGCGACGCCTTCGAGGAGCGCCGCGACCGTGTCCCGGGCCCGCTCGTCCAGCAGCGCGGCGGTCTCCCGCCCCTGGGCGGTGAGGGTGATACGACGCCGCCGCCGATCGTTCCGGGACGGTCCGCGCCCGATCAGCCCGGCCTCCTCGAACCTGTTCAGGATCCGGCTCAGGTACCCGGCGTCGAGGCCACCTGTTCAAGCACCCAGCACGCGTGTCACCAACGTCCCGGGACAGCACACCCAGGCCGCCCGCGCCCCCGCCTACGACCGTCCGGCGGGCCGGAGCACGTTCACCTGCGCGCCGGTCTTCGCGGTGACCGACGACACCAGCTCCCAGCTGCGCAGGCCGCCGTCCGCCGGGAAGATCGACTTGCCGCCGCCGAGCAGCACGGGCATGACCACGAGCCGCAGCTCGTCCACCAGACCCGCCTCGATCAGGGCCCGCACCAGGGTCGGGCTGCCCATCATCGCCAGGTCCCCGCCCTCGGCCTCCCGCAGCTCCCGCACCTTGTCCAGCGCCCGGTCCCCGGGGATCCGCACGCTGTTCTCCCAGGTCAGCTGCTCGTCGCCCAGGGTGTCGGACACGACGTACTTGCGCATCGAGTTGAGCCGGTCGGCGAAGGGGTCCCCCGCCCGCTCGGGCCAGGCGGCGGCCATCGTCTGGTACGTCCGCCGCCCGTACAGCAGTGCCTCCGCCTTCTCCAGCCCCTCCGCGAAGGCCCCGCCGATCACCTCCGGATCGAAGAACGGATGCGACCACCCGCCGTGCGCGAACCCCCCGTCGGTGTCCTCCTCGGGCCCGCCCGGGGCCTGCACGACTCCGTCGAGACTGATGAACTCGGTGACGACGACACGCATGGGTTGCTCCTCGATGCCTTGCTGTTGCCTACGCAGGGGAAGACCGCCGCCGGCGCGAGAACTCATCGCGACCGGCGGAACGTTTTCTCACGACTGTCACCGTGCTCCGCCGCGCGGGCGCGACCGGCCGCGACGCACCGGCACCCGGCGCACGACCGCACCCGCCTCCGGGCTCAGCCGCGCGGCACCCCGGAGGACCCGCGGACCATCAACTCGCCCCGGACCGAGGCGATCCCCCCGGGCGGGGGCTCCTCGCGGCCCATCGCGATGCGGCCCGCGCGGGCTCCGGCCTCGGACAGGGGCAGGCGGACCGTCGTCAGGGACGGCACCGCGTCGATGCTGAACGGGAGGTCGTCGAACCCGGCCACCGAGACGTCCTCCGGGATGCGCAGGCCGGACTCCCGCAGCGCCGCGCACGCGCCCAGCGCGACGGAGTCGTTCGCGGCCACGACCGCCGTCAGGGAGGGATCGCGGCGCAGCAGCTCCAGCGTGGCCTCGTACCCGGACCGGCGGTCGTAGCGCCCGTGCACGGTCCAGCCGGGCCGCTCCTCGATGCCCGCCGCCGCCAGCGCGGCGCGGTGGCCCTCCAGGCGGTGACGGGTGGTCGTACGTTCCTCGGGGCCGGCGATGTAGCCGAGGCGGCGGTGGCCGAGGCCGATCAGGTGGTCCGTCAACGCGCGGGCGCCGCCCCGGTTGTCGAAGGTCAGCGCGATCGCCCGGGTGTCCGGCGCCGGCGGGCGCCCGCACAGCACCACCCGGGTCCCGGCCTCCGCCAGCTTCCGCAGCTTCGCCGCGACCGCCGCCGCGTGCGGCGCGTCCTCCACGGCCCCGCCGGTCAGCACCACGGCCGCCGCCCGCTGCCGCTGGAGCAGGGTGAGGTACGTCAGCTCGCGCTCCGGCGAGCCCCCCGTGTTGCAGACGACCGCGAGGCGCTCGCCGCCCGCCCGGCCGCCCGGCCCCCCGATCTCGGCCTGGATCGCGCTCGCCATGATGCCGAAGAACGGGTCGGCGATGTCGTTGACGAGGATGCCGACCAGGTCGGAGGTGGCCGCGGCGAGCGCGCTGGCGGGGCCGTTGAGGACGTAGTCCAGCTCGTCCACGGCCCGCAGCACCCGCTCGCGCGTGGACGCGGCGACCGGGTAGTTGCCGTTCAGCACGCGCGACACCGTCGCGGGGGAGACCTGGGCGCGGGCCGCCACGTCCGCCAGGGTCACCGTCATCTCGTCGTCCTCCGGTCGCGCATCTCGTCGTACGCCCTCGTAGACAGCCAGGTCACGCTCGTGGTTCCGAGCGGACCTTCGAGCAGACCTTAAGGCCATGGACCCTCGTTGTTCGCCCCCTCGAACAACTCGAACCGGACACGGTCTTGTACAGACCACGTCCAGAGGCTAGCTTCTCTTGCATAGAAAGCGCTTGCTACACCGGCCCGCGAAGGGGACTCACGTGACACGCAAGACGGTGCGTATCGCCATGAACGGCGTGACCGGGCGCATGGGCTACCGCCAGCACCTCGTCCGGTCGATCCTGGCCCTGCGCGAGCAGGGCGGCCTCGGCCTCGGCGACGGCACCGTGCTCTGGCCCGAACCGATCCTGCTCGGCCGCCGCGAGCACGCCCTGCGGGAGATCGCCGAGCGGCACGGCCTCGACCAGGTCTCCACCGACGTGGACGCCGTCCTCGCCGACCCTTCCGTCGACATCTACTTCGACTCCCAGGTCACCTCCGCCCGCGAGGAGGCCGTCAGGAAGGCGATCGCGGCCGGCAAGCACATCTACACCGAGAAGCCCACCGCCACCGGCCTCGACGGCGCCCTCGCCCTCGCCCGCCTCGCCCACGACAAGGGCGTCAAGCACGGCGTCGTCCAGGACAAGATCTTCCTGCCGGGCCTGCTGAAGCTGAAGCGGCTCATCGACGGCGGCTTCTTCGGCCGCATCCTCTCCGTGCGCGGCGAGTTCGGCTACTGGGTCTTCGAGGGCGACTGGCAGCCCGCCCAGCGCCCCTCCTGGAACTACCGCGCCGAGGACGGCGGCGGCATCGTCGTCGACATGTTCCCGCACTGGGAGTACGTCCTCCACGAACTGTTCGGCCGCGTGAAGTCCGTCCAGGCCCTCGCCGCCACCCACATCCCGCAGCGCTGGGACGAGAGCGGCAAGCCCTACGACGCGACGGCGGACGACGCGGCGTACGGCATCTTCGAACTCGAAGGCGGCACCATCGCCCAGATCAACTCCTCCTGGGCGGTGCGCGTGAACCGCGACGAGCTGGTCGAGTTCCAGGTCGACGGCACGGAGGGCTCCGCGGTCGCGGGCCTGCGCAAGTGCCGGGCGCAGCACAGGAGCGCGACCCCCAAGCCGGTCTGGAACCCCGACATCCCCGCCACCGAGGTCTTCCGCGACCAGTGGCAGGAGGTGCCCGACAACGCCGAGTTCGACAACGGCTTCAAGGCCCAGTGGGAACTGTTCCTCAAGCATGTCTACGCCGACGCCCCCTACCACTGGGACCTGTTGGCCGGCGCCCGCGGCGTGCAACTCGCCGAACTGGGCCTGAGGTCCTCCGCCGAGGGCCGCCGCATCGACGTACCGGAGATCTCCCTGTGACCATCCGCCTCCCTTCCGCGGACGGCTCCCTGCGGACGTACGAGCCCCGCACCGAGCCGTTGGCACTCCCGCCGGGGACCCCCTTCACCTCCCGTACGGTCTTCTCGGCGGCGCACGTCGTGGCAGACCCGTACGCCGACGTCTCGCCCGACTCTCCCGCCGCCGTCGACTGGGACGCCACCCTCGCCTTCCGCCGCCACCTGTGGTCCCACGGCCTGGGCGTGGCCGAGGCGATGGACACCGCCCAGCGGGGCATGGGCCTGGACTGGGCGGGCGCCGCCGAGCTGATCCGGCGCAGCGCGGCCGAGGCGCGCGGCACGGGCGGCCGGATCGCCTGCGGAGTCGGCACCGACCAGCTCACCGGCGGCACGCTCGCCGCCATCCGCGCGGCCTACGAGGAGCAGCTCGCCGTGGTCGAGGAGGCCGGCGCCCAGGCCGTCCTCATGGCCTCCCGGGCCCTGGCCGCAGAGGCGAAGAGCCCCGAGGACTACCTGGAGACCTACGGCCATCTGCTGCGCCAGGCCGCCGAGCCGGTGATCCTGCACTGGCTGGGCCCGATGTTCGACCCGGCCCTCGCGGGCTACTGGGGCTCGGCCGACCTGGACGCCGCCACCGACACCTTCCTGGAGGTCATCGCCGCGCACCCCGACAAGGTCGACGGCGTCAAGATCTCCCTGCTGGACGCGCGCCGCGAGATCGAGCTGCGGCGCCGGCTCCCGCAGGGCGTGCGCTGCTACACCGGCGACGACTTCCACTACCCCGAGCTGATCGCGGGCGACGAGCAGGGCTTCAGCCACGCCCTGCTCGGCATCTTCGACCCGCTGGGTCCGCTCGCGGCGCAGGCCGTACGGGTCCTGGACACGGGGAACACCGAGGGCTTCCGGGAACTCCTCGACCCGACCGTGGAGCTGTCCCGGCACCTCTTCCAGCCCCCCACCCGCTTCTACAAGACAGGGGTGGTGTTCCTCGCCTGGCTCGCGGGCCACCAGGCGCACTTCACCATGGTCGGCGGCCTCCAGTCGGCCCGCTCCCTCCCGCACTTCGCCCGCGCCTACGAACTCGCCGACGCCCTCGGCCTGTTCCCGGACCCGAAGCTCGCGGAGGAACGCATGAAGACCCTGCTGTCCCTGTACGGGGTGAACCAGTGACCGACCTCGCTCGCTTCTCCATCAACCAGATGACGGTCAAGCAGCTGTCGCTGCCCGAACTGGCCGACGCCTGCGGGCAGTCGGGCATCACCCACGTCGGCCTGTGGCGGGAGCCCGTCCAGGCGTACGGCCTGGAGGCGACGGCGAAACTGGTCCGCGACGCGGGCCTCACCGTCACCACGCTCTGCCGGGGCGGCTTCCTCACGGCGACCGACCCCGTCGAACGGGTCGAGGCGCTCGGCGACAACCACGCGGCCATCGAGGAGGCGGCGACGCTCGGCACGGACACCCTGGTCCTGGTCTCCGGCGGACTCCCGTACGGCAGCAAGGACCTGCACGGTGCCCGCGAGCGCATCGCGGACGCCCTCGCCGTCCTCGCCCCGTACGCCGAATCCCACGGCGTACGCCTCGCCATCGAGCCCCTGCACCCCATGTACGCCGCCGACCGCTGCGTGGTCTCCACCCTCGCCCAGGCCCTGGACCTGGCCGAACGCTTCCCCGCGCACCAGGTCGGGGTGACCGTCGACACGTACCACATCTGGTGGGACGACCAGGCCCCCGCCCAGATCGCCCGCGCGGGAGCGGCGGGCCGCATCCACAGCTTCCAGCTCGCCGACTGGACCACCCCCCTCCCCGAGGGTGTCCTCAACGGCCGCGGCCAGCTCGGCGACGGCGCGATCGACATGCGCGCGTGGAAGGCCCACGTGGAGACGGCCGGCTACACCGGTCCCATCGAGGTCGAACTCTTCAACGAGCGCCTGTGGGCCCGGGACGGCCGGGAGGTGCTGGTGGAGACGGCGGAGCGGTTCGTGGAGCACGTGATCCGCTAGCGGTCCGCGGGCCGGGCACCCGCGGAGAAAAGCGGAGGGGGCGGCCGGGCCGACCGGCCGGGTACGCCCCCTCACGACGTCTCGGACGCCGACGCGCCTAGAAGAACACCCCGCAGCGCAGCAGCACGTTCGCGTACGGGCGGGCCTCGCCGGTGCGGACGATCAGCCGGGCGCCCGCCGACAGGTCCTTCAGCCGCTCGTGCGGGACCAGGGCCAGCCCGGGGAAGCGGCCCTCCAGCAGCGCCGTGGCCGCCGGGTTGGCCGCGCGTATCTCCTCCGCCGCCGTGGCGCCCTCCACCACCAGCTCGGCCAGCAGGCCGTCCAGCACCTCGGCGAACGACGGGACACCGGCCCGGAAGGCGAGATCCACCAGGCGCGGCCCGGCCGGGACCGGCATGCCCGCGTCGCAGACCAGCACCCCGTCGCCGTGCCCCAACTCGGCGAGCGCGCCGGCCAGATGACGGTTGAGGATGCCCGCCTTCTTCACAGCGCCTCGACCTCCCCGGCCGTCGGGTACGACTCCTGCGCGCCCCGCTTCGTGACGGCCGCCGCACCGACCCGGGCCGCGTAGGCCGCCGCCTCGGCCAGGCCGGCACCGGAGCCCAGCCGCCAGGCCAGCGCGGCGGTGAACGCGTCACCCGCACCGGTCGTGTCCACCGCGTCCACCTTCACCGACGGCACCCGGGTCACCTCGGTGCCCTCGCACACCAGCGCCCCCTCCGCGCCCAGCGTCACCACCACCGACCGCGGACCCTTGGCCAGCAGCAGCCGGGCCCAGTCCGCGGGCTCCTCGCTCACCCAGGCGTCGCCGAGGATGACCCGTGCCTCGTGCTCGTTCACGATCAGCGGATCGCAGGCCGCCAGCACCTGGGCGGGCACCGCCCGCGGCGGAGACGGGTTCAGCACGAAGCGGCTGCCCGGCGCCAGGTTCCGGACCACCTCCACGACCGTCTCCAGCGGGATCTCCAGCTGCGCCGACACCACCCGGGAGGCGTGGAAGAGGCTGGTGGCCGCCCGGATGTCCGCGGGCAGCAGACGGGAGTTGGCGCCCGGCGACACCACGATGCTGTTGTCGCCGGAAGGGTCGACCGTGATCAGCGCGACGCCCGTCGGGGCGCCGCCCACCAGCACGCCCACCGTGTCGACCCCGGCCGCGCGCAGGGAGTCGAGCAGCAGCCGGCCGTGGCCGTCGTCGCCGACCCGCGCCAGCAGGGCCGTACCGGCACCGAGCCGGGCCGCGGCGACCGCCTGGTTGGCGCCCTTGCCGCCCGGGTGCACGGCCAGGTCGCCGCCGAGCACCGTCTCGCCGGCGGCCGGCCGCCGCTCGACCCCTATCACCAGGTCGGCGTTGGCCGATCCCACGACCAGGAGGTCGTAGTCGTACATCAGTTGACTCCCCTGAGAGATGACGTCAGGCGGGCCGGCCCCGGAAGCACTCCGGGACCGCCCGCCGAACCGCCCGTTGTCAGCCGCTGAAGCCGGCCACGTTGTCCTTCGTGACCACCTTTACCGGCACCTTCACCGTCGGCTCCAGCTTCTCGCCCCTGACCGCCTTCAGGGCGTTGTCCACGGCGATCCTCCCCAACTGCGTGGGCTGCTGGGCGACCGACGCGTACAGCGTGCCGTCCTTGACCGCCGTCAGGCCGTCCGGGGTGCCGTCGAAGCCGACGACCTGCACCGACTTTCCGGCCTTGGAGCCGAGCGCCTTGATCGCGCCGAGGGCCATCTCGTCGTTGGCGGCGATGACGCCCTGCACGTCGGGGTGGGCCTGGAGCAGGTTCGACATCACGTCGAGGCCCTTGGTGCGGTCGAAGTCGGCGGGCTGCTGGGCCAGCACCTGGATGCCCGGGTAGGCCCTGAGCCCGTTGGCGAAGCCCTGCGCGCGCTCCCGGGCCGCCGACGTGCCCGCCTGCCCCTGCAGGATGACGATCTTGCCCTTGCCGCCGAGCTTCTCGGCGACGGTCTTCGCGGCCAGCTCACCGCCGGCGACGTTGTCCGAGGCCACCAGGGCCTCCACGGACGCCTTGTTCACGCCCCGGTCGACGGCGACGACCGGGATCCGCGCCTTGTCGGCGGCCTTCACCGAGTTGCCCGCCGCGTCCGAGTCCACCGGGTTGACGATGATCGCCCCCAGCCCCGAACTGGTGAAGTTCTGCAGCTGGTTGGCCTGCTGGGAGGCGTCGTTCTGGGCGTCGGTGACCGTCAGGTCCACGCCCAGCTTCTTCGCCTCGGCCTGGGCACCCGCCCGGATCTGCACGAAGAAGGGGTTGTTGAGCGTGGACAGGGACAGCCCCATCCTCGGGTTCGCCGACGACGAGGAGCCGCCGTGCAGGAAGGAGGTGGCGCCGACTACCGCCACGGTGACCACGGCCGCGAGCGCGTACGTCACCGCCTGCTTGCCCTTCGGCCCGTCCGTACCGGCGGCCACCGGGGTCGCCCCGGCCTTGCGCCGCACGGTGTCCAGCAGCACCGCCAGCGCGATCACGACACCGATCACGACCTGCTGCCAGAAGGCGGAGACGTTCAGCAGGTTGAGGCCGTTGCGCAGCACCGCCAGGATCAGCGCGCCGATCAGCGTGCCGGACGCCTTGCCGGTGCCGCCCGCCAGCGAGGCGCCGCCGATGACGACCGCGGCGATCGCGTCCAGCTCGTAGCCGTCGGCGGCCTGCGGCTGCGCCGAGGACAGCCGGGCGGCCAGCACGATGCCGGCCACGGCGGCGAACACGCCGGACAGCGCGTAGATGGCGAGCTTCTGCCTGTGCACGCGCAGGCCCGACAGCCGGGCAGCTTCCTCGTTGCCGCCGATCGCGTACATGGACCGGCCGATGTACGTCCGCCCGAGCACGAACGCGGCGATCAGTCCCATCACCACCATGACCAGCACCGGCACCGGCAGCCAGCCGCCGAGGGTGTCCCCGAGGTGCGAGACCGAGTCGGGGAAGGCGATGGGGGAGCCCTGCGAGATCACCAGGGCGAGACCGCGGCCCACCGACAGCAGGGCCAGCGTCGCGATGAACGGCGGCAGCTTGCCGTAGGCGATGAGGAAACCGTTCACCAGGCCGGCGACGACGCCCGTTGCCACGGCGAGCACGACCGCCAGCGCGACCGGTACGCCGTGCTGCGTGGCACTCCACGCCAGCACGGTCGCCGACAGCGCGGCCACGGAACCGACCGACAGATCGATGCCCGCGGAGACGATCACGAAGGTCACACCGAAGGCGAGGATGGCCGTGACGGCGGCCTGCACACCGATGTTGAGCAGATTGTCGGTCGTCAGGAAGTCGCCGGACAGCGCCGACAGGGCGATGACGAGGACGATCAGCGCGGTGAGCGCGCCGTTGTCGAGGAGCAGCCGGCGCAGGCCGCCCGGGGCGCCACTCGCGCCCGTCGTTCTCTTGAGCGTGTCAGTGGCCACGGGTGGCCTCCTTCTCGGTGGTCGGGGTGGAGACGGCGAGCGCCATGACGGCGTCCTGGGTGGCCTCGTCGGCCGTGAGTTCACCGGCGATCCGGCCCTGGGCCATGACCAGCACCCGGTCGCTCATGCCGAGCACCTCCGGGAGATCGCTGGAGATCATCAGTACGGCGGCTCCCGCGGCCGTCAGCTCGTTGATCAACTGATAGATCTCGACCTTGGCGCCGACGTCGATCCCGCGCGTCGGCTCGTCCAGGATCAGCACCTTGGTCTCGGCCAGCAGCCACTTGCCGATGACGACTTTCTGCTGGTTGCCGCCGGACAGGGTCCGCACGTGCTGCCGGAGGCCCGCCATCCGCACCCCCAGCTGCCCGGCCATCCGCTCCGCCGCCGCGTGCTGCCCCTTGAGATCGACCAGCCCGGCCCGGGTCGCCTTCCGCAGGGTCACCAGGCCGAGGTTCTCCCCGACCGACGCGTCGAGCACCAGCCCCTGGCCCTTGCGGTCCTCGGGTACGAGCCCGATCCCGGCCGCCATGGCCGCGTTCACGTCATGCCGCCTGAGCCGGTCACCGGAGACCCTCACGACCCCGTCGTCGTAGGGATCCGCGCCGAACACGGCCCGCACGACCTCGGTCCGCCCGGCCCCCACGAGGCCCGCGATGCCGACGACCTCACCGGCGTGCACGTCGAAGCTCACGTCGTGGAAGACCCCGTCACGCGTCAGCCCCTCGACGGACAGCAACGCGGCGCCGGTCTCGGGCCGCTCCCGCGGATACTGCTGCTCGATGGACCGCCCCACCATCAGCCGGACGAGTTCGTCCTCATCGGTGGAGGCAGGCACCTGCCCCACACTCCGCCCGTCCCGGATGACGGTGACCCGGTCCCCCAGGGCGGCGATCTCCTCCAGATGATGGGTGATAAAGACGATCCCCACACCGTCCGCGCGCAGCGACCGCACGATGCCGAAGAGCTTCTCCACCTCCTCCGAGGTGAGCACGGCGGTCGGCTCGTCCATGATGAGCACGCGCGCGTCCAGGCTGAGCGCCTTGGCGATCTCGACCATCTGGAGCCGCGCGATGCCGAGTTCCCGCACGCGCGCGCGTGGCGAGACGTCGACACCCACGCGCTTCAGCAGGGTCTCGGCCTCGGCCTCCATCCGCTTCCGGTCGATCATCCCGAACCGGCGCGGCTGCCGCCCCAGGAAGATGTTCTCGGCGACGGTCAGATCGGGCACCAGATTGAACTCTTGGTAGATGGTGGCGATCCCGAGGCGCTCGGAGTCCTGCGCCCCATGGATGCGCACCTCCTCACCGGCTACGAGAATCCGGCCGGCGTCGGGGGTGTAGGCGCCGGAGAGCATCTTGATGAGCGTGCTCTTGCCGGCGCCGTTCTCACCGAGCAGCACATGGACCTCGCCCCGGCGCAGATCGAAGTCGACGCCGTCGAGCGCGACCACGCCGGGGAAGGTCTTGCGTATGCCCTCGATGCGCAGCAACTCGTGCGGGTTGCTCACGACGTGCTCCTTTGCACTGGGGAGGGGGACGGAGGTGTGGGGGTGGCCGGCTCACCGCACGAGCGGCGCACGACGAGCTGGGCGGGGAGGGTGACGGACTCACCGGCCCGCCCCTCGATCCGGTCGACCAGGGCCCGCACGGCGGCTCGCCCCAGCTCACCGGTCGGCTGGGCGATGGCGGTGATCGGCGGATCGGTGTGCACGAACCAGCGGATGTCGTCGAACGCGGCGAGCGCGAGGTCGTCGGGCACCCGCAGCCCACGCGCGCGTACGGCGTCCAGCGCGCCGAGCGCCATCAGGTTGTCGGCCGCGAAGACGACCTCGGGCGGCTCCGGCAGATCCAGGAACCCCTCGGTGACCCGCCGCCCGCTCTCGGCCTGGAAGTCGCCCTGGCCGATGTAGACATCCGGCAGCGGAAGCCCGTACTCGCCCAGGGCGGCCCGGAAGGCCTCGACACGCTCGCTGCCGGTGGTGGTCGCCGCCGGGCCCGCGATGATCGCGAGCCGCCGGTGCCCGAGCCCGTACAGATGCGCGACGAGATCCCGTACGGCGGCCCGCCCGTCGGCCCGCACCACCGGCACGTCGACACCCGGGATCCACCGGTCGACGAACACCATGGGCGTCCCGCCCCGAGCGGCATCGAGCATGAGGGGTGAGCCACCGTCCGTCGGCGACACGAGCAGCCCGTCGATCCGCCGGTCGAGCAGATTCCGCACATGGTGGTCCTGCAGCTCGGGCCGCTCGTCGGCGTTGCCGATGATCACGCTGTAGCCGAGCGCCCGTGCCTCCTCCTCCACGGACCGGGCCAGCTCGGTGAAGTACGGATTGAGTACGTCGCTGATCACGAGCCCGAGGGTGTGGGTCTGATCGGTCCGCAGAGACCGGGCGACGGCGTTGGGCCGGTACCCCAGGGCCTCCACGGCGCCCATCACCCGCGCACGCGCGTCGGCGCTGACGGACGAATGCCCGTTCAGCGCCCGCGACACGGTGGCCACGGACACCCCCGCCGCGGCGGCAACGTCCTTGATGCTGGCCATCTCCGGCCCCACCTCCTCGTGGACCTCATGGAATGGAATCGATTACATCCATGCCGTAGGGAGGATTGGAATCGATTACACGAGTTTCAGCAAGCCCCTCCCCGCATCCCGAAACCGGATCGTGACCGTCGCGGACCGGCTCTGGGCCGGCACCGCAGGCGGGGCGTCCATGGCGGCCGCCGCCCTGGTCGGCACGACGCTCATCGACGGCGTCGAGCTGCACGGCCAAGGCCCTGGAGACCGTGATCATCCGCGACCGCCCGAGCACCAGCGGCACGGCCCTGGCCCAGCTCAACAAGGACCAGACCGCGTCCTCGCCCTGCCAGGTGTTCTACGGCGGCCCCTACACCGCGTGCGGCATCACCAGCACGCGCTGGGTCAAGATCACGAAGAACGGCGTCACGGGCGACGTGGCCGGCACCTGCGTCCTACAGCCCGCCTGACCTCCCCCACCACCCCCACACCCACCCGACGGCAAGCATTGGCGAATCTGGGCCACGCAACGAGCCACCCCAACCACCCCACCCCCCAGCCCCGCGGCCCATTCCCGCCAATCACCACCCCCGCCGCACCTCACCCGCCCACCCACCGGCCGGCGAGCCGCCGAGCTCACCCGGCGTGCGGGCGAGGCGCGAGGGCGCACCGCCCACCGGCCGGCGAGCCGCCGAGCTCACCCGGCGTGCGGGCGAGGCGCGAGGGCGCACCGTCCACCGGCCGGCGAGCCGCCAGGCCGCCCGGCGTGCAGGCGAGGCGCGACCGCGCCCCCCTCAGCCGACACCCCGCACTCAGCCCACCCAGGGGTCCGGTGCCGGGCTGGGCCACTGCTCTTGCGGGCCGCTCGCTCGCTTCTTGCCCGTGCTGGAGCGGGCCGGGTCAAGGGTGGCCCGCAGGGCCATC